>NZ_JABMIU010000007.1:0-269106 GCF_013332495.1 Brevibacillus sp. HB1.2 | reverse complement strand
GGTAATTTGTCTTCTGTCTCAAACTATATTTTCATCGAATACTCGGAGTGCAAGTCTTTACCAATAGCGATCTGCCAAGCTGCTATAAAAGTGGCTGCTTAACACAACGGTAATTAAGAAAAGTAATTTTTCAAGGTAATCGAGTAGATAAGCACTCCAAAGATCAAGGCAACAATTCCTTGAATTCGGTTCCGATGTTTTAAATGAAAAAATCCTATAGCTAAAAATGAGAATAAAATCCCGAGAATTGCCCATAAGAACTTGTTTTCATTACGTAGTTTTGCTTCTCTAAACAACCAGATACTCATCAAGATACTAATAATCGGTAGAAACATGCAGTAGACCCCTTAAAAATCAAAGTGTTTACAAAATTATACAATACGAGATAGTTCAGGGGAATATGAACAAGTTATCACAACACACGATGTGATAAATGAGGAGGATGCACAATGAAACGAGTGAAAGTTCACTGGAGTTTAACTGCTAGTGTGATGCTTTTAGATGATGCTCTTGAAAGGGCTGGAATCGATTTGCGTAAGGACTATTCAATCGAAGTGGATGAAGACGGAAATTATATTTGCACACAAGAGTGACTTAACATTTCAATCGATTTGATAAATGAAGGGGGAAGGGTTATGCGTGAGATTAAATTTCGGCAATACGTTTGGGAAGACAGCAGCAAATTGAAAGGACAGATGGTTGGGTGGGATACATTGCTTGCAGAGGAATGCGAAGGTTTGAGTGCGGTTTTCAGCATCACTTTCAGCAATGCGAGTCCACTTATGCAATACACAGGTTTGAAAGACAAGAACGGCATGGAGATTTACGAAGGGGACATTAATGAGGCAGGGCATGACGATGGAGCCGTATATCTCGAAGTAGCATACGACCAAGAACACGCCAGGTATGTTTTTATCGAAGTAATGCATCACTTGTTTTGCCTAACGGAATGAAATTTCGACATGTGTCTGCTTGAATAGATAAACCCTTGGGAAGAGGAGATTATGTTTGGAGCAATTTTATTAACGGGACCAATATTTGCGTTCGCTTTGAATGTAATTACTCCCAAAAGAAGTCTCCCTCTTCTATACGGCGACGGACGGGGAGAGACACTTGGCTTGACAAAAAAAGAGCCACAGTAAGCGACTCTCTCATTATAATCTTATTTCCCGTAAGTATTTGTAGCCCAGACAGGATACCAGCCTTTATCAGCGTGCTTTGTGTTATAAACAACTGCATTACCGTCATCTTGAACAACTAGAATGTCGCCAGTGAGGTCAGCTGGCACGTTACTTTTTCCGTAATGGCGTGGAGCCCAATCTTCGGGAGCAAATCTCCATATAGTATAGCCTTTTCCCCTTTCTTGTAAACCAAGAGCTACTGGGAAAGTAAGAGTTTTGGCGAATCCTAAATATTCGGGATAATATGATTTATAATAACCAGTAGCTGGATCAATATAATCAGCATGAAATTTAGCAGTGCCTGAAGCCCAGAGAGACGTTGTGGAATTATTGAAATTCTTATAAAGTACGAGATTTCCATCGTTCTGCATGATGAGGGAATATATACCATTATTCGAGGTTAACACTTGACCTTTTTCGAGTGTTTCACCAACTTTGAGCGTACTCTTTGCAGACGCCGCTGAGACAATGGAGAGCTGAAGAATGAATACCGCAAACAAAATTAATGAGAATTTTTTCATAAAAACCTCTGTTCTAATAGTATTTTAATTCTGGTGCAAAGCTTGTTATAAAGTGGTTGTGAGGAAATATTTACCGATAAAACTAGTGGTGCAAAAGATAAAAGGCAAGGATTGGAAGATGTTTTTCGATTTGTTCGTCCTTCTGATACCTTAGTGGTTTGGCGTTTGGATCGTTTAGGAAGGTATGGTCAGGAATTTTTAGGGTTTATTTAACACAACGTACACTTAAACATTAGCATCAACCTTTCTATGATAATACCAATATATTCCACTATATATGATGTCCATTCTCATTGCTTTAGGAGATATTGTCGAATAGTAGACAAGTGGACGACATTTTAGCAAAAGTGAGAAAAGCAAATGATCCTCTAATCAATAGATTTACGAGGATGATATTTTGCAAATTCCGGAGAGAGTGCTTGGCGAAGTGAAGTGAGTTCATGAGAGTGCAGACCCTTTAGCTTACTGGAAGCATCAAAGTGATTGTGAATATGACATAATCATAGGAAATTTTACGAAAATCCGGAGTTGTTAGAAGCTGTTTAACATAAGAGAAAGTAAGAAAACGAGAGCATGATCGCCCACGTTCACTATGAAGATGGCTTCACTAGGTTTACACAAAACTTTTGATAGACCCTAACCCACCACTGCATTTGTAATCATGTAGACTAATTTTTCCAGACTTTATAAATGGTCTACTTATAGGGGGTATTTATGGATAAACAACAAGTGTATGCTGCTGCCTCAATTATCGAATCTATGTATTATCGGTACCAACATACAAATTGGTTACATCGTCAAATTAGAAATCAAATAATTGCACAAATCTATATCAATTTAGAAGTACCACTTGAAGAAGCTAAAGATATATACCGTTTTGCTATAGAGAACAAAATTCCTAGGGTATGGTATGCACTGATCGAGAGAAGTGAAATAATTGATTTCCCTTCGAGAGAACTTATACCTGAGGCAGTACGTTTTATCAGTAAGGATTCATTGAACGAAATAATTGCTAAAAGACTTCGACTAGATGAAATTGAGGCTTCAGAAGAGAGTGAGGATTGAGTATCCAGGTACATATAAAAACTACTACTGCAGTGTTTAATTCATCGCGAGACCTTCATTTCAATATACCATAGGCACTTCCTCCACTCCCTCTATAGGTTGAGGAGGAAGTGCCTTTTGCGAAGCAAAACAATTGGAAGCAAAACAAAGGCAACCTGGGAACCATATGCACGATGTGGGGTGTTGTTATGTGGAGCGATCAGAACAGCAGGAGAATGAAGCTTTTGACTGTTGAATATAGCCAGTGGATATCTATGGATCACATAACTGCTGTAAAAGCGGATTAAGGAGGGCTCTATGGCAAAGTCAACAACACCTAAAAGGCCGACTAGGGATGAATTTGAGTTAGAGGAATTAGGGAGTCAACTCATTGAAGTGAAAGATGATTGCGACGAAAGAGCGTTAACTATTTGGGGGATGACCGAGAAAGTACGCGGGCGGATCACAGTTCTTGATTCGCGTACAAGGCTAGTTCATGTAGATGAAAACGGAACTATACGGAAAATACCATTCCTGGACATTATGAAAGTGAGTTACGAGTAATTACCAGCGCATATCGCCTTTGTTTTTTTTTACGCTGACGCTGGATGTACATAACGAGCAACACACTAAAGACTGCAAAGTGGTGATTCAGCAAGATTTGTTTTCGTCATAATGAAATCCCGCACTTATTCGAGTGACTACTGCAGTTTGTAGATCCGAAAAACACTGACAAGCACACACAGCCCCTATCCTGGTTAAAAGGTGGGGGCTGTTTGACGCTTGCCAACTAACCGGCCATTTCCCTACTTTACAAGTCCCTTCAAGTAATCCAGGAGCATCGGATAGAAATCCGGCTTGAAGTGAACACCGTTGTCCGCGTAACGGATGTTGTTGGCTCCAAAGAGGGGTGACAAGTCCACGTAATCGACTTTGACTTCATCGGCCAACTGTTCAAGCGCTTGGTTGAAGTCCGGAATGTTCGCATACCGCGGTTCTTGCTTCAGGGCTTCCTCGGTGACTGGCGGGATCGACAGGATGTGGATATTGGCCTTTGGTAGCTTGTTCCGGATGCTACCGATCAGCTGGCGAAAGCGCTCGACGAATTCCTGCTTGTCCGACAACCGCATGTCATTGCTGCCCAGCAGAATGAATACATGCTCCGGTGCCCGGCTAGCGAGTTTCTCGACATTCATGAGGGCGAGAGAGAGCGTCGCGCCGCTCGGGGCAATGACATTCGCCGTATCCACTTTGTTCAGATAGGACAACGCCCCCAGGATGGAATCTCCCAGGAAAACACTGTGCCTGAACGTTGCTTTGTAGGCTTCGTTCGTATCGGCGACCGCCGGACCGCGCGTCTGATTGTCCAAATCCGTTTGCTCCTTCAAATAGCCCAACAGGATTGGATAGAATGCGTTCTTGAAATGAGAGCCGTCTTCATCGTATTGAATCTTGTGCTGCCGGAAAATGGGGGCAAGGTCAATGTAGTCTACTCCCTTCTCCTTCGCCATCTTCTGCAAGGCTGCGTTGAATTCTTCAATCTGCGGGTTCATGGACGCACCGAACGGTGATGCGGCATCTACCGGCGTAATCGACAGCACGTAGACGCGGGCCGCTGGCAGGAGTTCCCTTAGACGATCGACCAGCCTAGTGTATTTCTGTACGAATGTCTTCTTCGCTTCTTCTGACGGTTCCCTGAGATCGTTCTGCCCCATTGAAAGGAACACATGCGAAGGCTTGCGGCCCGCGATCTCTTCGACGTTGTCCAGTGTAGTTTGAACTGTTGCACCCAACCCCCCCATAACGTTCGCTTCAGGCAGCAGGTCATCGTTCGTCAGCCCTCCAATAATGGAGTCGCCTACGAACAAGCTGCTGCCGAACAATTCCTGGACGCTGCCTGAAGGCGCCTGTGTCGTAGCGAGTTGAGTCTGCCGCTTGTCGTCGACCGAGCCGCAGGCGCCGAGGGTCGATAGTATCGCCGCTGACAGTAAAATGCTTACCCATCGTTGTACCATTTTCATGCGCAATATCTCCTTCTTGCAAGATACCCATATCATAGAAGAGAGAAATCAATATCGAGTGCAGACGAGGTCAATATTAGGTGCAGATGAGATCAATATCGTATGAAAATGTAACAAGCAACGTCTTCGTTTGACCTTTCGCGAAATTTATGAAGGATTATTTTCTAAGGTATGCTTCGCTCGCCAGTATTCGTTTGATTTTATTTTAGTTGGCTAGAGAATAACCCGTCCCTGCTTTGAGGAGACGGGTTTTTGCTGTGAAATGTCTATTCGTATCCGGAATTTGCGGGTATACGAAACAAATACTTTATTTGACCACGAGGTACAAGATTATTTTAGTAAATAAAATGATTAAATTTGTACACGCTTAAACAAGCAAAATCGTACACGTTCGCATTGACGTTTATTGGTAATTATGACATATTTTGAGGAAGTGAACCTTTTCAGAAAGGATGATTTTTTGTGAAACCTAATCAAAACCAATTTTATAAGATTGCCAATAAATCTTTCGACGCTGTCGCTGTATTGACTGCTCAGGGTGTCGGATTTCCACTGCTTTCGGTAACGTGGGCTGAGTGGGATACTCAACGATTTATGTTCGTCCCGCTTAATAATAATTATTATGCGATTGTCGATAAATTCGGCGGCAATGTAGCGGATTCTGTAGATACGAAACCCGGACATTGGGTGCTGACGCCGCAGTGGAATGGGGGGGATACTCAACAATGGTTCCTACATGATTTGGAAGGTGGTTACCAAAAAATTAGCAACAAATTATCCGGCTTAGTAATAGATACTTCGTTTCCTAATGTGCTGATGTCGCAGTGGAATGGGGGGGATACTCAACGCTGGCTTCCTGAAGCTGTAGAAAGTTTTACATTACCTTCTGTTCCAACGTATCCAGTACCAGCTGTTCCTCAATATGAGGATATAAATGATACATTACCAGAGTTTACCGAAAAGGTTACAACTCATTATACGCTAGCACCATTTATTGCGGTTGACGATCCTCATTATAAGGATACTCCACAACAAATAAAAACCAATCCCTATTATTTATACGTAAGAAAACAATACTGGAGGCGAGTAGCTTCACATACACTTGCTCCAAATGAAGTACACAAATATTCACAAACCACAGGTATGACGCAGGAAGATCAAAATATGGTGTCAACAACCGTTGGTCATACGATTGGGGCAGACGTAGGATTTCAATTTGGAAAGGAGGATAAGTCGCATTCTTCTGCTAGTCTGTCTTATCAATATACAACGCAACTAGCAACACATGAGAGTCACACAACCACAAAATTGACTGAAGAGACAAAAGAATTGTCAATTGACAACCCGAATCCCTATATTGTCGCATGGTCTAAATATGTATTGGTTTCAGAATATAGTGTACAGCGTTCAGACGGTACACTCGTAAGGGAACCATGGACAGTAACAGATCCAAATACAACACAATCTAGTTACTATCCTCTAACAGCAAAGCTTTTGGATAATTAGAACAGTTACAACAAGCTACCCAGTTCAAGCAATGGTTGGAAGTCCAAAAAACGACATGCCAGAATGTATTCAAGAAATAGCAAACCCGTCCCTGTTTTAAGGAGACGGGTTTGACGAGAACTTTCCCTCATCTAAAGTGAGGGATTTTTTATAGGAGAAAATGGTATTTGGATACAGGTTGATCGAGTTATAATGTTGAACTATTTACATTATATGGTAAAATGCTTTTATAAGGAGTGTGGTTGATTTGATTAAAACATGTCGTAATGTTTTTCTTGTAGGAATTATTTGTTCAATGGCGTTATTTGGTTGCTCTAAGATTTCTGAAACATCTGAAGATAAAACGATAAAAGCTGCTCAATCTAACACTTTGGAGAAAGTAAAAAATGGTCAATTAGAAGGTGTATCAATTGGCATCGGAGCAACAAAAAAAGAGGTGATAGATAAACTGGGAAAGCCAATTGAAGGTAGAAATTCGGAGTATGGATTTAGTGCATATTATGATGGTTTTAATTTTCAATTTGAAGACTATGCCAATTCAATTGATGAAGTGAATGATAATAGTAAAGTCGTCATGATGAATGCAGAGCCAAAGACAGTTGGGCTTACTGGAACACCTGAGGAAATCAAAAAAATCTTGGGAGAACCTTCTCGCGAGTTTATGGATGATGCGGGCGGAGATGCTTTTATATTGGAATATGAAAACAATGGAAATTTACTAATTCTTAAGTTTGATACAAAAGATAGTCCAGTCAAAAATATTACTCTCCGGATTAAATAAGTCAGGTATTCTGGCTTATTTTTTCTTTCATAACAAGTTCAAGATGAGGGAAATTGTCAGTCAAAGTTTATAAACTCATAGCCCGAGGTATTGCCTTGTTTGGCAACAACACGGGCTAGAAAGGCTTAGTTCGAATACAGTTTATTATCTTTAATATCCAATGAATGTCTTATTAATTACCAAAACATAATGGATATGAATGAAGGGAAGTGTTATACCCTAACTAATTATTGTTTTTTTGCTTCTGCTTTCGCTTCTCGATCTATTTCTTCCACATCTTCGTCAGTTAGATGAAACTGTTTTTTTAGGTTTGTTAAAGTTCTATCTTCAGGCTCATTACCATTCAACCACTCATTGAAAGCATCTTCCCCGATATGATCTATCAGTACTTGGTCAATGAAATACTCAGGATTGTCATAATTTTCATGGTTATGGTTGCTATGATCACTTTCATCTGATAATAGGGCAAAACGCTTGAAATCATTTGGCCAAAAATATTCTGGATTGATAGTGTCTGAGAAGTTTGGGTTCTTTTTCCCTTCATTATTTACATCAAAGTGTAAATGGTAACCCCTTCCAGCTTTTTCGCCTGGAGCTCCTGTATTCCCTGATTTACCAATTCTATCTCCTCTGCTAACAACCTCATATTTTTTAACAGAGTAGTTATCTAAATGCAGGTACCTAGTGATCAATTTGTTTCCATTAGGGTCTTCATCGTCATGTTCAATTGTCACATACTTAATTGGGGCGCTTGTATAGATACCAACTGCAATAACCTCACCATCAGCAACTGAATAAACTGACTCTAGTTTTACACCGATATCAATTCCTTTGTGCTTACCACCATCTGGATCTTTGTCTTTATAATTTCCAGTAATATCTTTACTAGTGGTTGGCCACCTCCACCCCAGCGAAGAGTATGGATCATCAGGAGTGGACATAGTTTTTACATCAGTGGCTTGAGCTAAAGAAGTACTACTAATACTTAGTGAAATTACTGTAGTAAGTAATCCCAAAGTAAATCGTTTCATTGATTCAGAAACCTCCTTGTTTTATGCAAAAATGTAAATATTATCAAATTAATTCTAGCATTAATAATATAAAATTCAATATATTTTTATGGTCATTTATTTTTAGATTTCTTAACGGAAGGGTGGATATTTGGTAGCGAATATGCTTTCCCCCGATCATGTACCGTTTCAGCTTCTCTCGAAACACTCCAGCAGCGAGTGCCAGTTCCACAACGAATGCCTGAGCACTCCCCAGAGACCGATTTCGTTTGGCCCGACCATTAAAAATGGAATTGTCCATTTTTCGCGAATGGGGGCTTGAATAATCTTTTGATCCCTTGTCTAAACTGCGGATAGGTCAGTTAATTGAAATTACAAGGTGATTTGAATGAATAAATCCGCAGATATTCTCGAAATTTTAATTCAGCAAATAATAGAGGATGATCGACTGGTTAGAATTGTTGATACCGAGATTACTAGAAAGGATAGAGACGAGAGGGGAGCCTAAGATTGAAAAGTAGTTATCTGTTAATGAAGCAGCCAGATACCTGAACATTTCATCGGACGTGATCTACCTAATGGTACGATAAGGTTCATTACCAGCATCTCGACTCGGATCAATAAGTTCACGAAAATCAGCACTTCGGTTTCAACTCAGTAAATTAAATGATTGGATGGAAGCTGGAGGGGTTCGCGGTCCTGTTTACAAACAAGCATGAAGGAAAGAAATTATTCCATATAGCAAAGCGCACCCAGGAGTTTGATGCCTCACGGGTGCGCTTTTTTTAAAAGAATAGTTCTTTCGAATTTTGCCCACTTAGTTGCCCACTTTTTGCCCACGAAAATTTGAAAGGCTTTGATGTCATTTGAAACAACAGTAGGTGAAATTGTTGATTTTATGCGGTTTCTAGACGGTATTAAAACCGATTGAAAGCCAAGGATATGTTCCGCACACGCGTTCACGATTGGGAGCGCGAGCAATACATGACTGCTTATTAATAAGCGAAACCCCTTGTGCCTGTAGGTGCGAGGGGTTTTTCTTTCAATAAGCTTTTTTCAAATTCGCCACAAAACCAACTTCCTTATTCGAATTCAAAAAAAGCGCATCCGGTTGGGTGTGTTTTATTTGTTGTCAGGAACATGTTCGATGATGTCTTCAATACGGCAGTCTAGGTGATTACAGAGCTTGTCCAACACGTCTAGGGATACATACTCAAAAGTACTAGCGGAAGTATGGGAGCGGGACAAATGGGCGATGTATTGTGTGTGGGAAAGATTCGTTCCAGGTCTGGACATTGGAGGGACACCTTCCGAAGCCAAGGAGGTACTGGAGACTCATGGAATGTAGCCTTGGCGTGCGGGATCTGCTTCGACTGAACAAGTGCAAACGGAATAAAGCGTTCTGATAAGACCCTAACCAGTGCGTTTGCCTCACTCCAAGAAACGATGTAATAAAACGATCTCTCTATATGGCGACAACATTTCTTTTTCTAGGAGCGTAACGAGAGAGGTTGGGACAAAAAAGACGGGTACACAAGCTCAAATATGTTAAAGAGCCATCTATCGTTTCGTACAGTGAACATAACCCAATCCACCCCAATAAAAGTTGGTTTTATGCAGATTCCGTCAAAATGCCAAATATTCTGTGCTCCGAGGCGTGGACCAGTTACGGACCAATTTCGACCAAGCTTACATGTTGTAAGAAATGCTTCTAAGACCGCGTGAGCAAGGTCTGTCTGATTTAAGGGTGAAGTAAAAATGAGTGAATACTTGTACTCCCCTTGGTTCCGAGAGACATTTCAAGCTCTGAGAATACCTTCATTGCTTTTTGTTTAGAAGAAGCCTTTGAATAAACACTCCAGTGAATGTTTTCAAACATAAAAACTCAACTCCGAAAGATGGATTTTTACAAATTTTATCACAATGCTCATTATGTTAAATGACTAAGAAGCCATAAGGGCAGTGTAATAATAAACAAACCATACAAGTATGACAGAACCAAGCAAAAGCCTAAGTTTATAATCTTCGCCTTTTACAATTTTCCTAATAATCGTTGTAAAGTTCACAAAAAAACAAATGGCAAAGAGTGAATTAACTAAAAGAATAAAAGCATCCATATTATCACCTCATTTAAATAATAAATTTGGGAGGATGTATTTACAAATTGTGTAAGGAGGAAGATTACTTTCGTCTTCGAGATTTATCGTTAAAACAGAAGGCTAGTAATTGAGGAGCAAGCCATAAGACAGCTTGAAATAATTACGAGTCCCTTGACGCTAAATGGCTTAAAGAAATATTGATAATCAAGTAGTTTAGCTGAAGCTAGCCAATAGCTCCAAATAGTTGAAAGTAGATTTGAGACTAGTAAGGTGAGTAAGGAACGTTGGAGAAACGCTAGAATTGTGACAAAGGAAAGTACGAGAAAATAACCGTAGATGGTCTTAGTCTGCCAGTCCATAAGCATCCCCAGATATGTAAATGGAACTAGCGATATGGTTAAAAATATGATGATTTTCCTCATAAATACTCACCTCATTCACCATTTACAAGTATTAGATGCTATTTAATAAAAACAAGTAAGTACCAACATTTATTGGTACCGTTCCGTTGTCAGTTAATCAAATTAACATATTAGTTATTTGGTCAAGAGGGCGTAATAAAAAAAGCCTGTACAGCGTACAGGCAAGTTATTGGTTCAACAATGCGAAGATGAATAAAACGATTCCACCGATAGCCATACCGCCAAAAGCAACGTAGGCAAACCATCTTATTGGTGCTGGCATGCTACTTAAATTGGCTTGTTTGCTTGGAAGGCCTTCAATATTGTTCATGTGACTAATTGCACTGTTAAAAGCTTGATTATCGTTGGATGTAATCATGCTGTTCACCTCCAAACATAGTATAGCAAATGTAAAGTGCTTCGGAAGAAAGGATACTTAACAAATCGGAAAAATGAAAAGAAGCCCAAAAATAAGGGCGACTATCGAGCAGTTATCATTAAATAAAGACCACTCAAGCAGATTACAATTGAAACTATTTTGTGCAAAGTTATTTTTTTCATAATACTCACCTATATACAGTATTTTACAAAAAATGCATCACGAAATTTATTTATTTACAAATTGCTCAGGGAGATAAGGAGGGGCTTAATTTGATGAATGACTCAGATAAAGAGCTTTTTATATGCAGAATAAAAAGTCTAATGGATGTTGACGCACTCATTATAGAGACGAAGCAAACGAAAATTGGCAGAGAGTTATGGACTTATCAGAGGAGTTAAGCATTTTTAGGAAGAATGCGTGTTGCGATTTGGAAGTAGTTCAATTTAACAGGATGTGTAATAAGTAAGATCTCTTAATAGAAAAAGCTCTACACTTATGAAAAAGCGTAGAGCGAAAGTTACTATTATTGGGAGTAAACGCTGATTTGACCAGATACCCCAATTATATTACGATTCGGGTCTTTAGTGTCATTTTTAACGTACACGTAATACGAACCGGTGCTTGGAATATCTACAATCTCGTAAAGTCTTGGGGAAAAAGTAGATTGTGTCACATTTACTTTCCCTACAATTGTAATAGTACCATCGTTGTTTAATTTGCGAAGTTGGTATCTAACATCTGAGGAATAATTGTCATCATGTGCAACCTGGTTATCAACTAATAGATATGCTTTTCCTGCATTTAGATTAAAGACTGGGCTATAAACATAGTTTGCATTTGGAATAGAGTATGAAAAGTTAGAAAGGTTCGTAGCTGGAACATTCTGTTGGTTTAATGCTGGAGCTTTCTCTGCTGATGCGGAAGCAGCCCCAGAGAGGATTAGTCCCATTGATAACAGAGGAACTGTAATGATTTTCCTGACTTTACCAAAATCCAATTTACAACACTCCCTATTCTTTATTTGAAATACAATTACCATTATACAGATTAATCATTGCTTTTTACAATATTTGGATAATAAAAGTGTTCAAACTGGTGAGCAGTAATTAGAGCCGATAGGCTTTGGTAATAACGGCAAGTCATTCATGTAGAGGACAAAGAAAAAACAACGTACGACTGGGAATAGTTTTATCACAATTAGTTAGGGAGGTTAGCGGAATGAAATGGACAGCCGGCAGAAGCGGACGAACAGCTCTAAACGTGTTTGGCGAAGATGACAGATGGATCGCAACAGTATACACGGATACACCGGACCAAACATTTCGAACTATCCTAAAGGCACCCGAAATGCTCGAGTTACTGAAAGTGTCAAATGATCCTGAGTCAAAGAAACTCGTGGAGTACATCGAGAGTGGCAGACTTTAACACATCGGTAAAAATGGAAAGAAACCCGTCCTTGATCGACGGGGAAAGTATAGGGTAGTTTCTTATACTTCCAAGCCTAATTTTTCTACGAGAAAGTCTCCATTTTCTATTGTCAGTACGCGTTTTTCATTCTTGTAATCCCAACCATTTTGTAGAGCATGCTTTACTATTTTAGCGCATGTACCTGGCGTACAAAAATTGGCATACCAACTTATCGCCCAAGAAAATGAGATTAAGACGTATGATGTTTTAGTTCTTGCTGGATAGATAGTAAATCTAATGTTATCGCGGTTAAATGTTTGGTCAATAACACAATGAAATAATGAACCATCAACTACCACCTTTTTTACTTCCTTTGTAAACGGCTTAATAGAGTATTCCCCCTCATAATCAGACAGTCTACCATTTGAGATATTTTACCATACGTGATGCTTCTGGGAATATGTTCTGAACTTAGTAAACACAACAAACGAATTGATAAATGAGGGGAGAGAGAGACGTGAAAGTACCAAGGATTTTGCACTACCCCGGCAGCAAATGGAGCTTGGCCGACTGGATAATCGAGCATATGCCAGAACATACCACATATTTGGAACCATACTTTGGATCCGGAGCAATATTACTCAACAAAGAATCATCCGCACTTGAAACGATCAATTATCCGTGATCATCCCGATGATTTAGCAAACAAGGCTAAATGGACCCCCTATAGTCGTAAAGAATACTACAACTCCTACCACGTAGAGGAAGAGGTGGACGAGCTTGAAAGGGCAAGGATGTTTTTGGTTCGGTGCTGGATGGCGAGGGGTGGAAAAACATCTGACAGAACCGGATGGAAGCACAGCATCGACATATCAAAAGCACCCAACAACAGGATGCCTGATCAATGGAGTAAAGTACTGATCGGTATTGACGGTAACGGATAGATTGAAAAGGGTGCAAATAGAACAACAGCCAGCTTTGCAATTGATTGAACGTTATAAAAATACGTATATCCATCTAGCTTGGAGAGACTCTGCATTCAGGATTAGAATCCATCCAATAAAAAGGATCAATATGATTGTCATATGAGAGTGCTCCTTTCGATGGGAATTACGAAAAATGGGGATTTTTGGTTACTCAACACTCAATTTGTTAAATGGGATCAGTAGGCAAGTTTGAAAAAATGCCGGTATCCCGTAAGCAATAGATACCGGCCTCCACTTCTATTCAAGTGTATAGTCGTAGCGAATGAAGCCTTTATGATGAGCAATTTTGTCATAAAGAGCACGAGCAGTGAAATTGTTCTGGCGGGTTTGCCAGTACAGTGCAGAAGCTTTTTGTTCTCGAGCAGCTTGAGCGACCCGTTCTATAAGGGCGCGGGCCACCCCATGTCCGCGAGCAGTTTCGTCAACGAAGAGGTCTTGCAGGTAGCACACATCTTCTTTCCAGACCGTAGGCTGAAAAACGAAGTGGGTGATACCGATCAAGTTTCCATGAAGATGCGCACCGAAACCGAATATTCTATCGCCAATGAGCAGTCGGTTCCAGATCTCGTCGTATGTGGAATCTGGGAGCTCTGTCTCGTAAAATGCTTTGTAGCTTCGAGCCAATACGTCCCAACGCTTGCGATCCTCTGCTCTTAGCGGAGCGATGTCAAGCATGATACTCTTGTTCTTTTTTTCAGCCATTTGAAAATCAAACCTCCTGGTTGTCATCGTTAAAGATTTAATAAGCATATTATCACGAATCTTTCACTTAATAAGGATGCAGAAAATCGTTTCAAGACCAGGTCAGAGAAGGGTTAAGTCAAAATGTTGCTTCTGTAGTTGGAATACTACTGGGGATTGGGGATAAAGAGAGTTTTTAACAAAACATTACGTTTGAAAAAGCGGGGAAAAGATGACTGTTCAAACACCAGTAGTTGAATTTGATCTGTACACCATGCCGATACATGCAGAATTATTCAAGATCGCTAGTCCAGAAAAAAACCTGAATTGTTTGGATTGAGACTGCTTCCGAACGATTCTTCGCTCCCTGAGTTGTTTGTCTGGTGCTACTACTCCAAGTCTCAAAAAAGCTTCATCCATAGTCTCTCTGATGTCTGGAGTGGTTATAACATAGCTGAATTCAAAGAGTATGGCGACAGTATAGAGCTAGCTGAAACCGAGGACTGGACTTGACTATCCGCTTTATTGCTTGCCCATGAGTTTAACGGTAGGTTGCTAAAAACGATGGAGAAACGAAAAGAGTTACCGAAGTTGAATATATTGTCTAGTGAATTGACGCAATAGGAGGGAACGGGATGCCTGAATCAGACAAAATGCCAGATGTATGTAAGAGTTGCCCGGAAAACTACTATTGCAGCTTAAAACCGGATTTGTGGAAATCGAAGCAGAGGAGGAGCAGAACGCAAGCAGGACGTGAGATTAAGTTCGAGGTATTCGATAAGACTATCCCAGGGAATGTAGAGGAAGCCGAAAACAACACGCCATCTGGAAGGCTAGTTCCATGGCATATCGTAAAGGATTCCGACTATCTGAGCATCGGCAACATCTACGAAAATCCTGAGTTGCTGGAGGTGGTCTAAGATGAGAGCAGGACGTGAGTTGGATAGGAAAGTGGCAGATGCACTAGGTTTAACCGGATATATGCCGTGCAATGCGGATGATTGCAAGGCGTGCGATCAAAGGTTTGCCCGGTTCTCTACCTCATGGGAAGGCATGGGCGTGCTGGTGGGGGAAGCTCGAAAGCAAGGAATTTATCTCGACATTTTGCCAAACGAAAAAGTTTACATTGCCGAGGCAAAAAAAATATTGAATAAAACGATCGGCAGTTCAACAAAAAAAGAAGCTCCGCATGCTGGATGCTTGGCTTATCTGAATGCACACGGTATTGCGGTTTAACATAAGAGAAATTGTGATGAGGAGCGAAAAAATGTGACAAGAAGATTATCGAAAAATGGAAAGCCCCCAAGAGGAGGCTTACTCAAGCTAATTGGGAGTGGCACTGCAGCAACTGCCGCTACCACCGCCACCGCCAGGGATCGTAATGCCACCACCCTTAGGGTCACCGCCACCACCAGCAAAAGCAGCTGTAGAAATTGAAAGAATAGATACGGTCAGCAGAGCAACTACAACGAACTTTTTCATGGTTACCACCTCCTTGAAAGGGAATTATGTAAATATTGTAACATTATAGATAATATATGTAAATTGCACTTTTCTGAAAATAGGAAGAGTTAGGAGAGCAATTGTGATGAGGGAGGATTATTATGACAATCTCATATTTGCACTACAAATCAGATGTTGCGGGAAAATAGTACAACCAATTTCTGTGCCGGATGGTCTGACCGCGTTAAAGAGAGACGATTTAGGGACGATAGTACCATCATCTCTGGTTAAAACGAAATTCAAATCGTGGTGATAAAGTTCGTTTAAAGCCAGCTTTTTTGGGTTCTGGTACTTCATGTGTTGCTTTAGATCATCAGCTAACGTTTTGCTCATCCGAATCATTCTAGTTGAGTTGTATGTTTTTGTATCGCAAAATAGCTCACTTTTGTCTTTTGCTTGAAAGTCTAAAGTCTTATTAATACGTATCGTCAGATTTTTAAAATCTATGTCCGACCACTGTAAAGCTCCTGCTTCTCCTTTACGCATACCAGTTTCAATACACTCCTTTTTTTAGGAGCGTAACGCTGGAGGATAGGACAAAACAAGCAGGGAACACAAGCTCAATTATGATAAACAATCAGCTCGATTAGATTAAAAGACATGAACGAAATAGACGAAAAAAAGACCACCCCTCTACCATTTTCATGGTCTTTGGGATAGCCTCTTTTGTAATATCTCACTTAGTCAGGACACATGCATTTAGTGTAGGGTGGAAACCAAAGGCAGGGAGGAGTACATCTAGCTTGGGGTTTACTACCTAACTTTTGAAGAAGTTTTTTAAACATTCCTAATCACCTCCTATTTATGGATGAATTTAACTTTCTATTAAATAGTAACACATGGAGAAGAGTATTTGTATACAGTCTTTTCTGAATTTTCAATGAGTATGCATGAGAAAAAGAAAGAATCAGGATAGTAATATTACCTCTTGCTCATTTTGATAAATGTGGAGACAGGCTGCTCGTGTCAGTGGGTGGAGTCGCTGGAGGTTAAACGCCCGAATATAGAGAGTAGTGTAAGTAATCAATAATATAATTATGTATATGCAAAATCACCAAGCTTCTCTTTATTCTAGTTGGTTAATTAAGAACCCGCCCCTGTTTTGAGGAGATGGGTTATTCTATTAGAACCTGTCTACCTAATCAGAAGTATTGAACGTTTCCGTTTCATAATTTGCCAGAGAATAAATGCGAGTATTAATACCGATTGAAAGCCAAGAACATGTTCTGTACACGCGTTCACGATTGGGAGCGCGAGCAATACATGACTGCTTATTAATAAGCGAAACCCCTTGTGCCTGTAGGTACGAGGGGTTTTTCTATTGTGGAAGCTCTGGTCCGCGCAAATCTACTAGAACATTGTGTCGGGGCTGGGAACGCTGCGGTATTCGAGAGGTATAAAGAACAGCCGGCTGGACAGTTGGCGCTATCGATTGAACAAAATGCTCATTTTGATAAGGCTCCATATGGTTGACTCGAAATGGACTAGAGGCTCTCCATATTGGAACAAGCCTTATGAAGCTTTGCGAATCGTATAATGATTCACCCCGTTCGCACTTCGCCCATCTCTCTTCGCATACACCTGTAACGAATCCAAGATTGCCCACAGACACATTCAGCAAAGCTCTGGAGACCATTTTACATCACAAACAGTTGGACTCGGCATCTCTTTATTTTCTCAGGCTCTTCTTCCGGATATACCAGCCGCGTTTATGAAAGGAGATGGACCTGTAATTCTGGGCCAGTCTGATGATTCGTTTACGAGTAAGTGATGCTGGGTTTGAAGATAAGCTTTTGTTAAGGGAACTTCTTACAACCAGATGACCGGGGTAGTGAGCTTTCACGAAGTTACCGTAAGTTTCGAACTCAGAGAAGCCGGCATAACTCTGCTTATTGGTTTTCTTGATAATCGCCCAGTACCATCTAGTCTTATGCCTAGCCTCAATTTTAGACTTCAGCCGGGAGAGCTTCGATTTGTCGAACAGCATATAGTGGGCAACGAAAGAGCGCGAAGCGGTTGGCTTGGTTCCCATTAATTTCTTATAGGTGCGAAAATACTCGGGACGACTCCAGTTCCGGCAGTAAAAAACGGTTTTCCCGTTGACGAGAAAAACATGAGGGCGGATGAGAATGGTGTCAGCGTCAATCACAAGATAATACCTTTGCTTGGTCAAGTTTCCTCCTGCCAACTTCAACAATTGTTGGAGCAGCCAGCCTGAGCGATTGGTGCGTTTGGTTTGGTAGTGAATGTCTTTTTTTGTAATCGGTAGGACGCGTCTTTCATTGATGAAGGTGCAGTTTTTACGCCGGCAAAGGGCTTGGATTCGTTTGCTTGGTGGCGATACAACCATGATCTTACCGACCGGATGCTTCACTTGCTTACGAATACTGTCAATGACATAGGGAAGAGTACCGAGGTCTTTCTCAATTGCTGGGATCAGGACATCGATTTTAATAGAGCTGTTGAAGGTGCTTTTCGCTGAACGTGTCAACTTCTCAACTCCTTTTCGCTAACCAGTTTCAAGCATATGTGTCTGAACAGGTTGGCCAGAGTGTCCGACTTTCCAGATAGGATATGATTTTCTTCCTTAAGGTGAATATGACAGATATGGAAATCCTGAGAAATGGATGTTTGTCTGAAACTCTCCTCACTTTGTCTCGTCGAAATCGTTGACCTACAACAATGGCAGCTTGACCCGATATCGATGGTACTGGCTGGATAAATACGTTTCTTTGAAGGTAGACCGGAACAGATGGAGCTGGCAGACAACCAGGAGTGCGGTGATGGCCGCGACGAAATCCGACGAAACCGGAAAAAGGCGTTTGTAGGAGGATAGATTGAAAGTCGCTTTCACATTTTAACATTCGGTATAAAAGGAATAACCCTGCAGCAGTTTCTCCACAGGGTTTCCATCGCAGTAGCTGAAAGAATCCAGCCGAGACATTTAAAAAGTTCTTCTAATCACTGGGATTCTACGTGCTCCATTACGAATAAGCCTTTGTGCTCGTTCACGGCTGATTCTAACAAGTACTGAAGTATCGGTTGAATTTTCAACGTCGAAAACTGAGAAAAACCGACCATTAGCGAACAGTACACCTTTAAACTCCACTTCAAATCCAGGCCTAGGCCGTGGACGTGTATTCTGAATAACCGTTCTCATGACACCTGCATTTCGGAGCCTTCGTGCTTGTTCGCGGGTTATGCGGACCGCAAATACTGGGTCAATTTCGACACCAGGTACTTTTGCCTCAACCTCAACAATTAGGAAAAAACGGTTTCCGATAGTTGCAATACTATTTGCTCCAATAAAAATTGGCGGATTCATTGCCATTTTCTTATCACCTCCTTGTACCAAACTATGTTGGAGGTACAGTGGTGGACAAGGGCATCACCACAATTTTCGATTTTTGGTTTTTTGACCAGAAGTATAGAGAGTCCGCAGATGATTTTTCGAGCACTACACCCTGTGCGATGAGGAGGGATCTGGATGACAGATCAGCAGATCATTGAAACACTTGCAACAAAGGTCATGGGGTGGCACAAGGACAAGCCATACTGGTCTGAAAAGCAAGTATGGGTTAAAAGTTCAACCCAATACGACTGGATCTAGAACTGGAACCCACTCCTAAACCTAGCCGATGCGTGGCAAGTGGTGGAGATGCTTCTGGAGGTACTCCACAAGAAGTGATATGCACAGCAGCGGTGGAATTAGTTGCTTAACAAAACGGCAAAAATGAAAAGAAGCCCAAAAACAAGGGCGTCTATCGTGCAACTTTTGTTTTAGCCTGTTGCTTCTTCTTAGCAGTTCGTTTGGCATCCCAATGAAATAACAGGATAGTAATAAGTAAATAAATCGCATTTGCAGTCCAGAAAAATCGGCATAAGAAAAATTATGCATGTAGCAAGTGGATAAAATGGCAATCGAAGCTGAAGAGAAAAACGGATTAATTACCTAATCGGGAGCGGGCAAAACGGTTTATCTGGACTAAAGAGACAAACACCCCGCTACTCAATGGGGCAAGAAATCGATCTGTAGTGTCCACAACCTCCATATAACTTCGCGCACTGTGAATTTGCTACTATAATTAAAATAATTGATAATTTACCTTAATTTGGTATAATTCATTTTGTTTACATCCAAATATTAGGAGGTCTTACAATGAAAAAGAAGTTCATGTCTATTAGCCTTGCTACCTTATTAGTATCATCGTTTACATCTAATACGGTATTTGCTGCAAATCAGCAAGCAGAAGTTGTCGTTGAATACAGTAATGATACCAAGTGGACGAGCGCGGTAAGTGGGCAACATCAATATGGCCGAGTTACATTGATTTCGGAAGGTACTGGACTGGCTGGGGCTTTTGTATGGAAGAAATGTGCAGGAGACATTGACTATGTGGATACACAGATTCAACTTGGTACAGACTCTAGCTACAAACAAGATAGCACTAACGTATACATGCAAGGCGGATGCACGTACAAACTCGAAGTAAAAAACTATAGCACTAATAAGGCAAAAGGGTATATTCGAAACTGGGACTAATCCGTATCTCGTCAAAAAGGACCATGAGGTTGACACATCCAAATTGAGTCGATCTCATGGTCTTTATTATTGATTTACCGCGTTTCAGATTAGTAATTCACATCGAGCGGAAGAGAGCCAGCAAGTTGTACGGTGAAGTTCAGCTTGAGTTCGTATTCGTGGACTCACCTTTGTATATCGGCGCCATGGTTTGATTGTAAACAAGACAAAATGTAATTTGCCGGATTGTAAAACGTGCTTGGCAAGTATCGTCCAGGTCGTGCCATTTATTAAGTGGTCGGATATCTCCGGCTCGTCGTCCTTTTCGTGGTCATCATCAAAATCGCCGTAACCGCGTGGAGCTCGCCTGGAACCATAGTAAAAATAATGGACTGATCGTTCCTGAAATGTTATACTGCTTCTACAGTTAAGGAGGAATCATTATCGGACGTTCAAAAGAGTTTGACAAGGAACACGTACTTTATAAGGCAATGTTAGTTTTTTGGGAAAAAGGTTACGAAGCCACAAGCATACCGGATTTATTAAAAGCAATGGAATTAAGCAGATCAAGTTTGTACGAAACCTTTGTAGACAAAGAGACGCTTTATGTTGAAGCGATACAACATTACAAAAAAATAAGTCAGAAAAAAAGAGATCTGTTGGTATATGCGTCGTCTGCGAAAGCTGGAATCCGGCAGTATTTTGATCAGCATATCACTTCCGCATTTGATGAGGATTTGCCTAAAGGATGCATGATTACTAACGCAACGCTTGGCTTGGATTCACCAGATGAACAACTACGTAAATTGATACGAGACGGTTTCGAGGAATTGGAACATGCCTTTTATGAACTTCTAAGTAAAGGACAGCAGACGGAAGAAATTGACAAAAATAAAGATATAAAGGCTCTATCACACCTATTACTTAACCTAAATCATAGTATCAATGTAGTATCCAAGGTGAAAACTGACAAAAAAATTATTTATGACATGATGAACACTGTTATTGAGATGCTATAAACAAAATTTTTTTAATGTTACTGGAACGATCGTTCCGGTAATGATGACTACTTCCACAAAAAGGAGCGTTAACGATGAGTTCAATCGAAGGTGAAAAAATGGAAAAGCCTTTTTCGGCGTGGATGATATTCATTCTGGCTGCCGCATGCGGACTAATCGCCGCTAATCTCTATTATGCGCAGCCTTTAGTGGGTCCGATTAGTTCGGCAATTGGGTTATCTTCTGAGGCAGCTGGCTTAATCGTCACACTTACCCAAATTGGTTACGGAATTGGATTATTATTTATCGTACCCTTGGGAGATTTACTTGAAAACCGAAAACTTGTTGTAATGTCATTGTTCCTCACTGCAATAGCTTTGGCGCTTGCAGCAGTAGTCAAAAGCGCTGGCCTTTTTCTCACTGTTTCACTGTTTATCGGGTTGGGATCAGTTGCGGCTCAGGTACTTGTACCTTACGCTGCGCACCTTTCGCCAGATGCTACGCGCGGCCGCAATGTGGGGAATGTCATGAGTGGTTTGTTACTCGGTATCATGCTTGCTCGTCCCATTTCAAGTATGGTGGCGGAGTTTTTGGGCTGGCGAGCAGTCTACTATTTATCCGCCATAGCGATTCTTGTGTTGGCTCTTTTATTGGCGATGGTGCTTCCTGCAAGACAGCCGTTGAACACCACACGGTACCCGGCACTTCTGGGTTCTATGTTGCATTTACTCAAAACGACACCAATCCTGCAACGTAGAGCCATCTACCACGCATGTGTGTTCGCAACTTTCAGTTTGTTCTGGACAACGGTTCCGCTGTTATTGACCAGTCCGATTTTCCATTTTTCACAAAAGGAAGTTTCCCTGTTTGCATTGCTTGGAGTATCTGGGGCGGTAGCTGCACCAGTGGCAGGCCGTCTTGCCGATAGAGGCTGGGCTCGATCAGCCACAGGATTAGCGTTAGCTTTCGTTATTATTTCTGGAATTCTACCTCTTGTAATCCACGGCAGTTCAACTTCCGCAATAGTAATATTGGTGATTTCTGCCATTCTATTGGACATGGGAGTTTCAGCAAATCTGGTTCTTGGCCAGCGTGCCATTTTCTCATTGGGAGCAGAATTTCGAAGCCGGCTTAATGGTTTATACATGGCAATCTTTTTTGCTGGTGGTGCTATAGGCTCTGCGACAGGTGGATGGGCATATGCTATGGGTGGCTGGAAAGCAGCCTTGTTGAGTGGAATAGCTTTACCGGTCATTGCGTTGATTTATTATACGACAGAGAAAAAGTAATTTAAGTCCGCACAGAACGACTGTCAGCGCCAGAATAGGAGCCGTAAGATAAAACGATCAAGGTTTTGAAAAGTGGGGATTGGGTATGGCAACCCTTCCAGAAAGGAATGAGCGAACAAGAGGCTTCGTCTGTTTGGGAAAGGGAGGTTCCCCAGACGAAATCGCGAGAGTAGACGAGTGGGAGCAATTGATCAAGCTCGCTTCTAAGCGTGGGGATTCTACCTTTTTTCCAGCGGCCCACGGGAGTTCGAAGTCAAAAAGCTTACAAAAGACATGAGGGAAACTACTTATTTGTTCACTCTGCTCTAACGTAAAAGCGAACATATTGTTCAATTCATGCATTCTGTGTGTCTTCCCATGAAGGATAATCTCATCAGTAAAGTGACCTGTCACTTCAATCAACATCTTATTATGACTTGAGTGCTAATCAATCGTTATAGCAACAAATGATAACTGTCATTTTACAACCATTTGAAGTTAACACAACGGTAATGATGGAAAAAAGAGATGAATGAAGTCTCTATAGGGATTAGGTCCTTATTAGGGAGAAATATTGACGAGTTCTTGAACTCTAGCCTATGTGGTCAGGTTCAGACTCCTAAACTGCTTTAGGGAACCGGCTTGGTTCCGATTACGACGGTAGCATCCAACTCGTCAGACCTTGTCACCCGTGTAATCAGCCCGCAACAAGTGAAGATATCGACTGTCTGCTGTGTCTGACGTTCGCTTGTCTCAACTAGTAAGTGTCCACCAGGAGCCAGCCAGAGTGGAGCTGCAGCCAATACTCGTCTCTGAACGTCAAGCCCATCCGTTCCCCCGTCGAGTGCTATTCTCGCCTCATGTATGCGAGCTTCAAGTGGAAGAAAATCAATGGCTTTGGTGGGGACGTAGGGAGCATTGGCAACGATGACGTTAACGTGTCCCCTAAGTATGATAGGAAGAGGCTCAAATAAGTCTCCTTCGTAAACGCGACCTCCTGCGGTAGTAACATTGCGACGGGTGCATTGCACCGAGGCTGGATCGATGTCAGTAGCATACAATTCGATCTGTTCCAAGTAAGCAAGAACCGCCCCAACTGCCCCTGATCCGCAACATAGGTCAAGCACTACCGACTTTTGACGGATGAGGTCGGCAGCCTGTCTAACGAGAAATGCTGTACGTTGTCTGGGAACGAAAACTCCCTTATCCACAATAATCCGCAGTCCACAAAACTCAGCCCAGCCGATAATATGTTCGAGAGGCATGCCAGTTGTTCGCAATTCTACCATGTCCGATAGTTCAGTCGTTGTCCCTGCTGAGGCGATTAGTAACCTGGCCTCATCTTCAACGAAAACACACCCAGCTGCTCGAAGTTTATTGACGATTATTGTAAAAATTCTATCGCCATGAATCTCATAATCATTCAAAAATTGAATTCACCCATTTCGGAATTGTTGGAATTTAGTGTGTGGTATTCGCATTTTACTCTATCTTAGGAGGCAACACAACAATCGTTGCATTGAGATTGCGTTCAATCGTGATAGAACAAGTATCATTTGACACGCCTGTCCCACCCAGAATTTTGGCTAAACGATTGTATAAACTTTTCGGTATCTTCAAGTTTGACCCTCCTTTCCTTGTTTTATAGAAATCTATGTAGACGAGTATAAGAGGTTCTGGGCAGACGTAAAAAAGGGTGCGTGAACAAGTGTAAATGGTTAGCACTGAGGTTATTAAACAAAATATTATTTGTGAGAAGGACGGTGCAATATGAATCCTCCTAAAGAGTAGCTACAAAAAGCAAATGGTTGAGGAAATGATCCGTCCCACTACTCCTTCTTCGGAAGCAACTTCACTTATTCCTACCTTAGTTGATCATTTGAACAAACTTCAGGAGAATCCAATAGAGGTCCACTCAAAATGCGGCAATTAGAATAATGTCGAAATCTGTCGGAATACATAGAAGGAAAGATAACTTATATGATGGGATAATAATTAGGTAATTAATCCTATTGAAAGGTGGTTCCAATGCTTAAATCGAATAAGTTAGTCATAGTGTTTCTTTTATTATTTTCAATGTTTGTAGTACAGGGATGTGGAACAGACCCAGTACAAGAAGATCTTATTAACTATTTAAACACCGAGTTGCCAAAAGTTACATCACTCGAAAGGAAGGCTACTGAAGAGTATTCTTCTATAACGGGCGCTAACTATACAAATGACTTAGTTATGTTTGAAGCGATGACAAAAAGTATAATTCCGACTTATTCACAGTTTCTAGAAGAGCTTGAAAAGATTAAACCGGCTACGCCAGAAGTACAAAAAATTCACGACCAATTTATTTTAGCAGCTACAACCCAACATAGTGGTTTTATAACGACGGTATCAGCTCTTGAGAAACAAGACTATGCTAAGATTGCTACAGCTAATAAGAAATTAGCAGAAGGAAGAAAGTTGATGCGGGATTATCAAGCGGCCATAATGGAACTTGCTGATTCTCATGAAGTAACCATCACTGAGACAAAATAAGTAACGAACCCATTGTTAGATGTAATAATTACGATTGGATGATGCTTGCTCTACAAAAAGTCGGACAGCAGTGGCTAAGAAGTACATTACAGAACGAGAAAAAAAGAGATAGCACAACTACAGCAAAGCGCATAGAGCGCCTTTTCCAAAATGGAGAGGGCGTTTTTTTTTCAAGGGGAGATGATAATGCAACTCTCCTTTATTGTGGAAGTCAGCGCATCATCGATTGGATCAGGTAAAAAGCAATCTAACCTGCCTTTGACGATTGTCGTTATGGCAGGCGCTTTTCATTTGGCAAATGCTTTCCTGTGTTGGGATTGATGCAATTTAGCAAGTCGTCGGCGCAAGGAAACACTTCGGTGCGTCGGGATCGCAGGTAGTAACTAATATAGATTTCACAGAATGTTATATCGTGCTAGAAATAAAGAGGAGCTGGACAAAGCGGGGTATACTTCGCTGACCAGTCTTTGTTGATTTCATATTGTCCGCTTAGTCCTGATTAACCATATAAGCATTAGGCAATTATGGTGGTAAGAGGTGATCTTATGTGCGGACGATTTACGCTGGTGACTAACTTGGAGTTGTGGAATGCAAGGTTCCAAATCGAGGTTATCCCTTTTGAAATACAGCCACGATATAACAATGTAATCTTAAATTAAGTTTCAAAACCATTAGTCTTTTATTAATAATAAGTTGCTTATGATGTGACACTTCTTATAATTAAAGAGGTGTCTTTTTATGAATTTTCTTGAAAGTGGTGAAATCTATCAAAGACTTTAACATGTAACCCATCCTTATCGTCTCATTTTCAGCTTAGTATCATTAGGTGTTTTGGTTTGAGAGGGTCTAAGCTTGATTGCCCGAAAAGGTGCTCTTATGAATATATCAAGCCATTCCCCAAGATTCATAGGGGCAACAGGCGTTACATAAGACGTACCTAAATTTGTAATTCCGCACATGTGAATGACCACCAAACCAATACCGAATATAATCCCAAAGTTCCCCAGTAAACCACTACTCACAACTTCTTCTACGTACGCCATGTTTACAATATCCTTGATGTATAGCAGGTAGACACTTTGTTTTCGTTATTTCTCCTACTTCAAACTTCATCACTTTAAGGTGTGAACTTCGAATTCGCCTTCGGATTAATGCGAGGTTTGTGCCATAGGACTCTACAAAAGCTTCGTGAGGTCCGGTTATGACTGCTTCGGTTTGTGATTCTTCCACATTTCTTGAGGCGGGTCCGTAGGCTTCTACAACATAAGTACCATTGGGTGTAAAAACAGCGACACTTCCACTTAAAATCCCCAAAATTACATCTTTCGTATTTTGAGTCTCAACAAACTGAGACCACGATAGTAAATTCTGTAACTCATCCAATTGAATATTAAGGAGAGGTTGAATGACATTGTTACGCAGCTCATTTTTGCTTACTAAATGCCCAAAATAGACAATATCTGTTTGAATTTCGGGAAATCTTCTATGAGTTAAATCAGCACAATCAGCTAATTCGTGAAGCGTATGCTGTAAGGTTGCTACTTGTGTATCATTGTCCATTTCCTGATGAGTAGTTGGTTCAATATCCATTTCTAACTCGCTAGAGGTTAGGGATTTGAAAAAATTCTTAAACATCGACATGAATCCCACGCCCTCCATTTTCCATGAATAGGAGTTAGTATGTTGGTAAACCCTCTTTTTATTCAGTTGTACAAAATGCTCTCTTTAATATTTGACTAATGCTGTTCAGTGATAATAAAGTTTTAGGTTTCTCCATTGAACTATCGAACCCGTTAGCTGAACAGGCTGCCGAGTGGCAGCCTCCAAATTCTTAATAACCATAAAGTCATAAAATACATTTTCTATGCAAATAGAGTCAACTTTGTAAAGTGAAATTTTTATTAAAAGGTAGGAGCAGGTGGTTCGTCTATTTTCATACGGAGTAAACTATAAGGCTTCTGCCGCAGGTCATTTCCATAATGAAATCTTGCCTGCCGATGTAATTGGTTCACGATGAAATATAAGTATTGATCTGGACCAATAGAAAAAGTATCCGGCCATAAAATTCTCGGATCATGTGCGATGGTTTCCATTATTCCATTCGGCAATATCTTTCGAATACTATTGTTTTCATAATCTCCAGCGTAAACGTTTCCTTTTGCATCGGTGATCATTCCATCTGAAGCACCTTTTTCTCCCCAATACTTCACGTGATACTGTAAATTCATATCCGGTATCGTTCGGTCTCTTAGGGCTTCCGTTGAAATCGAGTACAGATGACGACTGGAGAGAGGACAGAAATACAACATCTTGCCGTCCGGGGAAATCGCTATACCATCGGATGCCAACCTAAAGGGTGAAGTAGATCCGTCTTTGTTTCGATTCATCAGGATTTTACCTTCAACTTTCGGTAAGAGAAAGAGATCGGGCGAAGTTGAATTTGCACCGTTTAACCGTCTCCAAGCATAACCCGTTTCTAAATCAACGACAATAATGGCTCCTGGTCCTCGGGAAGACGAATCCGTTATATAAGCATAACCTGCTTTACCAACACGAAAATCAAATCGGACATCATTCAGATAAGTGGTTGGCAGGACAACATCTTCCGTAAATGTATATACACTTCTTATTGTATTTGAATTTAAATCTACAGCGACTAACTTCGCCCCCCCTTTGATAGGTTCTGAGAAATTAGGAGCTCCTGTATCCAGTACCCAAAGCGTTCCATTTCCATCAGCAACGACACTTTGGATACTAACGAAGGACGTTGTGATATTCGATGGGCTTACCACATTAGCGTCTAAACTAGGATAAGGCAGTAATGTATCGTGAACGATTTCAGCCACCGTAAATTTAACGTCGTCTCCCCATTTCGGAAAGCAAATGAAAATACGTCCGGTTTCAGAAACAGTAACGCCTGTAGGCATGGCTCCGTAAAATAAAAAAACCGCCTCAAACTTACCGAAATACTTTTCACTCGGTAACATCACTTGTATAAAATCCTCCTCAATAGGTTCGAACTGCTATCACCTATATATGACTGAATGTGGTTCAAGTGCCTGGATAATAAAAAATTTTTACGGGAACCCCGCAAGTTCGTGTCTATGACGGACAACGAGTAAATGGTGTTGTGTTTTTGCCTGAGTTTCACCGCCCACGAGAGTATGAATAAAAAGAAGTACACTATGCATAGGATCTTCCTTCCTTGTACAAGCTATGGCCATGGAACGAAATTTATTGCTGCTATTCTAGTTTGTGTGCGTGGGCACCATCTATTTCCTTGTTCCAAAAGTGAAAGCTCATGAATGTGATGTGCTTTCTTGCGTGTCAGGCTGTGGTATGAATGGTAGAACTGCTGCTCGTTCAATTTGATTTGGTGGCCTACCCGTTGCGTGAATTTCCCAAAGCTTCGGATTTGAATATTACGTTCAAAGTGGTGTGGTCGCCTGTTGCGAGCAGTCTTTATTACATCTACAGACCTCGTGAGAATAAT
Organism: Brevibacillus sp. HB1.2; assembly: GCF_013332495.1. Classification (NCBI taxonomy): domain Bacteria; kingdom Bacillati; phylum Bacillota; class Bacilli; order Caryophanales; family Paenibacillaceae; genus Brevibacillus; species Brevibacillus sp. HB1.2. Next base: position 240,773 of record NZ_JABMIU010000007.1, on the reverse strand, counting down.
TTGACGAAGTGTTTTTACTTTGCCGCCTGGATTTCACTGCTCACCTTAATTGACGGGTTGCTAGCCGCAAATACTGGGCCACGATTTTTCTCACATTCCTGATGACTCGAGTGTTCTGTGTGATCTACTTTGGAACCATGACACGAGTGGAAGCGGCAAAACAAAAGAACGCAGCCAGTACGACACGTTCTTAAATATGGGGATCCCCGAAGACGTCTCCCAGCTTGCGCTGCTGCGCACCTGCTGTCGCCGCGCTGTAGTGCTGAAGAACGTCATCATTTTAACGACCAACCCGTAATAATTAGGAAGCAGAAGAAAGAGGGAGGCCCCTTAAGGGCCTCCCTTTCGCTTGTCATGATTCGCTGCGCTGGTCCGGCAAATCAAGCTCGTTCTCCGACGTGCAAAAATGTCTCATTGAAAGGGGGTAATTTCCGTAGTCTGCTTATATCCACTTAAAATTGTGGTCTTCAACATTAAGAGGTTATTGACGGTGACTCTCCGTATCTATGGCAAATACGTTCCTCCGAGCGTCAACGCAGCATTTGCCCATGCGGAGAGTATCGGCGTAAATTCGGAAAACATCATATGCAGCTCTTACATACGACCATACCTCGACATAAGTGAGCTTGACTCCACTTGTATCCGAAAAAGAAGGAGAATCTCTGCCACTACCAAAGCTACCGATTTATTGTTGGTCCGGCAGACGTAATGCATGTCTAATCTTACTTAGTCATTGACTGTTAGAGCTTGTCGTTGCGGATGCCAATGTCTTTATGCCAATAAGTGGATTATATATTACGTGCATTGAATTAATGGGTACGTTAGTTCAATGAAAAAGAGGCAGTCTAGGACTTTATTTTCGTGTCCTGGACTGCCTCTGACTTTTTTAACAAGGGTTGTAGAAAACTAATTTTACGAAGGCAGCTGATTTAGCAATGAAAAAAACTGATTAGATCAACAACGCCAGTCTAAAACTTATATCTCTGTACACTTATTAATCCTTCAAGCCTCCTTATATGAACTACCACTTTATAGCGTCAATGTTTTAGTATAGAGTCTTTAACATAATCTTAAGTATATAGGTTAAAAGCAAGGTCTGAAACGTTAACCGAAAAGCCGGCATTCCGACGACTTTTCGAGCGAAAACGGTGTATCATCCCTGCAGATAGCTTCTACGAGTGGATGAAACTCGGAAAAGCTAAGCAGCCGATGAGGATTATGATGAAGAGTAGGGAACCGTTCGCTTTCGCTGGTCTGTTTGATACATGGGCAAGTCCGATAGGAGATAAACTGCACACTTGCACAATCGTTACGACCAAACCAAATGATGTTGTAGCTGATATTCATGACCGGATGCCTGTAATACTGAGACAGGAGGACGAGGGAATATGGTTAGATCGTGAGAAGTTTGATTCTGACTTGCTCCAATCATTGCTAGTACCATACGACTCGGATATGATGCGTGCATACCCTGTATCAACAATGGTTGGTAGCCCGAAAAACGATTTGCCAGAATGTATTCAAGAAATAGTGAACCCGTCCCTGTGTTAAGGAGACGGGTTCACTATTGCGAAATGTTTATTCATATCCGGATTTTGCGGGTACACGAAACAGAGACTTTATTTGACCACGATTTCAACCTTTGTCCCGTCTGGAAAATCCTCTAATTGGTTGGATATCCAAGATCCAGCGCCGCGATTATCTGATGGCTTTATGTATTTGATATCTGCCCCTGTGCCACCCTCTGCACACATTGCCATCGGCCATTCATCCCGATCATACCCCTTTTTTGTAGGAATACCCTTGAGCGATTCTTCGCGATTTTTATTGGCTCCATCTCGGTCAATTGTGCATACAGCTGACTTCCCGGAAGCAACCGCATCTTTGATATGCTTGGCTGTCTCTGGGTATCGATCAGACGGAAAAACTATCGTATGGTCTACATTCCCATTGCTGACTGTTTTATTCTCTATTGGCACAAGTCCAAAGAGATAGGCAGCGCCGATCAGCAGCACCACAATCAACATCAGTATTTTTCTCTGTGTCATGCTTTTGTCCTCCAAATATAAGTTCTTTTTCAAATAATAACACCGCCGAGAATTATGGCGAAGGGGTGTGATTGCCTATAACCTATTGTAAGCCTTTATCAGGGGCGGGAAGTGTTATGGTTACCCGAGGTATCCCCTCATACTGAAACGCGATATTTCCCCACAAGTCCATTGATATCAGTAAGTTCCATGTTTGTAGGTCTAAAGTGAAAGAGGAGTGCGTCGGAAGTCCAAAGAATGACGACCCAGAACGTATCGAAGAGATTCGTAATCTATGAAAAATACGAGGCACCTTCCTGTAATTATAGGAGGTACCTCGTCTCGTCGTGTTATTTGGTATATTCCATAACTTCAAACGATTGAACCTTGCTGAATGCTACATAATCTTTTCTTGAAGTAAATGGCCCCTTGTTAAAGTCCTTATCGAACATATATGTTTCTTTGCCACGTCCATCTGCACGGCCATTGTACCAGTCGATGAAGTCCTGTACTTCGGATGCGGTTAGCTCAAATTCCTTCTCGAGACCACTGATCATTTTTATAACAAGAAGTGCGTTATCACCAGTTGGCTCTGGTTCAGGTTCAGGTTCTGGATTAGGATCGGGATTCGTTGGTGTGCCTATTTTCTCCATCATTTCTAATTCTTCAATAACTGTAAATGAGGAAAATCCATTGTTCGATGTTATATTAATACGGTATTGCTTATAGAAGTTGTCATTGTTAAATGTGTAATCTCTTTTGAAATTTGTTGCCCAGCCTGTCTGGTTCGTTTGTGTATCTAATACGATCCATTCTTGACCATCGAATGCTTCAAATGTCCAATCCTTGGGGCTTTCACCTTTATAAACATCCCTTGATTTAACCGTGTATTTGGAAATTTTCTATGGCTCTGGAAATTCATATTGTAACCAGCCTTTAATTGTACCGCCGGCTGTACCCCATCCATAAGTATCATCTTTGTCATCAAATGCCCGGTATGCTTTATGATTTGCGCTCCATTCACTGCTTGCACTTGCTAGCCCACTTGGACTATCGTTACTTGTCATCGCAGGAATTAAATCTCCACTGTACTCATCTTCCGCAAAACCAACGTTTTGACCCGAAAATAAAATAAAAATGATAAGTCCAAAACTTAAGAGTTGCTTACCGTACTTCTTTACAAAAATCATAAAAGCCTCCTTAGAACTGTTAAAAAAGGATAATTAGTATATGTGCACATAGAAATATAATACAGTTCCATAAATTGAGCAAAACATTAAAAGGAATAAATTACAAATTGAAGGTGCTCTAAGCAGCATTATATTGGGCATTTCTACATGTAACCTACAAACGCACCCACAAAATGATGAAATGATTTGAAGTCATTTGAAATGACAGTAGCTAAAACTGTTGATTTTATACGATTTCTAGGGAGTATAAAACCGATTGAAAGCCAAGACATGTTCCGCACACGCGTTCAAGATTGGGAGCGCGAGCAATACATGACTGCTTATTAATAGGCGAAACCCCTTTGCCTGCATGTGCGAGTGGGTTTTTATTTGGTGGGCAATTTTGATTTTTTCAGGGGCTCAAGAACGACAGGGGTTGTATCCAAGAAGTTAGGCCGAAAATACGTCTTGATCGAGATGGGAACATCTTACATTCTGATAGTGTACGAACGAAACAAGCGTGAAACGGCCAAGATGAACATTTTCGAGTTCGGTACCTAACACGATGTGTAGCGAATGAAATCAGCGATAAGATAATCATTATCTTCTTCACAACAAACACCCCCGGTGTAAGACGAGGGGGGAGTAAAAAAGTTACAAAATGTTAAGAACGATTGAGTTAATTTTACACGATAGTCCAGGCTTATACAGACTACTCAACACAACATTTCGGGAATAAAGAAAAACGTAATCCTCCCAGAAAGAAAAGATATCAATCCCATCACACCATTTTTTGTAATCGAAAAGCTCAGGGTTTTGAATGAGTTGAAACGATCGAGAAACCCATTGTTGGATGTAATAATTTCGATTGGATGATGCTTGCTCTACAAAAAGTCGGACTTCCTCAAGGTGGGTTCTATCTTTTCCTATTCCGACTGCATCACCTACTAAAAGGTATAGACAAGCTAGAAAGACTTTTCGTTTATCCTTTGCTACTTTCGGATTAATTGATAGCCATAAATCATCGTATCAACCGCTTTCTATTAAAATAACCCTATTGTGGAAGATCTGGGTAATTACTTCACCGAATAAATTATACCATGCGTGCCCACCTATAAGGGAAAGCGAAGATGAGCGCACAAACGAAACTGTCATTTCTGGAATCGCAGATTGAGAGAAGTCCAAAAGATTGTTGTTGAAGCTTTACGTTTGAATAGGCTGGGAAACAACAAGATCGACTCCCAGCCCATGGTGAAAAACTAGCCAAAGTAAGTAATGATCTGTTCAATTATCCAAGCAATGAAGTATATAGCTTCTAATGCAGCAAGTAAAAAGCTCCCCAACAGGGGAGCAAATCCGACATGTCACGCGGTTTTCCTTACAAAAAGACGTTCCGCAGTCCTGCCATGACTAAGCCAAACGAGGCAAGGAGTGCGGCGGAAGGCAAGATAATTTCCCTTTCAATCCTACTATTATTACCATTTTGAATGATGCTTTGACAATCCTTATCTAACAGTATTCCGCCCCTCATTTGAGTTGTACGAAACACAAGTCAAGTCCAGGACGCTAAGGACGAATACGACCCAAACGACGGATAGGACGGACCCCTTCTATAGACCAATCACAAGTTGGCCTATTATACCAAGTGGCAGCATCACCGCGAGCATAGCGTCCAACATGAAGATTAGGTCCTGTCGAAACGCCTGAAAAGTCTACAGTGCCAAGGAATTGTCCACTTGGGATAAACATCCCTCTCTGTAAAGTGGTAGATGGTCTAACGTGAGCGTACTCAGTATAGAACTCATCCCGCCCTTGGACCAGGACCATATTCGCATATAGGGGACAGTGGTTTGGATCTGTGCAATGGGGGCTACTATTTCTGATATCTGCGACTGTTCCTTCCTCCATAGCATAAACAGGTGTGCCAGGGATGTATCTATACTGGGGGCGGTCACCAATAAACCGGGGGCGAAGAAGGTAAGTGCCCCAATCAATACCATTAAATACCAAGTCTTTCGAACCGGGATGATCAGGTCCACAGTCTTTAGAGATCAAAACACTTGATGATGTATCAAAGGGATGCCTACTATACACTTTCAAATATTCATCACTCCTTCAATAAATTAAGGATACGAAGCTTTTGTGTTTTACAGTTTATTACAATTATTTACGGGCTGTGACAGCTACCCTATATGAAGAAAAGGATTTCTTTTTGGACAAGAAGACTCAAGAGATTGAGAGTAGGGTCAAGAGATTGGAAAAGAACAAGTCAATCGACTACGGGCAGCAATTCGTATTGCAAAATGCAGCAAGGCAGCAAATGGTCGAGGTGCTAGGCGGCAAGTATGGATAAGACTATCAAAACAGCAGCTTGCGTGGAAAGGTCTTCTCGTCAATTTGGAGGGACTTCCAGGGATGCTTCAACGTAGATACATACCGAAATACTCGGGTCCTCGACCTTTCAAAATGCCAAATATCTTGCGCCACGCAGTAGGGACCATGTACAGTCCAACTTTGACCAGTCTTTCGTGATGTAAGCAATGTTTCTAGCACTGAACAGAAACACGATCTCCAAATCACAAAATCTTGAAAAAGAAATGCGGGCGGAAGCGATGTGATTTACCCAAAAAACTCCATCAGCAAGTGTAAATTTTTTTAGGCTTAGTTTCTGTATCCTGAATTTCAATGCAATCACTGCCGCCTTGATGTAATAGTAACCGCTTCAGTAGGAGATTTGAACGATTTGGAGAATATGAACTATCAAACATTCGAATTGGGGGACATTAATGTGGGTTTGTTAGACGGTCTAATGGGTAACGCTTCGGAAGTTAACATTGCAGATGTTCAAAAAGAGTATGCTCAAATCTTAGCGAACAATGAGAGCATAGAAAAGGCGTATAAATTAATACGTGATATGTTCATCTTCACTAACAAGCGGTTAATACTGGTTGATAAGCAAGGCATTACTGGTAGAAAGATAGAGTACCATTCCATTCCTTACAAAAGTATTAGTCATTTTAGCATTGAAACAGCTGGAAATTTTGATTTGGATGCGGAATTAAAAATTTGGGTTTCTGGAAGTGCAGTACCGATCCAAAAACAGTTTAACAAGAACTTGAATATTTACCAGATACAGAGCGTGTTGGCCGAGTACATTTTGGATTAGTCTCGCTTGATAAAAAGCCTTCCTTCAAATCGTAGTTATTACTGCCGTCCAATTGCTTATTAGCTGATTCCATCCTAAAATCATGACATGTTCTTATAAAATGTAAACAAACGTTCTTGTTATATAGATGAAAACGGAACAATACGGAAAATATCATTGATGGACATTATGAATGTTATCTACGAGTAAGAAAATATTACGAACGATTTAGCGATATTTATACATGAAATAGCTACCCAATCAAACCGATAAAAGTAATGTAATATGAAATCTAGTGTAGATTCTCTTGGGGATAAGGCGTACGACTTAATCTGTGCAGATGAGTCTGCGCTATTTTTTGTGGCAATAGAAGGTATGCATACCTATATATACTGGTAGTAAATACTGAGCTGATATCCTACTATATTGATGACTACTTTTTTATTCACGTATTACTTCTTGTGTACCCCAATTTGCTTAAAGCAATTGGGGATTTTTTTGTATCGAGGTAACCACATGTTTATTTCTCCGATGCTGCTTGAACAGGTAGGGTGCTCAATAGCACCCCAATGATAGTTAATTCGATTTGCTAACGGAACTTGGAGCGGGACCAAAAACGGGAGCTAATCTTGACGGGTGCAGCTTGGAGCTAAGGCCAAAAAATTCACAGAAGTTCATAATCAGCGGGCTCCATTTCTCGGGATCGATGTAGTTCTTCTCGCCAGTCATTAGGATTTGTTCATCAACATGAACACGAATTATCTTTACTTCAATAGCTTTTAAAGAGCTGGGCAGTTCAAAATTATGGACTTGTTCTACCACTGCCTCTAATTGAACCGGGCATTCCGCAACGCGTGGAGGCCGAATCAGGTCCGAAACTTGGGGGGTGAACTTAGCCATTCCGAATTTATCCGGTTCAAATCGGTATCCTACATTAACCTTGCGCTCCGGGACAGGATTTCGCCCAGTAAGTAGAGCTAGACGGTCAACCGCATGAGCAAGATCAGACGAAGGAAGATTCAAAACACATTCGCGCTCGCGCAACAAATTGGTAACGGTCTGAGATGAGCTACTGCCAAGCATGCATGATTGATTCAGCCACCATGCAGAAGACATTGGGGCAAGGTTAACAGAATTGTCCTCATTTAATGTGCTGATAAGTACAACTGGCGTCCCAAAGTAAAGAATTTTTGGTTCAACTACCCTGTGCATAGTCGCGTTCCCTCCACTATGATTCCATCGTCTCAAATAAGAGACCTATCTCAAATTATAGTCGTGATTCTTTTCGTTATTTTGCTGTTTCATTTCGATAGAACTTTACAGACTATTACTTGTGAGAAGGGGAGGGAGTAATCAATAGCTTGGGTGATCTAGAACATTGAATCAGGAAGATACATCAAGCACAACGTCTAGTTCCCCAATCTGCAACATGGGGCATGCTCTTTTTTTATATACACAAAAAATATAAAAATCATTGACATACATGCTCAAATATGTGATTATCTTCTCTGTCACTTATAATGATAATCATTATCAGGTAAACTTCACACCAAACATCACGTGACAAGGAGAAATGAGCGTATGAAAAAAGGAACACGAATCGTACTGGCCTGCTTGCTTGCAGTAGTCACTGCCGTATCGGCGGGGTGCGGAAGCAGCCAAACGGCTTCGGAAGCACCCAAAAAGTCTGAGACACGCGTAGTCAAGCATCTGATGGGGGAAGTGACGATCCCAGCGGAACCAAAGCGGATTGCAGACGTATCGGGAGCAGCAGAGGAGCTTTTAATATTGGGACACAAGCCGGTTGCTACGGCCAATACATACAAGACGAAAATCATGTCCCACGTAGCTGATAAGCTGACAGATGTAAAACCGGTTGGCTGGATGTGGGATGACTCTATCAATCTGGAAGCTGTGGTAGAAACAAAGCCAGACCTGATTATTATGAATAATCGCCAGCAAAAGATGTACGAGCAACTATCCAAAATTGCGCCGACTGTTGTTCTGGAGACAGACATGGACAAATGGCGTGATAAGTTTAAAGAAATCGGTCGCCTGTTTGGACAAGAAGAGGACGTGAACAAATGGCTGGCTGGCTACGACGAGAAGACGAAGGGGATGCGAGAGCAACTCAAGCAAGCGTATGGCGACCAGACCTTTATGTTCCTGGCCGTAACGCCTAAATTGTTCCGCGTGTACGGAAACTATGGTTATGCAGATATCCTGTTCACTGATCTCGGACTGAAGCCAGCAGCCGGAACACCTGCCGATAAAACAATGGAAATGATCGAACTGGAAGGACTGACGAAGTTTCAGCCAGATCATATGTTCCTCGTCAATTTCGGCGGAAAAGCGGATGATGTTTACGCAGAACTGAAAAAAAGCCCAGTATGGAAAAGCAACAAGGCAGTTCAACAAGGCCATCTTTATGAAGTAACCAATGAAACGTTCAACATCAAAGCCTTTGGCCCAATTGGAAAGGAAATGCTCTTAGACGAGATTGATAGCATGTTGCTGAAAAAGCAATAATCATGCGATCGATACAAAAGATGGGGTTGCCCATTCTCCTAGTCACTTTCCTAAAAGCTAATCGAAACCAATAAAGAAGTCGAAGCTGGAGAGAAACGAGATGTTTTTCCCAGCTTCATTGCTTTTAGAACCACGGAACACATGAAAAAGCTGGAATCATCAGCGGGGAATCAATGGACATACATCTCACGGCTATAGTGGAAGCATTCGAACAGTTCCAGCCACGTCATCTAAATGAAAAGACAGGAAAAGAAAAAGCACCACGAAGGGTGCAATCTGTAACGATTATCTATGTATCTACCCCAAAAGTAAGTGTATGTCATTTCAGAGTACAACAAATATGAACAGTCTTATTTTAGAAGTGCAAAAGATTCATTTATTTTCAAATCACCATACAGTTGGTCAAACAGCTTGCCGTCTTCAGATTGGGAATCAAATGGATTGGACTGTGGAGTTGTATAGACATACACCATGTCAGTTGATTCTGCAATGGATGTCCCTACAGGCGGCCCTTCTTCGCTAGAGAGGCGAGCCCAATCCGTTTTTGTAAAAACGGAGATCATCAGCAGCGTTTCAGAACCTTTTCCATCCTTCGTCGTATAATCGAATTGCACTACATGCTTGGCTGATGGCAGAATTTTGTTTGCATCTACACCTGCATATTGGTTCACCTTGTAATGTCCGTTCCAAGAAGTTGGCGGCTTAAAGCTGAAATTTGCTTGAGGGTTCGTATAAAGATCAGTTTTTCCGCTTTCCTGCGCAACAGGCTGTGCAGAGTGTCCTACGTTGCCATAGTTAACAGCGAATGTGATGCCGATCGCTACGACGGATGTCAGTATGGTGCCGACGATGATTTTTTTGAAATTCATGTTGATTTCCTCTCTCTTTGTGCAAGGTGTATTGTTGTTTGCAAGGTCATTATAAACAAACAACATATGAAGAGCGTTACAGAAAAGTTACATTTTTCTATCCCATAAAATGTTTTTCTGGCATGTAACAAAAGAGAGATTGTGATGAGATTGAAGAATGATCGGTTTTTAGGTAAATCGGATGTCATAAGCAAAAGGCCCCTAACAAGGGGCACTAAAGGCTACTAATGGTAATAGTTTTATCACGGACCATTGGTATTGATTAAAAAATCGCTCCATCTACTGCCCCGAACAGCCTTGTGGAGATAAATTTGAGCCTAACTTAATACTCAATAGGGCACCTGACAAATGTGATCACAAATCCCGTGAGACCTCCAGCGACGGCAACGATCGTAACACTCATCATCTAATCGTACTCTTCTTGAGTCTAGATACGGAAGACATAACGTTTCACAATCTTCATGAGGCGGACTTACACGTCTACATTCGTTCATACATTCTTGAAAGCTTGGAAGAAATTCAACCAATTGACCATTCACTTTCTTGAATCGCTTAGACTTAGATTTTTTCTTCTTCAAGTGTTATCCCCTCCTGATGACGATCTAAGATAGCGTACGAACTCCATTACCCTTTTGATTGGCCAAATATCCCCATGTATCGAAAATGTATGTAGATCAGTATTCAGGAACATCACGGTAGTAGGTTGACATTGACATAATGAGTAGGAAAGAAAAAGGGATGCAAATTGTAATAAAGCCCGTCTTCACAATCAAGACGGGCTAAAATCTATACATGTTTTACTGAATCGTATAAGTAGCTACGATGACATTTTGATCCTCATAGGAATAGGGGGCTTGAAATTGTACGTAGCGATACCCGTCCGCATCAGCCTTAATGATGATTCCTGTCGTACCGCTCCAAATCTGTTTATTTTGAGCATTATACACTGTGTAATTCGCGAAGCTGCCTCTTGGACTAATACGGAGCTCTTGCCCTTTCTTTAGATGAATCGCTTCTTTTGGACTTAACTGCCCAGGTGTAAGGTAGTAATATTTGGTGAATTGTTGTTCTTGTTTTTGTTGCTCCATGGTGACTCTGCCTGCTTCATCTTGTACTTGAGCATGGGTAGAAGCGGAAGCATATACAGGTGCGCCAGAGAGGAGTAAAGCGAGCATCGAAATAGAGAGAAGCTGTTTTTTCATACCATGTACACTCCTTCATATCAATTCTGATCAAATTCTAAATACACGAACTAAAGGTAATTATACTCAAATGGAATGAATTGGTAAATATTTACACATAAAAAACAGAACGCTGCCCATTCATATCTCTTGACCACAATGACACGGATTATCTTGTAACTGGGGTATCTATCACGAAGGCATTGAAGAAGCTAAGTCCTATTTCGAAAGGCGCGGCGTTTCTCTTGTGCCAGTTGGTGCGAGTTTTTTTCATTTCGTAGATGTAGTGAAAACAATAAGAGGAAGGTTAGTATGTTGTCGAAATTGGATTGGTCGGGGACCTTCTCTATGTAGTTCCAAAGTAATCTTTCCGTTGTATGGATATTAAAAATTTCAAACTCCATCTGTTTAGACTCCCAAACAATTACTTGTTCAATATAGTTCTCAGATTCATGTCGAATCACGGTTGAAGGATCGAATACGAAAGAAAAATTCAGTAGCAATATTCATTGAATTAAGAGTATCTAGCACATGGAAGGTTTACCAAATGATAACCAAATAAACAATTAACTGATCGGATTTATCGAAATAGTTAGATAGATATGTCGCTTGCAAGAATCTTTTGATAACACCCGCTTATTTGAAAGTAATGTTTGCATATACCACAAAATTTAATACTCCGATTAGGAGCTGAATGCAAAATGAGACAGTAGCGATATATAAAGCTGTTCGACCGACACTTTTGAATTGCTGATTTTGATTAAACAAGGAGACAACCCATATTATCAGACCGATGGGAAAGAAAACAAAGCTAAAAAAATAAACAATCCCTTTTTCGAATTTGTTCATTGGATTACCACCATGTAGTTTTTTATTATTTTACAACATTTGGATATCGTTAACAAACCATTCGATTTGTAAAGAAGGTGAGTATATGAAAGGGATTACACTGCAATGCGCAAACTGCGGCAAGTGGTTGGTCAAGGATGGTGAGATCGGGGGACCTAGCGCGGTTAAAGTGGATGTAACGTAACACTGCTTGTGAGAAGCAGGGGATCGTTTTATGAAAAACGAACTGAGTGTAAAGGTTTTATGGAGGGGTAATAAATGAACTTTCATTTGATGACAATTACAGATGCAGAGCAAGTCGCAACTTGGAAATATCCGCAGGAATATTCTTTTTATGATTTTGAAGATAGTCCAGAAACATTTCAGGAGCTATTAGATGGTACCTATTATGCAGTTCGAGATAATCATGGTCAGCTTACGGGCTTCTTCTGTTTTGGGCACAATGCTCAAGTCCCAGAAGGTCGAAAGCAAAATCTTTACAAGGGCGAGAACGTGTTAGATATTGGGCTGGGATTGAAACCAGATTTGACAGGGAAGGGGATAGGCTTTTCGTTTTTAAAGGCTGGAATCGAATTTGCCAAACAGCAATTTGAACCAAAAAATCTGCGTTTAAGTGTTGCTAGCTTTAATAGTAGAGCAATCAAAGTTTATACAAGAACGAGATTTAAAGAAACGGCCTCATTCGTTAACAATGGAACCCCCTTTATCGTGATGACGATGGAAGTGGAGAATCCTGGATAGGCAGCGTACAGAGCATGCCATGTAACATAAGAGAAATTGTGATGAGGCTGTAGAATTTTCGGTTTTAAGGTACGGACGCGAAAGGCGTTAAGCCGCTCGGGGAAAGAACCGGGCGGCTCTTTTGGTGAAATCGTAGGTGATAGAACAGAGTGTCCAAATCTAACCTCTCCACATACTACACTCCTTCTACTAAAGCGTAACGTGAGAGGAGTGGACAAAAGATGGGCTCAAAGCTCAATGATGGCAAAGAGGGAGAAAGAGGGCAGCTTAGCCGCCCAAAACATTGGACAGAAATTAGCACTCATCACAGCTGCAAGCAACAATTGTTAATAAAACGAAAAGAACCAAAACTAAAGCAAAATTGTCGTCAAAGAATCCCATCGATATCACCCCTTCAAGTGTATGAGGAAGAACCTCAAACTCAAGCTATGCAAATTGAGGAGCTATGTAAGGGCGATATCACAGTAAGTGGAAAATTTGGGCATGTAACAAACAGTTACCTGTCATGTCCAACAGCTCAAAAATGTTAAATCAGCAGGGGGGATATACGACGAAAAAAGGCTATCCCATAGCCACATTCATGGCATTTGGGACAGCCTTCTTTGAACTTAGCTAACACTACCAAGGGCATAAGCATCTGCCATGATAAATAATGCATGAGTCTCCGCAAGGCTCGATTGAAGATTTTGAACCTAACTTTTTCAGGAGCTTCTTCAGTATGATCATTCACCTCCTTGGTAGATCTGTTTTCCATGTATTACCATCTTATCGTGGGTAAGTGATTATAAGAACATGAATTTTATTTATAAATTGTGTACGGTGTCAGAGTTTCAAGCAGGTTCGAAGGACTTGGAAATAATCTGATGTGATTTCCACACAACCTCAGCCAAACATGGATGTAGTAGTGGAGTTGTGCTCTATGTAAAATTCGGAGATTTACGCTGCATCAAAATCGAAAAGAACATGATCGCTCCAGAACCTAGTAAGCCAATAATACTCATCAGCGTATCATAGGGGTGATACTGATGAGTAAAAACTTGAGCAGTAGAAAGACCCCACAAAAGTGTAGGAATAGACAAGAAGATATGTATTTTTCCGTTAGGCGTGAACCTGGCATAGATAAGAGCTACAACCGTAGAAACGAGATAACTGAAAGAGAAAAGGATCGTGTCCCAGGTCGAGATGGTAATTGGAGTATCGCTTGAAAGAAGCGATTTACAGGCCCAAAGAATAAAGAACCAAAAAGAAAAGACCAAACCAATCATCACTTTCAAAAGACTTTTCATGCTTTCTTCTCCCTGCTAAATGCGTTTGTTTATAAAGACGAGGATCACAGAGAAAACGATTCAATAGAAAATGCAAATGAAGCAAGTTCTTTAACACGAATGAAAAAAGAAAAACATCATACCGATAGTTAAACAGTCGGTGATTGATGTTTGATTAAAATAAACGATGTAGAATTTACATGGTTTCTTTTACCTTACTCATTCATTTGGTGTTAAACGTTATAGGTCGGCCATCCGCAATACCCGTCAGCTTCACATGGTACACGTTGTTCTTTTGCGCTGCTTACTCCAGGAAATGATAGCGATAGAAATAAAGCAGCAGCAATACCAAACAGAGCAAATTTTTTCATAAATCTTCCCCCTCATATAGAGTCTTCCGCACTAAAAGAAGAACGAAATTAGGATGATAGGTAGACGGAAAAAGACCATCCCTATGCCACGCACATAGCTGTAGGGACGGCCTTTTTAAGTACTATCTAACATTACGCGGGACACATGCAATGTTTTCCGGCTGGTATGCACTCACGAGGGCATGGGCGGATTGAGTTAGCACCTATTTTTTGAAGGAATTTCTTCAACATTGTTATTCACCTCCTGAATTGGAAAAATATAACTTACGATCTAATAATAACACACTCGCACTGTAGTTAACATATTAAACGCAAAAAATTCAGAAAATAAAAATCTGTACTACGAATTGTGATAACAGGTAGCGGAAATTGTTGAATGCTGACTGATAACATAGTCCCCATGTCTGCGACCAAATACAATATTCCTTCCAGAGATCGCAATGAAATTGAAGGAAGAAAGTTAGTAAAGGAAACAAGCTGATGTCGATGGAGTTTCGACGTCAGCTTGTTGTATGGACAACTTATTCTTCTTGTTTAGCCAATATACCTGATCAGGTTTCTTGTCCCTGTTGATTGAACCATGATCCAGCCAGGTGGAATAGGAGAGGCCAGCATCACCCAAATTTGTTCACCAAATGCAGCATTTTTGATTTTAGTGGTTTCGTGCTTAGCACCTATTGATTTTGAAGAAGGTTCTTTCCCTTTCCAGTCTTTTTGGGTAGTGTTTGCTGCGAAGGTGATCGGCTTCTCCTGTAAAGGGAGAGTAGCTCCTTGGGCGGTTGTGGCTAAACTTGGTATCGTGACAACAGAGCTTACTGCCATCATGATCAAGGCTTTTTTAAACATTTGCAACAACCTTTCTTGAGAGTGATCGATAAAAATTCAAATATATACCACTTTAACTAGTATTTGTTAATCTTGCTTTAGTAGATTTTGTCGAGAATCCGTATTACACGTCATTTGAAACCCAACACAAACTGACGTATAATCAGGTATTATTGATGAATCACTAAAAGGGAGGCGATCTTGCAATGACGTCAGTCAATCGTAAAACGGAAATCATTTCTGCAGCCATTGAAGTTTTTGCTGAAATCGGATATTTTCGGGCAACGACAGCGCAAGTTGCAGAGCGTGCAAAGATTTCTCAACCGTATATTTTCAAGTTTTTTTCATCGAAGGAAGCTTTGTTACAAGCAGCCTTGGAGGCATCGTGGGAGCGGATCATTAACTCTTTTCGTCTCGTTGTGGAGTCCGCATCCAAAGAGCAATTGGAAACAGATTTAATCAAGGCATATGAAAAGATCTTGGCTTCCCATCAAAATGAAATACTTCTTCAAATGCAGTCCCAGACGATTCAAGAGCCTTCGATTCGAGAGGCAATGCGCGAAGGATTTCGGGAGGTTCGACAGATCGTCCTAACAGCTTTTCGTGAAGCGGGCATCGCGAGTCCGGAAGAGAGAACGCTTATTTTCCTGGCAAGAGGAATGCTGTGTAATATTTCAGCAGCTTTAGACATGCCAGAATTGATGGAGGTGTAGCGGGAAAAAAATTGCGACAATTAGTTATTGACTAATCACTAACTAAAACGTTATAGTTCAAATTAGTTAGTGATTGATCAATCACAAATAAAGCGAGTGGAGATGATCCGAATGAAAAAAGCAATTGTAGTCGGGGCAACAGGCGGAACGGGAGCAGCAATTTTGGCGGAGCTCATCGAGCGAGGGATTGAAACGATTGCTTTTGGGCGTTCTCGACAAAAGCTAGCACAAATGGCGTCAGAGTTGGGTAATCCAGCACATTTGTCACTGGCCGTCGGGGATGCATTCCGGTTCCAAGACATCGTAGCAGCATCGGAGGGAGCGGATGTACTATTCCATTGTGCAAACGTTCCTTATCACGAGATGGTAAATAAGCTGATCCCACTTGGCGAAGCGATCATGGAAGCCGCCAACATGAGAGGTTTGAAGGTTGTTGCGGTAGATGGTATTTATCCATACGGGAAAAAGCAGATGGAACCAGTGACGGAGGAGCATCCAAAGCAACCGCATACGAAGAAAGGGAAAATCAGGTTGGCATTTGAACAGATGCTGTTTAGCAGCCGCTGGAATCATGTGCGAACGATGATTGTCAGATTACCGGATTATTACGGACCTACTGCTAATCAAGCATCGTATTTGGGTTCCACGCTTGAGGCAATTGCGGCTGGAAAACCGGGACTTTTCATTGGAAATATGCATGTTCCGCGCGAGTTTGTTTATTTACCGGATGCGGCAAAGATGATTGTAGAGTTGGCCAGCCGAGAGTTTGCTTATGGGCAAAACTGGCACATTCCAGGTGGAGGTATCATTTCCGGTCGAGACATCGTCCGAATCGCTCAAAAAGCAAGGGGCACCGTGAAACCTGTCATTCCTCTTGGGAAAATTGGGTTGTCTGTGTTGGGTATGTTCGTCCCCGTGATGAAGGAGGTTGTTGAGATGCTGTACTTAACAGAAAAACCGTTGATCCTTAGCGGAGAAAAATATAAACGGCTTATTGGACCAATCCCAGCGACGAAGTTCGAGGAGGGTATAACGGCAACGATCCAGCATTTGCAGAATCGTACTTCCATGAAATAAATGATAGCTGTTAGTTATTGATTAATCACTAACAAATAACCTCCCGCAATTTCTTTAAATATTCCTTTACAGGAATATTCTCTTTGGTGTATATTTTACCTAACAAGATGATCACAATAACGCTGAAGGGGATGAGATGAACGTAGAATCCATCATGTAACGAGGTGAGTGACATGTCAGGGATGAATCCGGGCATGGACATGGCGACGCTAAGTGCTTTAGCTGAACCGAATCGTATAAAAATCGTCGAACTTTTGCGCGACGGTCCTCTAACTGTAGGGGAAATCGCCGAACAACTGGGGCTTCGCCAGCCCCAAGCCTCGAAGCATTTGAAGGTGCTTAGTGACAACGGGATCGTGGATATGAAGGCCGAAGCCAACCGCCGCATTTACAAACTCAGGCCAGAGCCCTTCCAAGCGCTGGATTCTTGGGTGAAGTCATTCCAGCGTGTTATGGAAGAAAGATTCGATAATCTGGAAGACTATTTGCGGGAACTGCAAAACAAGGAAAATACTTGAGATCCATTCAAATGAATGAGGAGGAATTACTATGTCAAGAAACGCAATGGTTTCACGGGTAGAGAATGAGCGGGTGCTGGTACTGGAGCGTGTATTCGACGCGCCCAGAGATCTCGTGTTCAAGATGTTTAAGGAGCCTGAGCATCTCAAGCGTTGGTGGGGACCGAAAGGCTGGGAACTCCCGGTTTGTAATGTCGATTTCCGCCCAGGCGGTGTTTGGCATTACTGCATGAAATGCGCCGATAAGAATCAAGGTGATTTTTATGGCATGGAATCATGGGGTAAAGGCGTTTATAAGGAAATTGTTGAACCCGAGAAAATTATCTATACCGATTACTTTTCAGATGCAGAAGGCAACACAAATGATACCATGCCTTCAACAGAGGTTATGATGGAATTCATCGAAATGGATGGAAAGACGAAGCTGGTTAGTCGTTCTGAATATGTATCTGCGGAAGCCCTCAAAACTGTCATGGACATGGGCATGCTAGAGGGCATCACCCAAACGTGGGATCGTTTGGAAGAGAGTCTAAACGAGATCAAGTAAGGGACATATAGGAAAGGCCGCCTGGCATGGAGACCCGGCGGCTTTTTCATTTTCGTTGCAGATTTATTTCACCATCAGCGAGATAAAATCGTTTAACTTATCCAGCGAAATAATATTTTGATTGCACGTCGCACTGTCTTGGCAAATGTAGTTTCCTTTTTTCAAATACGTTCCATCCCCAGAGCCTTTGGCTTCAAGGACGAACATGCCGATTTCCTCAAAGCGATTACAGAGCGCACAAACGCCTTTTTTGTTTACGTTTGTGAACTGTCCGTGAATGCCAATCAGTTTTCCTTCGTGGTAAGCGACAATATATTTCTTGTCCGTGGCAGTGTCTAGCCAGCTTACATAAGAGATTTCTGAAAAATCGATCTCAGCTAAATTCGAGACTTTTAGCTTCTTTACTTTTGGAAAGAGCTTCTTAATGGAAGACTCTGTGGGAGTAGGGAATGGAATCACATACGGTGAAAGCTGATGCAAAAACTGCTTTCCTTCTGCCTTTTCTTTAATCGAGTCAATCGGATGCAAAACTTCTTTTTGTTCTTCCGTCATGTTCGGGAACAACTGAAAGATTTCTTCATGGGCGATTTCTTTGCGAGCACGAATCACGTTGACATCTGTACTGGTTGCAAAGGCGTTCATGATTGCTTGAACGCGTGATTTAATGAAGTGATATTGATGCGTATGGATAAAAGGTTCCATATTGAGGTTCCTCCTGTTTCTGTCTTGTAAGTGGGTTCTTCTTTACTTTAGTGTGTTTGCAAGAGAGGAGAAAGGGAGAAGACATTTCGTAAAAAAACTCGCCATAAAAAAGCACTGACAACCTGAATGGAAAGGTCGTCAGTGCTTTATAAACGTCTATCTAGTATACACGATTTTTTTAATCGTCTCTGTAGACAAAAAGTATTCTTCCGCTAACTGCGAAATAGCCGTCCCGGCCTGAAAGCTGCTTTTAATAGCCGTGTTCCGCTCATCCAGGAGTTTTCTCCCGCCAGTGCGCGTCCCCCATTTTTGATGGGTTACTTTTGTCTTCGGAATATAAATGGTTTCTCCTTGCACGTACTTTTGAATTTCTGCGAGTAACGATTCAGGAAGGATTAAATTTGCTTTCACACATTTCATTTCTGCTCGCTCCTTATTTATAGATAGGCAAATAAGGGGCAAAGCCAAGAAATAGGAAATGAGATACGCAAATGAAGGCGATGATTCGATTAAACGAGAGACCACCTCATGCAAAGTATCGCCTCACTATTTCTAGGCTTTGCATGAGCCGCTGCGGTATGTGGCAAATTGAGAGCATTCGCCATTGGTACACCCCCCTCGAGGTCCGGTTTTCCCTTTGTGTAAGCAAAGGGAGTATTTGTAATTATATAAGAAAATGACTTTTTTGTATAATGATACTTCGCGACGAGGATAAAGAAAAGGATCGCTCATTTACAATTTATTGAAAGTCAAATATAGTAAAAGTACCTAACGTGAAAAGAGGTTTTGATTGAATATGATGAAACTGATAATCGCTAAGTAAAATTCTAACGAATTTTATAGGGGAAAAGGTCAAATGAAGGGCGCGCCCTTGGTTTATTTTTTGTACCTTTCTTCAAAAGCGATTAGAAGGCATTATATCTCATTCAAACAAATTTCACGTTTGTGCATGATATCTATTCTATTTGGGATAGGTATGTTTATCACAACGATAAATTTGACCATGAGAAGAGAATTCTTCTTGTGGTCTTTTTTATTGGAAAGAAGGGATTGCTGAAAAGGAATGAATGATTACAAACAGCACAAACAACAGAATGGGAGGTTTTTACATGGGTGAATATCGATTGATTAGTGACTACAAGCATATCGAAACATACAAGGAAAGCTTTAATGACCTCGCTATGCTGGTCTTTCAGCTCAATTTTAAAGAATGGTATAACAAGGGCTTTTGGAATGATAACTATGTCTGCTATTCCTATCTGGATGGGGATCAGGTTATTGCCAACGCTTCCGTAAGTAAGATGATCGTGACATCCAATGATAAAGACTATAAGGTACTTCAGATTGGAACAGTCATGACGCATCCTGCCTATCGCAACCAAGGATTGGCAGCGAAATTGATGAACCATATTCTTGAAATATATGAGAAGGAATACGATTCTATTTTTTTGTATGCGAATGATACCGTGCTCGATTTTTATCCGAAATTTGGATTTGAGAGAGTACAGGAAAGTAGTTTTTGCTTATTGGTATCTGATTTGAAAAAACAAGTAGAACAAAAATCGGTCTTGCGCAAGCTGGATGTTGATAGCGAGGCTGATTATCTCATCATGAAGGAATTTGCCGCCAAGCGAATCCCCGTATCATCGCGATTGGGCGTCAAGGATAGTGAGCATCTGTTGATGTTTTATTTTCTCCTCGCTTTTCGGGATGCGATCTATTATGTCGAAGAGGAGGATGTGATCGTATTATTCGAACGAGAAGATGACCAACTGCATGTATTTGATTTGGTAAGTAAAAAACCAATTGATATAGAAGCAGTCATTTCTCATTTGGTGTCGGCTGAGACAACGATCATTCATTTTCACTTTATGCCGGATAGTGAGAATGAGAAGATCCAATCAGCTTTGATGACAACGACGGACGATGTCTTATTTGTTCGTCCCTCGTTCAAAATGGAGACAGAACATTTTCGTTTCCCGCTAACTTCACACGCATAAAAGGTCTACGTACGATATTCAGATTCAAGAGAACAGCCTGGAGCGAGTAAGATGCAGTAGGGGTAGAAGTAGAAGACTATACCGACGCGCATGAGCTCAAACAAAAAACTGTTATTACGTAAGCGTAAAATAGTCCCCACCTTGAAACGGATAGGGACTACTTTACGCTATTTATTATTAATTCGACACGTAGCTGGCAACATTTTTGACCATGGGAGTAACTTGTCTAGTTCTTGATAATCTTCGCGATTCGCCAAAAGATTGGAGAGGCATATCTACTTGGCACGGATTAAAAACCTACTATATGGTTAATCAACAGGCGTGGTATACGAGATAGCTTTTTCTTAACGAACAAGCGGGACTATCTCTGACTGATTTCATAGGTACTTAGAAGCTTCTTATGAGAAATTACATTTTTCAACTCCGATTTATTAAGAAGTCTTATGTCCTTGGTGGAAAGCCATTCATCGTCGTAAATCTGATCTAAGTAGTTAATCCCAGTATCAGGGATAATAGCTAATACAGCATTTGCGCTGGTATGTTTCAGATAAGTCAAGGCAGCTACCACAGATAAGCCCCCTGAACCTCCAATCATCATTCCGTGTTCATTGGACAATATACGGCAAGCAGATATGGCCTCTTGATCACTTGCCATACAAATATGATCAATCACAGATAAATCAGTATTTTCAGTCTTCCAACTTAATCCAACTCCGTTAATCAGGTAAGGCTTGAACATATGGCCAAATATCGCTGATCCTTTTACATCGCAAGCCACTACTTTCATCTCTGGTTTGTTCTCTTTGACAAACCTTCCAATGCCACAAAGATGTCCTCCTGTACTCACAGCACCTACAACTGCGTCGATTGGTAAATCGATAATTTCTTTTCCAGTAGTCTCAAAATGATATAAAGGATTATTGGGATTGTCATATTGGTTTGGCCAAAACGCTTCAGGATATTGACGAAGCAATTCCTGAACACGCCTGAATCGTGTTTTTTGATACCCACCATCCTCATCAAGTTCGGACACCATATCAATTTCTGCTCCGTATGCTTTATACCATTTAAGAAGATTTGGGCTAATTTTGGGATCTACAACGATTAGGACACGGAACTTATACACAGCTCCGAGCATCGCCAAAGATTTCCCTAGGTTTCCCGATGTAGACTCGATTAAAATACTTCCGGGCTTTATTTCTCCCTGATCCATCGCTTTTTTTATCAATCCTATGGCGGTACGGTCTTTCACACTAAAGTTCGGATTAAAATATTCAAGTTTAAGATACAGCTTCTTTCCATTCGGAACCAGTTCATCTTCTAAAGCGACAATAGGGGTATTCCCAATGCAATCTACAATATTGGTAGCTATCATCTTTAACACCTCTTTGTAAGAATTAAAGTCGCGTAAAAATCAAACCAACAAAGAGCAGAATGAGCGAAATCGTTTGCAGGAAAGAAAGTCGTTCTTTGTAAATCCAAATAGACAAAAGAGCAACTACTAAGCTATTGGTAGAAAAGATAGGAGAGACAATACTAGCGGGCCCATTTGCTACGGCGACCGCATAGATTTGCATACCAGCAAAGGAGAAGATGCCTGATCCAAGTCCCCAACGAACTCCTATTTGTTTGTGTGTTCTGGGCATCTCTACATGCTTCTTTCGTAGAATTTCTATTGAAAACAAGATAAATCCAAAGAAGTATCCGATCAACAAGATCATGGCATTGGGTAAATGCATTTCTTCCGTAACTTTCAGACCTCCATTACGGAGAAAGAAAAGAAACGTCGCACCAACGACAAGCAGATACCACTTCATGCTTCGGATACGAAGGTTTTCATCTGGATCAATAGGCAGGATCATGACGGCAAGAACGAGTAGCGTAACGCCGATCCATTGAGGAAGAGAAAGTGACTCTCCATAAAAAAGCAGTGAAAGTCCAATCGTGAAGATAACATTGCTATTGACCACTGGAGAAGTTAGACTAGCTGGCCCAATTTTTAAAGCATGCATAAATAAGAGATTCCCCGTGGATGTACCTACACCGATTATGAGTCCGGCAAGGAGAACCTGGAGTGTGAACATCCAACCGTCTGTATATTGAACCCAAGCAAAAAAACAGAGAGTACCCGTCAAATACAATCCCCAAAGTAAATGTACGGTAGAACCTCGGTTGGCTGAACAAACTTTCATCATAAAACTTCCAAGCCCAAAGGTAATCGAACTGAATAATGCGAGCATATACCACATCGGATTTACCTCTTTTACTTAAGCTTCACAAAGATAAATGCTTTCCGAATATAGACGTAGTTTATTGGCTTTCTTTTCTGAAAAACGGTTCCACTCATCCTTACTTATTGGCGAGGTTAGAAGCGTGAGTGGAATTTGCAAATTAAGCACTCGTTCTTGAACAATACAACGTGTCACTCCAGCAGGAACTTCTTTACCTGCTAACACAATTTCTTTCACTTCGTCCAAGGTGAGAGTGGGGTATCGGAATAGAACATGGTTGGATTCTGGGAAAACGTATCTGCCGTGCGGTAAACGAATGACTGATTGATTCTGGGTATAAATCTCTACAATTTGGTGCCAGGCTTGTAACCGAATCCAATGATTCACATAATTTTCGTGGGGATAAATCCAAAATTGGGTGTAATTCGGATAAACTACTTCCGCAATAGGGGGTTCTTTCCGGAGCTTCCTCACCCATTGGAGGGTTGGCAACTGTTGTAAAGTATCCATCCACAGGCCAAGTGGCAAGAGATGTTCCCATGCGTTGAAAGAAATTTCCGATGCTTCCACGACCTGAACAGGGATCTTCATGTATCCTAGTTGGCGTAATGATTGCGTCCGATGGGCTCCGTCTAAAATCAAATATCGACCTTCCATAAGAGGGGTAACTATGATCGGATGACGCAAGACTCCTTCTTCAAGAATAGACTGGCATGTTCGGTTCAATCGCGCTGGTTCTACTCGTTCTTGAAAGGCAAGTTGGTTTACATCTACTAATCGAAGCCGAGAGAGAATTTCCACGTTTTTTCCTCCTTGATTCATGATTCAACAGATAATAACCATGTTGATTGACTTTTTATAATGCACCGGGGATTTCTGTATCTTAGCTAAAAGATATGGAGAAAATTAGGATTTTTATTGGAGAATTGGTTAGCTATCACCACAAAAAGGTTCTACTACATAATTTATCCATAATTTCCATTTATGATAGTCACCAAGGTTCATATCTATCAAAGAGAGGGTTGTATGATGGACACTTCGATATTAATCGTCGATGATGAAGAGACCATGCTCGATTTGCTAAGTATGATATTAGAGGAGGATTTCTCTGTCTCCACAGCCAGCGACGGAACAATGGCGCTTCAGTTACTTCACAATGAAGCATTTCATCTTTGTTTGTTGGACATCATGATGCCTTGGACAGACGGTTTTGATGTACTCAAAGAATTAAGACGTACAGGCGATAAAACTCCCGTGATTTTGATCAGTGCTCGAGGCGAACTGGAGGATCGGGTAGTAGGATTGGAACTAGGCGCGGATGATTATATAACGAAGCCATTTGAACCGGCAGAAGTATCGGCGCGTGTGAAAACGGTACTACGCCGGACAAGAAAGGGGCAAGAAATACAGGAGATTAAGCAATCAGGAATTCAGATTCGTCTCTTAGCAAGAGAAGTATGGGTTCATGGAAAGAAGATGAAGGTTACCCCGATTGAATTTGAAGTGCTAACCACTCTCATTCAATATCCGAATCAAGTCTTTCCCAGAGAACAACTGTTAGCCAAGGTATGGAACTACTCGTTCAATGGAGATTTTAGGACAGTGGACTCTCATATTAAAAACTTACGTATAAAACTGCGGGAAGCTGGCTTTCAAGGAGAAGGCATTCAAACAGTGTGGGGCTATGGATATAAATGGGGAGTTCAATAACGATGCATCGAGTGGCGACCAAGCTGTTAATCACCATTTTAGGTATCATGATTCTAGGGCTTGTGCTATTGGGAACCATCAGCTACCAAATTATAACTCTTCACTATCAATCCTATACGGAGCTAGCACTTGCTCAACATGCATCGACTTTTGCTCAAATGTTAAGCGTAGACTTCAATAGAAAAACTCTTCAGCATATCGGCGAAATGGAGGAAAAGTCTTCTTCTACTGTTCTTGTCTTTTCTCCCAAAGGAGAATTGCTTATTGATTCCAAACGATTACCTGATTCATTGTTTAATTTTGTTCAAAATTGGATTCAGGGAAGTCCGAATCAAAAAGCGATTCAAACGGTTTTTGAACCAGATCGTCTCATTTTAGCAAAAAGTCCCATTCAACGAGGACAAAATCTATTAGGAACGGTAGTTGTTATAACGAAACCAACTTGGCTGAAAGATACATTACAGTCTCTTCAGACAATGTTATTGCTTGCTGGCTTGGGTTCTTTACTAATCACGAGTGGGTTTGGCTTACTATTATCCAGATATATTGTAAGACCGATTGTAAACGTTATCAATGCAATTAGGCATCTCGATGAGGGTAATTATGATGTAAGAGTTGTTTTAGAAGGTAAAGACGAACTCTCTTTACTCACTCGTCAAGTAAACCAGCTCGCCAAAAGCTTGTCTTATTATCGGTCGTCCCGTCGAGAATTCCTATCTCATGTAGCTCATGAATTACGTACTCCCCTTACATATGTGAAAGGATATGCAACCCTCCTTCAGAATTCAGAAATGACGCCAAATCGCGCAAGTAAGTTAATTTCGATCATCCGGGATCAATCTGATCGGCTCGAACAAGTAGTCAACGATTTGATGACACTGAGTCGATTGGATGAAGGTAAAATTACATTAAGAAAAGAACGGGTCGCTATTCGAAGTTTATTAGAAAGAATAATCGAGGAAATGACACCACGTGCTGAAGAATTGGGAGTGAAGTTATCTCTTACAATTTGTCCTCCTGTGTACTTTTGGGTGGACCCGCAGCGGTTTCACCAAATTTTAATGAACTTAATAGATAATGCGATTCGTTATTCTCAGGGTGAAGGAACGGTTTTGATCAGTGTAACGAAAATGCTCAGAGAATCTGTAATTGAAGTAAAGGATGAGGGAATTGGAATCTCCGAGAAAGAATTAGAACTAATATGGGAGCGGTTCTATCGGGTGGAGAAATCCAGATCACGTCATACTGGAGGAAGTGGCCTTGGTTTGTCAATTGTTAAGCATTTAGTGGATTTACATGGCGGGAAAATTCAAGTACAAAGCAGCCCAAATCGGGGAACCTCATTTCGATTACATTTCCCCAATCGTAGATCAGGGAGTGAATAATCATGCGAAAAGGGGAAGGTGTCTTTTCTATAAAAAATAACCGAAAAGCCTACCGTGAGATGGAAACCCGTCTAGGTTTTTGTGCATATAACCAGTATCATTATTACATCCAGTTTACCTGCTAAGCCCTCAATCATGTTCGGCTTGTATCTGAAAACAAGAATAATAATGAAATAAGCTTCTCTCATATGGGAGAGAAGCTTATTTCATCTTTCATTACCTTGATGTGACACTTGTTAGAACAGTGATTTTAATCTATTGTCCTTTGATAGTAATATCCCACATCACGGCATTTAATGGTAAGTTCATTTGCTCCGTTTAAAGGGGTTTGAAAAGAGGTAGCCTTCCAATGCCTCAGTTACATATTTTATTTTCCACATATGAACGACCATTAAAGCGTTGACAAGGTTTTAAGTATATAGGTTAAAAGCGCGTTGCGAGACATGAAACGAAAAAGCCCGCATTCAAAAAGCTTTTCGCCCGAAAGCGATGCATCCTTCCTGCTTTCAAGCAGCAGAGATTGGCTCTTTGCTCGAAGATTAATCCTTTCGCAGCAGCTGAACTCTTTGTCGTAATTCCTGGTCTGTTAACGGCTCCAATTGCAACAAAGCCTCGTATGGATCATCACCTGGGATATGAAAGTATCGAGCAAATGCAGGCTCTGTCTTGATGCCGTTTTGCTTCAGAGTCCTGATCTGTTTATACGCATCCAAGCCTCCTATGTCTAACAATCGTGCTTCGATGTCCATATGACGATAGGCGTTTTGCATTTCGACAGCTACCGGTTGAGCAAACAATTCAAACCAAAAGCCAGCTGTGAAAAACGAGATAACGCACGTGGGCGTACTATTCACATCTGAGTGTGTCACTTCAAATCCGGGCAAACAGCCAAATGCTGTACGAACAGCCTGCTCAAACTGCTCCAGATCATGACTCTCGCAAATAATATCCAGATCGCTTTGCACAACATCAATGTCCAATGGGATGGTTCCGGCAAGCACTGGATGGTAATCGGATAGTACTTCCATGATGTGCGTCTGTTGAATCGCTTCCCACGCTGCTTTTTGGCGAATCGTCCCTCTGCCCAAGTAGGAGAGATCATGCCAATTTCTCATGAGACTACCTCCATGTCTGCTTTCTTTTAAAATAGTTTAGACAAAAGTGAATATGTACGCAACGAAATCGATAATCACTCGTATACCTAAATGAAGGGAGTGTAGTAGATGGAAATATTTTTGTGGGTAGTGGTTGTGTTATTGTTCTTGCTAAGCATCGCAGGAATTTTCTTACCCGTTTTACCTGATACGATATTACTGTGGGCGGGCTTTTTGCTCTATCACTTTTTCATTGCAGATCCGGGAGCGGGATTGCCGGCATCCTTTTGGTGGGGAATGGTCGTTCTAAGCATTCTGCTTTACGGTGCTGACTTGCTGACGAATATGTACTTCGTGAAAAGGTATGGAGGGTCCAAATGGTCGTCCGTTGCTGCTGCGGTCGGTATTATCCTCGGGATTTTCGTTTTCCCACCGTTTGGTATGCTGATCTTACCGTTCGTATTCGTCGTTCTCGTAGAGTTGATGGTGCAGAAGCAGTCGATGGAGCGAGCAGTGAAAGCGGGAGTAGGCTCACTGATCGGATTTTTGGGTAGTGCAGTCGTAAAAGTCATCTTGCAAGTTACGATGATCATCTGGTTTTTTATCGCCAGATAATAGACAGAAAACAAAAAGGACAGCCTCGGCTGTCCTTTTTTACGTGGGAACTAGTGAATGAGTCGATAAACACCGATGACTTTACCGAGAATAGTGACATGCTCCAGGATGATCGGTTCCATCGTGGCATTTTCCGGTTGGAGACGGAAGTGATTCTTTTCTTTGAAAAATCTTTTAACGGTCGCTTCGTCTTCTTCTGTCATGGCTACGACGATGTCACCATTGTTGGCTACGTGCTGTTGGCGAACAATGACGTAGTCTCCGTCGAGAATTCCGGCATCAATCATACTGTTCCCGGAGACGCGCAGCATATAGACCTTGTCAGAAGTCACGATATTGTCTGGAAGCGGGAAGTACTCTTCTACATCCTCAATGGCAGTAATCGGTTGTCCAGCCGTTACTTTTCCGATTACTGGCACACGGACGACAGAGTCTTCGAAATTGTCTTGAAAACGATCTTCATCTGATAGCAATTCGATGGCACGAGGTTTGGTAGGATCTCGACGAATGAGGCCTTTTTTCTCTAAGCGTGCCAAATGCCCATGTACTGTTGAGCTGGAAGCTAGTCCAACAGCCTCCCCAATTTCACGTACAGATGGCGGATATCCTTTATCACGAACTTCCTTTCGTATGAACTCGATGATGGCTTGTTGTCTACTCGATAATTTTGACATAGAAAGACACCCCTGATTTCTCGAACATATTTTCCTATATTATACCATGGGAGCTTGCGTTCGACAAACATAAGTTCGATTATTTGTTGACATGAACATATGTTCTCATTTATTATGAGGCTACAAGTGATCAGAACGTATGTTTGTGAGGAGGCCATTATTATGAATTCATTGACAGTACGTAATCGTTTCGAGAAAAAAGAAGAACGTCGTGTTCGTTTTGGTATCACGAGAGGACAAGCTCTCTTGTTTCTTATTACATTTACTCTCTTTTTTTACCTGTTAACCGAACTAGTGTTTGCTTCTTCGCCAATGGAGGAGCCACAAGGCATAGAAGTAACCGTACAATCTGGAGATAGCCTGTGGTCGTTAGCTGTTCAATACAATACAGATCAGATGGATGTTCGGGACTATATAATAGAAATTAAGGTTGCGAACGGTTTAGAGAGCAACAGGATTTACCCAGGTCAGACTCTCATC
This sequence comes from Brevibacillus sp. HB1.2, assembly GCF_013332495.1. NCBI lineage: Bacteria > Bacillati > Bacillota > Bacilli > Caryophanales > Paenibacillaceae > Brevibacillus > Brevibacillus sp. HB1.2. The sequence continues at coordinate 212,056 of NZ_JABMIU010000007.1, read as the reverse complement.
CTTCCTGATACTCCGTAAGTGTTCGGCTGTCTTGCGGGATCATTCGAATGTGGTATAATGAAGCGGCACTACTACAGAGTGGGAGGAACCAGCAGTGGTATCTGACGCAGAAATTAAACGCATCAACGAATTGGTCAAAAAATCGCGCGAAGAAGGTTTGACCGAAGAGGAAAAGCTTGAACAAAAAGCATTGCGCCAAAAGTACATTGACGCCGTTAAGCTTTCATTGAGAGCAAATTTGGATTCCATCCGTTATGTGGAAGACCTTGAAGAAAATAAGCCAAAACAGTAAGATAACAATTACTGATACGACAGACATCCTCGCTTGACGCTAGGGTGTCTTTTTCTGTGACATACATAAGCTGTGATAGCCAGGGAGGGAAAGCGATGGCGTGGATAGCTGTGGCGGTTGGAGGAGCAGTTGGCTCTCTTTTGCGCTACCTATTGTCTTTGCTCGCGAATCAGCCGGGATGGCCGTGGGGAACCTGGATCGCCAATGTTTGTGGATCTTTGATCATCGGCATCTTGTTCGTGCTGGGGAAAGAACGTGGCTTTTTATCTCCGACACTCTACCTCTTATTTGCAACGGGGGTCATGGGAGGATTTACGACTTTCTCAAGCTTCTCCTTGGAAGTAGTCTCTTTTTGGGGAGAAGGCCACCTGTTACGTGGCACTTTGTACGCTCTGCTTAGTTTGGGAGTCGGTCTACTTTCTTGTGCGGTTGGAATATGGTTGGCCAGGCAATGGTCCTGAGTCGTTCAATGACACGATACATGTGAGGGGGAATGAATGTGAGTACACAGCATCGTGATTATGAATGGGAACAAAAAAAGCTGGATGAAACAATTTCAGCGATCGACGAAGAAATGGAGCAGCTTCGCAATGATATTCGCGAGGCAACAGATGATTATGTCAAACAGGTCGTTAACTATAAAAAGGCTAAGGAATTGAGCTACCTGGAAGATCAGGGTCGAGAGAAGCCTTATTTCGGCAGAGTGGATTTCTTGAAAGATGAAATCTACGAGCTGGATGAGGTCTACATAGGAAAACGGGGAATTGTACGCAGCGATACGTTTGATTCTGTCGTCGTGGATTGGCGCGCGCCTATCGCCAGTCTTTATTATTCCGGTGAGAGCAAAGAAGCGTTTTACCGGATGGGACGCGAGATCGTGCGTGGTGAAGTTCGACTAAAGCGTAATTTTGCGATCGAAGACGGAAAGATCGTCGGCATCTATGATGGAGCGGTAAAAGAAACGATTAACCGCGAGATGGGGCATCCCGACGAATTTTTGCAAGAGGGCTTCATTGATGAATTTTTGGCAGCCAATCTGAATCAGGCGAACGATAGTAGGCTAAAAGACATCGTCGCTACGATTCAATCCGAGCAGAATGATATTATCCGGGCGGAAAAAGAACGGCCCATTGTTGTGCAAGGAGTAGCGGGGAGCGGAAAAACAACCATTGCTCTGCACCGACTCTCCTATTTGATTTATAACTACCAGGATTCCATGATGTCCAAAAAGTTCATGGTTTTTGCACCTAACCGGATGTTTCTTACCTATATATCCGAGGTTTTGCCTGAGCTGGGAGTCGATGATGTTCAACAGTCTACCTTTGTAGATTGGGCAGCGCGTCTTGTGAAGCCTCTGCTTCCAAAAGGATGGAGAATCGTGAGTCCTGATAAGCCTCTTCAATTGTTCTTCGAAGAGGGGCAGGATGAGCGCCAGCAAGAAATGACACGAAACAGGCTTCGCTTTAAAGGATCGCTCGCTTGTCGGGAGGCGCTGGAGCAATACATTCGGTATATCGTCGAAACAAGAATTTCTTTCAAGAAGCTCAGCTTTTTATACAACAAAACGAAGCAAGTATTTTCGATTCCGGGTGATTTTATTCGCCAATGCTTCTTGGAGCAATTCGCTAATATGCCGTATCATAGACGGGTAGAAGCGCTTCGCAAGCATTTGAAACAAGAAATGAACAAGCAATTGTTTGCCCATTTGCGAGAGCGAAAAGTCGATTTGGACAAAGAAGGCTTGTACAAATTCGAGAAAATGCTGGAGCAGATATTAGATACGTACCTGACTTCATTTCCGAGACTGGAAATCTTCGCAGCTTATCGCGAGTTGATTGCTGACGAGGAATTGCTGCGCAAGCTCGTACCTGCTGACATTTCAGACGAAGTTGTGCGTGATGTGACTCAGTCTAGCGCTGCATTGTTTGCAGAGGAGAGATTGGAGCCGGAAGATATCGCGGCATTGCTATACTTGCAGCATATTGTTGAAGGAATGAATAAGGCAGAGCATTTTGATCATACGGTCGTGGATGAAGCACAAGACTTGAGTGCGTTAGAAATAGCCGTCATTGCATTTGCAACTAAGCGAAACTCGCTAACGATCGTGGGAGATATTGCGCAAGGTATTCATAGCTACCGGGGGATTCATGCCTGGGAAGAGTTGACGAAGGGGATTTTTGCACAGCTGTTTCCTTCCTATTATACGTTGTCGCAAAGCTATCGTTCGACTATTGAGATCATGCGTTGTGCCAATGAAGTGTTGAGGCAAATTGAATTGCCCGAGACAGTATTGGCAAAACCGGTTTTGCGACATGGTGAAAAACCAATCATGGTCAAGGCTCGCTCACGAGCGCAACTGTGGGAGGACATCTCTTCGCGTGTGGTTGCCTACCAGTCGGAAGGCTTCAAAACGATTGCGATCGTAGCGAAAACCATTCAAGCGAGTAAAAAAGCACATAAAGGCCTGCAAGACAAAATAGCTGATCTAACCCTGTTAGGAACGAAAGATAACCAATTTCCGGGTGGCGTAACCATCATGCCTGCTTTCTTAACAAAAGGCTTGCAGTTTGATGTGGTCATTCTACTGGATGTAGACGCCTATCAAAATAATGAATGGGACGCAAAACTGTTGTATGTCGCGATGACACGTCCTGTCCATCGTCTTGTTATGACGCAGGTTGATGACGTATCTTCCCCGTTGCTGAAAGATTTACCGACAGCGCTGTATAGCATGTCTACTGACGAATAAGATTCTCATCATCAAAGAAAACCCTCTGCCTGTAAAAAAGCAGAGGGTTTATCTGTATCATGCTTAGTGGTCACCTGTGTTACCTTTGGAAGGGTTGGTAATAACAAAACCTTCTTGTGGCAAGAAAAGGTAATCAATGATGATGCCATCCAGCAATGGCTCATCCTTTTTCACGATCACATCGATCTCTTTGTCGGTCGAGATCACAACATCTTCTTCTGTTGGCTTGTCCAGAGCGAGTCCGTAGTGTGCATGATCACCGTGAGAGTGAGTAATATAAACGCGCAGTTTCAATTCTTTGTCTTCTTCTGCCTCGATGATTGGAGCCAATTGCTTGGCAGCGTTACGAGTGATTTTTAGTTTCACAGGTCAAATCCCCTAACTGTATGTAAGTTACCCTTTCATCTTAGCAAGAGGGAAAACAGGATGCAATGTTGAAAGTGTTACGATATGTCTAGAGAATGACAATACGGTGGAAGGAGAGTCATCTATGAAAATCGATTTGCGCAGCGATACCGTTACGAAACCAACCGAGGAGATGCTTCGAGCAATGGTGGAAGCGGAGGTTGGTGATGATGTTTATAGAGAGGACCCAACTGTCAATCGTTTGGAAGCGATTGCGGCTGAAATACTCGGAAAGGAAGCTGCTCTGTTCGTAACAAGTGGAACGCAAGGCAATCAGGTCGCTGTTTTGACGCATTGTGTTAACGGAGACGAGGTCATTGCGGAAGCGGATTCGCACATTTTTTACTATGAGGGCGGCGCTATGTCGGCATTGGCTGGCGTACAAACAAGGACGCTGGTTGGAGAACGTGGTGCTCTACGTGCAGAAGATGTAGAGAGGGCGATTCGGGGCAACAATATCCATTTTCCGCGCACAAAATTGATCTGTCTCGAAAATACGCATAATCGCGCTGGCGGGGCGGTAATCTCTGTTGCGCAAATGAAGAGTGTCTATGATACAGCACAAAAACACGGTATTCCCGTTCATTTGGACGGTGCTCGTCTCTTCAATGCGGCTGTGGCTCAAGGTGTTGCAGTCAGTGAGCTAAGCGCTTTTGCCGATACCGTCCAGATTTGTTTGTCCAAAGGGCTGAGTGCTCCGGTGGGTTCCATTTTGGCTGGAGATCGTGCGTTTATCGAAGAAGCGAGATGGTGGAGAAAAAAAGTAGGAGGCGGGCTGCGTCAGGCAGGGTATTTGGCAGCACCGGGCATTATCGCTCTGACACAGATGGCCGAACGATTGGCAGAAGACCATGAACGGGCACAGCAATTGGCAAAAGGCTTGCGCCAGCTATCGCTTCAGGTCGAGCAAGTCGAGACGAATATCGTGCTGGTGAATACAGACTCGATTGGACAAACAGCTGTTGCCTTCTTGGAACGTTTGGAGGAAAAAGGAGTGCTCGCTGTTGATTTTGACGAGTACGTCATTCGCTTTACGACGCATCGACACATTAGCGATCAACATATCAAGACCGTTGTGGAAGCAGTCGAGCAATTATTGGAAACGGTGTAATCGTTTCAACCACTTGTAGCCAGTCGAAGGGAAGACTGGCTTTTTTCTTTGTCGCAACAACGAATTCCAAATAGTTAGACAATTTGTACAAAATAAGAGTCTCTATGCGCTCTGTTTTTCGCCATACCGTCTGATTTGTTTCGTCTACACTTGCGTTATCATGGTAGTGTGATAAAGCGATAGCGTTTACTGGTGTATGGAATCGAATGGAATCAAGGGGGATGGTCTCAATGAGAAAGAGGATGAGCTTCGTTTTGAGCTGCTTCTTGCTACTTCAAGTTTTAGCGGGCTGTAGTACAAGTGAAACGGCGGTAACGAACAAACCGAATGATCAGGCATCTCAACCAGCGCAGCCAACAGGAAAAGAGAGGGTATTGAATTGGAATGCAGACGGTGGAGAGCCTCCGACAGCAGATCCCGGACTTGCTTCCGATGGCACTTCCTTTGATGTCATTACTGCCTGTTTTGAAGGATTGACTCGCTATGGACCGGATGGGAAAATAGCCAACGCAATTGCCGACAGTTATACGGTATCCGAGGATTTGACGACGTACACGTTCAAATTGAAGTCGAATGCGTTATGGAGCAACGGAGATTCGGTAACCGCCCATGATTTTGAGTTCGCCTGGAAAAGAAATCTCGATCCGAAGACAGCATCCGAATATGCTTATATGCTTTATTTCATTAAAGGAGCAGAGGAATTCAACACAGGGAAAGGATCATATGAAGACGTAGGGGTCAAAGCGTTAGACGATTTTACACTAGAGGTTAAGCTCAATTCGCCAGCTCCGTTTTTTTACGAGCTGACGGCTTTCCCGACATTGTTTCCTTTACATAAAAAGACCTTGGAGGCACATCCGAATTGGGCAGCGTCTCCAGACAACTACGTGGGCAACGGCCCATTCAAAATGGAGCTGTGGGAGCATAAAAACAAATTGGTTCTTGTGAAAAACGAGAAGTATCATGACAAAGATACCGTGAAGCTCGACAAAATCGTGTGGAGCATGATTACCGATACCAACACCGCTCAAGCGTTGTTTGATTCTGGTGATTTGGATTGGGGAGGGCATCCAACCTACGTGTTGCCCGTCGATGTGATCCCCGCTTTACAGGATGAAGGAAAAATCGTAATGGCGCCGTATCCGAATACAGTTGCCGTCACCTTTAATACAACCATGCCCCCTTTTACGAATAAAAAGATTCGACAAGCCTTCTCGTATTCCATCCAACGGCAGCCTCTCGTAGACGGAATCGTACAGACAGGGGTGCCTGCCGCTTTTGCATGGGTTCCGCCTTCTATGCAGCTCAGCGGAAATGACTATTTTCAAGAGGATGTAGACAAAGCCAAACAGTTATTGGCGGAAGGGTTAAAGGAGCTGGGGCTTTCGACGATGCCAGATGTGACTTACACATATGGATCAGGTGACGATCGTCAGAAAAAGCTGGCTGAAGCTCTTCAGGACCAATGGAAAAGAAGTCTAGGTGTTGATGTGAAAATCAGTGGCTTGGAGGAAAAAGTTTTTTTACAAAACAAGCGCTCCAAAAACTATCAGTTTGCCTACCGAAATTGGGGTGCTGATTTTAACGACCCCATCAATTTCCTGGAAATTTTCAAGGACAAAACAGTGGGGACGAACGATGCTGCTTGGGAAAATGCTAGATACCGAGAGCTAATCGTACAGAGTTACTTGGAAAAAGACCCGACGAAGCGTAATGCGATCATGCGTGAGGCAGAGACCATCTTAATGGAGGAAATGCCAATTGCCCCTGTGTACTATGGCGCAAGACCCTATATAAAAAATGACAAGGTCAAAGGATTTTTGATCAACCCGTTTGGTGGTAGAGATTTTAAATATACAACTATCGAACAATAAATAAAGACGTAGTAAAGTCTTGCCGTGTCCGGAAAATGGGAGAGCGGCAAGGCTTTTTTTGGTTCCATTCGGTTGACTCGCTTGTGTGTAATTCAGACCCGCCAATGAAATACTATAGCTATCCAACATAGGGGAAAAGAGGGATGGATATGATCTCGGCTAAAGAGCGAGAACGCATTCTCAATCAAATGAAACGGGACGAGAGCAAGATTGTCAACATCGTCCTAAACGACGCAAATCAGGTTGCGGGCGAAATTGAAAAAGCCAACCACCAAGGCATTTTCCTGGTGGATGGCCGCTACTACGGGTACGAGGATATTAAAGAAATCAATGGCTCGTAATGGTTACAGACGGGGAGGGGCGAAGAAGTAGCGCAAGGCGTCAGGCAGCTCTTTTTGCCACAAACCCCAGACGTGATTCCCTGGTTTTTCTCGGTAGGACAAGGTAGCTTGTTTGTCCTCAAGAATCTGTTTTGCCTCGCGATTCCATTGCACAAAATCGAAGGTACCCGCACTTGTTTCCACAGCTGTCTCATCGAGGCCAACGACCATCCAGATTCGCAGCCAGGATAGGCTGGACTGATTCAAAAGCGGGTCGAGTGTCGTTTGGAAAAACGCCCCGGATAGCGCGAGTACCTGTGGAAAGAGGTCGGGGTTTTCCAATGCGAGATGCAAAGAAACGGTTCCACCTAAAGAGTCTCCTGCCAGCACACGTGAAGCAGGATCACGGCGTACAGGATAATGCTCCTCTATGTAAGGAATCAGCTCTTCAGTGAAAAAACGCTGATAAGCTGCGTTTCTCGACCCCGATGGAGAATACTCGCTCGTGCGCTTGTTGCGATCGACTGAGACACCGACGACGATGTAGGGTTCGATACCTTCTTCCAGAATCAATTGATTGGAGATGGTCGCGATTCGCCCCATCGTAAAAAAGTCGTTCCCATCCTGGCAATACACAACAGGGTAAGAAAGAAGCTCATTGTACCCCGGCGGTAGGTATACTTTGACCGAGCGGGGAGTGTCCACGTGGATGCTGGGCACTTCTTCTTTCATTATGGTTCGCTTTACATAGTCAGACATCGATTCACACTCCCTGTTTGCTCAATTGAAAAACTAAGCCTTGAAAAAAACTGATACAGCTTATATAGTAAATGATAACAGAGAGGAAATAAACCCTGTAATATCAATACTATAACACGTTAAACAGGTATTTTGACTGCAATATAACAGGGTGTTGCAAACGGGCTGTAAGCCCTTTCTTGCACCAGGCAACTTTCTTCTGGTTTTTATCAGGGTCACTTCCGCCGCGAATTGTACTCGTCGCTCATCGAGCAGATGCTCAGATTAAGGCGACAAAGGGCAACTCGGGAAAAGGAAGTCCCTTATTCTAGTGACGAGGTGAATGTGATGAGCGTATCCACTGCTGTTGAACAAACAGAGAACAACGCCCCGCTGCAAATTCTTGCCCCGGATGGTACGGTTGTTCGTCCTGACTTGATGCCTAAGCTCTCCGATGATGAATTACGTGAACTGATGCGTAAAATGGTATTTACCCGTGTATGGGACCAACGCGCAATCAGCTTGAACCGCCAAGGCCGTCTTGGTTTCTATGCACCAGTAGCTGGTCAAGAAGCAAGCATGATCGGTTCCGAGGGTGCTCTTTCCAAAGAAGACTTTGTCCTGCCTAGCTACCGTGATATTCCACAAATGGTATGGCATGGTTACCCTATGCACAAGGCATTCCTGTACTCCCGCGGACACATCGAGGGCGGCAAAATTCCTGAAGGTGTAAACGTATTGATGCCACAAATCATCATCGCGGCTCAATGTACACAAGCAACAGGTGTTGCAATGGGTTACAAGCTGCGCGGTGAAAAGAAAGTTGCGATCAACTACTTTGGTGACGGTGCGACCTCCCAAGGTGACTTCTACGAAGGTATGAACTTTGCAGGTGTATACAAGCTGCCTGTTATCTTCTTCTCCCAAAACAACGGTTATGCGATCTCTCTGCCGTTCGAAAAACAAACGGCTTCTGAAAATATCGCAGTCAAAGCAGTTGCGGCTGGTATTGCTAGCGAACGCGTTGACGGTATGGATATTCTCGCAGTTTACTACGCGGTTCAACAAGCAAAAGAGCGCGGCGTGAATGGCGAAGGTGCGACTCTGATCGAAGCAATGACGTACCGTTATGGTCCTCATACCATGGCTGGTGACGACCCAACTCGTTACCGTACAGGTGAAGAGCAAAGCGAGTGGGAACTGCGCGATCCACTGATCCGCTTCCGCAAGTTCCTCGAAGCAAAAGGCCTCTGGAGCGAAAAAGACGAAGAAGCTGTAATCGAAGAAGCGAAAGCAGCTGTTGCGGACGCAATCAAAAAAGCGGACGAAACACCTAAGATGAAAGTTAGCGAACTGATCGATGTAATGTTTGAGACACTGCCGCCTGCACTCGAAGAGCAAAAGGCAGAATTCCTGGCGAAGGAGTCGAAATAAGCCATGGCACAAATGACAATGGTTCAAGCCATTACGGATGCAATGCGCGTAGAGTTGAAGCGCGATGAAACCGTTCTTGTCTTCGGTGAAGACGTAGGTAACAACGGCGGGGTGTTCCGTGCAACAGAAGGTCTGCAAGCTGAGTTCGGCGAGCAGCGCGTATTCGATACACCACTTGCTGAGTCCGGAATCGGCGGTTTGGCTGTCGGTCTTTCCATCAACGGCTTCCGTCCAGTAGCAGAAATTCAGTTCTTCGGTTTCGTATTTGAAACGTTTGATGCTGTAGCATCCCAATCTTCCCGTATGCGCTACCGTTCCGGTGGTCGCTTCACGAGTCCAATTACATTTCGCTCCCCATTTGGTGGTGGTGTAAAAACGCCTGAGCTGCATGCAGACTCTTTGGAAGGTTTGATGTTGCAAACTCCGGGTCTGAAAGTGGTTATCCCTTCCAACCCATATGATGCAAAAGGACTGTTGATCTCCGCGATTCGCGACAACGATCCAGTTGTATTCCTTGAGCACATGAAGCTGTACCGTTCCTTCCGTCAAGAAGTTCCAGAAGGCGAGTACACGATTCCACTTGGCAAAGCAAACGTAGTAAAAGAAGGTAGCGATGTTACCATCATCACCTATGGTGCGATGGTGCATACCAGCCTGAAAGCAGCAGAAGAAATCGAGAAAGCGCGTGGAGCAAAAGTGGAAGTAATCGACCTGCGCACCATCAGCCCACTCGATATCGATACCATCGTAGCTTCTGTGAAGAAAACAAACCGTGCGATCGTTGTTCAAGAAGCACAAAAAACGTCTGGTGTTGCGGCAGAAATCATCACGCAAATCAACGAGCGTGCAATCCTGCACCTTGAAGCACCAGTACTGCGTATTACAGCACCAGATACTGTTTACCCGTTTGCACAAGCAGAAGATGTATGGCTGCCTGACGTAAAACGCGTAGTAGATGGTCTGACTCAAGTCCTCGATTTTTAATTGAGAAACGGACATAATGGCGGAAAAGTTGAAAGCTTTCCGCCTTCTTTCTAGCGATATTAAGTAAAAATTTATGATAAATGCTTACAAGGAGGAGATACTGTGAGTCGTTTTACATTCAGACTCCCGGAGCTCGGCGAGGGTATCCATGAAGGCGAAATCGTCAAATGGCACGTACAGCCCGGAGATTCCGTAGAAGAAGACCAAGTCATCATGGAAGTACAAAATGACAAGGCGGTTGTAGAAGTACCGTCGCCTGTTAAAGGGAAAGTTATCGATCTGAAAGTAACTGAGGGTACGGTTTCTGTAGTCGGCGATCCACTGATCGAGTTTGACGTAGAAGGCGAAATTCCGAACCTGCCAGACCATGGTCATGGCGATTCCCACGCTGCTGAAGCGGCACCAGCGCCTCAAGCTGCAGACAAAATGGAGCCAGGTTGTGACATCGGTTCCCAAGTGAGTGCAAATGCGAACCAAGCTCTGGAGACGCCAATGGCACAAGCAACTGCAACAGCAGTAGCGGCACCAATTGATCGTAAGCATGTGTTGGCTACACCTTCCGTTCGCAAATACGCTCGCGAAAAAGGCGTTCAATTGGCTAATGTACCTGGTACAGGCAAATTGGGTCGCATCACACGCGATGACGTAGATCGCTTCGTATCTGGCGGAGCAGCAGCACCAACTGCACAAGCAGTGGCAGCTCCAGTAGCAACTGAGGCTCCTGCAGCAGCAGCTACAGGTGTAGCACAAGCAGCAGCGGCTCCAACTGTTCACCACACACCTCAAGCAGGCGAACTGGAAGAGCGCGTTCCACTGAAAGGTATGCGTAAAGCAATCGCGAAAGCAATGGTGAAATCTGCTTACACAGCACCACACGTAACGATCTTTGACGAAGTGGATGTTACAGCGCTCGTCGCTATGCGTAAAGATGCGAAGCCACTTGCTGAAGAGCGTGGTGTGAAGCTGACTTACCTACCTATGATCGTGAAAGCAGTTGTAGCTGGTCTGAAGAAATTCCCAGAACTCAACGCTTCTATCGACGATGAAAAACAAGAAATCATCTTTAAAAAGTACTACAACATCGGTATCGCTACCTCGACAGAAGACGGCTTGCTCGTTCCAGTTGTGAAATCCGCTGACAGCAAATCCATCTTCCAAATCGCAGGTGAAATCGGCGACCTGGCGAAGAAAGCACGCGACCGCAAAGCGACTGCAGATGAGTTGAAAGGTTCCACTTTCAGCATCACAAACATCGGTTCTGCTGGTGGTATGTTCTTCACGCCTATCATTAACCATCCAGAAGTAGCTATTCTGGGTGTTGGCCGCATCAGCGAAAAACCAGTTGTGAAAAACGGAGAAATCGTGGTTGGTCAAATGTTGCACCTGTCCTTGAGCTTTGACCACCGCTTGGTTGATGGCGAACCTGCACAGCGTTTCGTCAACTACGTGAAGCAGCTCCTCGAAAACCCAACGCTGCTCGTCATGGAGGGATAAGAGACAATGGTAGTAGGTGAATTTACTACAGAAGTAGACGTGCTTGTAATCGGTGCGGGTCCAGGTGGATATGTTGCGGCGATTCGTGCTGCTCAAATGGGCAAAACAGTAGCTGTCGTGGAAAAAGGTGAGCTGGGTGGCGTATGCCTGAACGTAGGTTGCATCCCTTCCAAAGCGATGATCCACGCTGCACACACATATGAGCACACACAACATACAGAATCCATGGGTATCACCATGGAAAATGTAAAAGTGGATTTTGCCAAAGTACAAGAGTGGAAAAGCGGCATCGTGAAGCAACTGACTGGTGGCGTAGGCTCCCTCTTCAAAGGCAACAAAATCCAGGTAATCCCTGGTGAAGCACTGTTCGTAAGTGAAAATGAAGTACGTGTATTCCACGGTTATGATGTCAACCGTTATCGCTTCCAGCATTGCATCATTGCAACTGGTTCGCGCCCAATCGAGTTGCCTGCATTCCCGTTTGGCAAACGCGTAATGTCTTCTACTGAAGCGCTGTCCTTGACTGAACTGCCGAAGAGCCTCGTGGTAATCGGTGGCGGATACATCGGTATCGAGCTGGGTACGGTGTTTGCGAAGTTTGGTACAAAAGTTACGATTTTGGAAGGTTCCGATCAAATCTTGCCAGGATTTGAGCCAGACATGCCACGTTTGGTGGAACGCAAGCTGAAAAAGCTCGACGTTACCATCCATACAAAAGCACTGGCACAAGGAATGGAAGAGACAGAAAACGGCGTGATCGTGACTGCAGAGGTAAAAGGCGAGCAACAAAAAATCGAGGCGGAATACGTACTCGTTACTGTTGGACGTCGTCCGAATACAGATGAACTCGGTATTCGCGATATCGGTATGAACGTGACTGACCGTGGTTTGATCGTTGTCGACAAGCAAGGTCGCACGAGCATTCCTAACGTTTACGCGATCGGGGATATCGTAGCAGGTCCTGCGTTGGCTCACAAAGCTTCCTACGAAGGTAAGGTTGCTGCTGAGGCAATTGCTGGCCATCCAGCAGAAGTAGACTACAAGGCGATTCCAGCGGTTGTATTCTGCGATCCAGAAATCGCAAGCGTAGGAATCAATGAGAAAGAAGCAAAAGAAAAAGGCATCGATTACGTTGTAGGTCGTTTCCCATTCGCAGCAAACGGTCGCGCTCTGTCTGTAAATGCAGGCGAAGGCTATGTGAAGCTGATTGCAGAAAAAGAAACGAATCTCGTATTGGGTGCGCAAATCGTTGGTCCAGAAGCATCCAACATCATCGCAGAGATCGGATTGGCAATCGAAATGGGCGCAACACTCGAAGATATCGAGCTGACCATCCACGCACATCCAACACTGGGTGAAGTAACAATGGAAGCTGCTGAATTGGCTCTGGGTCGTCCGATCCACGTCATGAAATAGGAAGTGGAAAAAGCCTTGTGCCGGAAATGGGTACAAGGCTTTTTCTTCCACATCTTACCCTTTCCACCTGTTCTTATATAATGTAAAATAGTGGGAGACAACGTTAGGTGGGGGTCTGCAGCATGGAAATTACGAGTCAGATGATTGATGACTTGCGACTAAAACTAGAGCGCGCAGCAAAAGATGCAGGTTACAATTTTCTTGACCCTGAAATCGTGAGAATCAGCCAACAATTAGATAAATTGATTGTCGCTCATATGCAACATGAAAAACGCCCTTCATGAGGGCGTTTTTGGTTGAGTGGGAACTTCCGAGATGGAATACAGCAAATGGGCATTCCAGCCTTTTTTCGTAAGCGTGGGTTCTTGGGCATAATAATAGCTCGGATAAAGAATGAGATGCTGCGCATCGTAGCTTGGACCATTACTCGGACAGGTTAGCTGATGAGTTTCTGTGTCATAGGTAATTGCGGGAGAAATGGATTGCAGATAGGTGGTAAGGGAATGGATTCCTTGTAAAGAGTAATAAATCCGTTCTGCTTCACGCACAAATTTTGGAGCAATCGCCTCCCAATTCGCCTCAAAAAATAACTGCCAATAAGATGAAACGAACAGGCTGAAACGGCCTTTCACATAGTCGGCATCCTCTTCTAAATCGAAGGCAACCACAGGAGTATCGTGATGCGATATCCACTCCTCCAAGATCGGTTTCATGCTACGCACAAAATGATCAGTGGGAAGTGTTACGAAGTACTCATACTGATCATCGACAGCCATGACACCTTTTGTATGTAGGGGGTCAAATGAGTCTGGGATCCCATATCGAAAGAGGGGGACAAAATAACCCCATTCTTTTAAAAGACGGGCTGACTCAAACTGCTCTACCTTTTCTTCGGTCCAATACGCAAATCGCTCGGGAGGTGTCTCTTGGGCGAGTGTATGCAAACTAGCAGCCATCTCGTATAGCGGGGAAACACTATAGCTGATCAAATTGGAAAGAGGGCTATGGTTGCCCGGAAGTGGAATGGTGATCATCTTCACTTAACCTCCATCAAGGATACTAAATTTATCATAGTGCATCCTTGTGGGACAATTCAATCTTTTTTGATGTAAAAAAAAGGAAGGGCAGTAGCACCCGACTGCAATGGAGCCGGGTGCCATTCTTTATCCTTCGCGTGTTTGAATGGAACGTGAATGATTTTGCTGCTTCACTTTTTTAGAGCCGGGCTGGGGTTCGCCAGTCTGTTCCAGCGGCCGAGCTACATTATTGTAAGTTTGATGCGGATTTTCATCTAGAATATGGTCCTTTTCCATAAAATCAACTCCTTCTTTACCTAGTTTGGCGTAAACACATGATGACGAATCATAGGAAATGCTGGTATTCTATAATGAGGTTGTTCCAAACTCGTATGGTGAGGAAGCATGTCCACATTTAGAAGGAATTGATATGTTGTCAAAACTACAGAATGGCACGATACTGTTTATAGAACATAATATTTATTATGTAAACAATAAACGAGCTCTGCTGGTCTGGAAGGAGCGAGAACTATGCCGGTCTTAATCGCCCCCGTATTCAATTCAACAACAGCACAGCCCGTTCGGATCGATTTACCTAATTCGTACACGCTCATATCAGGCGCAAAGAAGCCATATGAAATCGCGTCTCGTTTTTTGCGCAATGAAATGGACGAGAACAAGCGAACCTTTGATTTGCGTGTAGATCCCAACAGTTTATTTTTAGTTGGGGATCACGAAGAGATGAAAATAACGGATGATCGGGTATGGATTGAAGAAATCGAAAGTAAGCTGAATCTAGCGTCTACAACGGGGACTTGTTCGATTCCTTACATCATCACCGTCAATGGCAATATGTATGGCATTACGTATTTGAAGCGATCGCTTGATGGTGACAAGTACACATTTGATGATGAAACTGCGGGCATTTTTCATTCATTAGTCGAACAGAAGCTGCCATCCCTTGCTTTTCGTCGCTATTCGCTTTCACTGGAGAAGAAAAACTATGAGGATCAGCTGTTGGATCTGTGGATTGCATTGGAATCATTGTTTGTTCCCGATGGCAAAAAAGGCGAGATTACCTATAAATTGCGTGTCCGAATGGCGTACTATTTTGGAGAAACCGCCTTACAGCGTGAACGGATTGCACAGTTTGTAAAAAAATCGTACAATCATCGCTCAGAGATTGTGCATAGTGGCAAGTTGTTCGGTGACAAGCTGGCTACAGAAGTCAATATTCTGAGGGTGATGACACGAGCCGCGATTTTAAACATCGCCGGGGAACGTGTCAACCTCCAGGATATGCGTGTCCGGCTGGACGAATTGGTATTTACGGGCGAATCTTATGTGGCACGGTACGCTCCTGCATTTTTTGAAAGAATTTTGTTGTAAGCCTCATAGAGGAAACAGATCAGGAGGAAGAATAGAGCATGAGTGTTTTGATTGTAGAGAATTTGTCCCATGGTTTTGGAGACCGAGTGTTGTTTCGCGATGTGTCTTTCCGTTTGCAACCGAATGACCGTGTCGGACTCGTAGGCGCAAATGGTACAGGAAAATCAACGATGATGGGGATTTTGACAGGCCAAAACTTGCCTGATAATGGTCGTATTGAATGGATGCCCAAAATCGAATACGGATATTTGGATCAGCATACCAAGCTGCAAGCTGGTAAAACGATTCGTGACGTACTGAAGGACGCCTTCCTGCCGCTGTTAGAGCAAGAGGCTGAACTGATGACGATTGGTGAAAAAATGGCCGAGGCAACTCCTGAGGAACTGGAAGAATTGCTGGAGCGCATGGGCGAAATTCAAGACAAGCTGGAAACAAGCGGCTTTTATTTGATCGATGCGAAAGTAGATGAAATCGCCAACGCTTTGGGTTTGAGTGCAATCGGTTTGGAGCGCGATGTAGCATCGCTCTCTGGTGGTCAGCGTACCAAGGTTCTTTTGGCAAAATTGTTGCTGGAAAAACCAACTGTTCTATTGCTGGATGAGCCGACGAACTACTTGGATGAAGAGCATATCGTGTGGCTGAAAAACTACTTGAAGGAATATCCTTATGCCTTCATGCTGATTTCCCATGACACGACCTTCATGAACGAAGTCGTGAATGTGATTTATCACTTGGAATTTACCAAGCTGAATCGTTACACAGGGAACTACGAATCCTTCCTGGCTCAGTCCGAGACGAAACGCAGCCAGCATTTTGATGCGTTTGAGAAGCAGCAGGAAGAAATCGCGAAAATGGAAGACTTTATTGCGCGCAATAAAGCTCGTGCTTCTACTACCGGTCGCGCGAAGAGCCGTCAAAAGCAACTTGATAAAATGGACAGAATCGACAAGCCGGAAACAGCTGCCAAACCTTCGTTTATCTTTAAGGAATCCAGAGCAAGTAGCCGTTTTGTCATCGAGGCTGAAAACTTGGAAATCGGGTATTCTCATCCTTTGCTGCCGAAGCTGAGTGTGAAGCTGGAGCGCGGTGAAAAAGTAGCAATTGTCGGCATGAACGGTGTCGGTAAGTCTACCTTGTTGAAAACGTTGCTGGGTGTGATTCCTCCGTTGGATGGAAAGCTGGAGAAAGGCGATTTCCTCCATCCTGCTTACTTCGAGCAAGAGGTAAAGGCGAAGCCAATTACTGCACTCGATGATGTATGGAATGATTTTCCTTCCATGAATAACCATGAGGTTCGCGGAGCGCTTGCACGTTGTGGCTTGAAAAACGAGCATATCAACCGGAATATGAATGCTTTGTCCGGGGGAGAGCAAGCAAAAGTTCGTCTCTGTAAATTACTGCAGCGCGAAAGCAACTGGCTGGTATTTGACGAGCCGACGAACCACTTGGATGTCGTCGCCAAGGAAGAACTCAAACGCTCCTTGAAGGAGTTCAAAGGGACCGTTCTTCTCGTATGTCACGAACCTGAATTTTATGAGGATTGGGTTACGCAGACGTGGGATGTTGAGAAATGGAGCTTGGAGCAGGCAAAAACACCGATTAAATTGTAAACGCAAAAACAGGCAGCCACCATTGGGTGAGACTGCCTGTTTTTTATGTGAGCGACGCATTTCGCATACGGATCATGGAAAAGTGCAGACTGCTTTGTAGCAATGAATCTCGAAGCGGTAACAGCGAAGGAGTGATTCTCAATTCAATATCCGCTTGGCTAAGGCAGTGCACGAGGTCTCCTAATGGTCTTACGTCTAGTGGCGTAACGGTTTCCTTTGACAAATAGTAGCCGGCGCCTTCGTCCCAGCAATCAAAAGATTCTGGTGAGAAGGTATATTCATATAGCTTTGTTTGTGTAAGCACGGAGTACCATTTACTTTCGATAGCCATAACCATGTTGGCGCTCGTCAAGCCAAGAAAGCGCTCAACGTCTGCTGACTCGGAATCTGCTTTTTTGTAAAAGCAAATCCTCGGGCAATCTCGCGGTAAAAAATACATCGGCGCTCGTGCTTCATCAATCGCCCATACAGCGGGAGCTAGTGTGGGGTGGGAGGGATGGGCGCGAGGCTGAAATATCGTAATAGTCGGATCTTCACTATAATGAAAAAGTCTATGCATAAATCAGTGACCTCCTCTATCCCCTCGACACTTCCTTAAAAAACAGCCCATGCATTTGGCAAATAGCGGCCTCGATGATAAGGAGAAGATGTCTTCGTGATGGCTTCACCGTTGTGCAGCATCATGGAGCTGGAACCGCCGTCCATGGCCATTGCCGTTACCACGCCACGCTCTGCCAATACTTCTGCCATGTCGTTCATGCTTGCGCCGATGGAATGGCCGGGCTGGCGTCCGTCAATGACAGCAAATACGATCGTCCCGTCTTCTTTTTGTCCAATCGCGGTACGCGGTTGAATGCCCCAGCTCTTGGCAGGCTTTCCTTCAAACATATTTTTCCCGTTTACGATCAACTGCGGACGGAAGCTCACAGCGTCACGTACGCCCATCTTTACGAGTTGTTCAGCCGAGTAGCTGCCTGTAATGAGTTTACCGTCATAGGTAAGCCCTAACGCGGTTTCTCCGCTTTTCGGATTGTAACCCTGCAAAATCTTCCCGTCGTGGATGACAACGCCGTAGGCACGCGCTCCTTTGCCGTAGCCGTCTGGATCAGCGAATCCGCTCGCATTGACGATCCCTATTGCGCCTGTTTTCTTTACAAACTCATCGAGCAAATCTCCACGGTCCTTGCGATTCGTGACGACAAGCCGTACTCTGCTTGGGTCGCTAATGTACATGATTTTTCCTTTAAAGTAATAACTGCCTTTTGAGACGTCTATTTCCTCAATCTCGATTAGTTCCTTTGGTTTCTCCGGAAGTGTGACGGTTACCAGATTCGATTTCGACGGAACAGGAGGTCCTGCCGTGCCTGTGCCTTCGGAATTGATAACGGTCGGATGTGTAATTTGCTGTTTTAGTTCTTTTAGTTTTTCATCAGGTAAAAACGTATAGGGGGCCCAGTAATCATGCTGTGTTGTCAGCAAAGTGCCTGCCGCCCACTCACGTAATTCTTCTCCGTTTTTCGTTCCAAATAAAAAAATAATTCCTAGTAGAGCTAAGGTTGTACAGGTTAAGGCCGTGCCAAGCATCCATTTCTTAACCCAACGCCATGGTCTCTTGCGCTTGGCTCGCTTGTGTGTGCGAGTGCGCGATAACGTCTCCATTCCATATTCACATCCATTTGACAAATTGTACGAGGGTTATTATTCCTATATGAAGAGACGAATGACCGGGAAAAAGGTTTCAGGAAAATAATATGTGATCACCCTGGTCAAAATAAAGGACAGGAGGTGATAGGTGTGCGTGACTATGATGAGGCGTTTCAAAAGGAAGTAGAGGAGTACATGGAAAGTCCAAAAGGGACACGTAACCAAACCACCAGCCGGGACCGTCAAGACCAGGGTGAGAAGCAGGAAACCCGTATCGATTCCAATAACGGGTAGATGGAAGGTCAGGCGAAGTCCATTTCGGATTTCGCCTGTTTTTCTCTATCTCTGACGGACCTTACCTCACGAGGACTGGCTTACCTCTGTTTTCTACCTGCAAAGTGTGGTAAGCTTACCCAATGCACGAATTTATGCCAGGAGGGTTTTTGTGAGCACCACGTTTGCAGATTTACAAATTAGCGCACCGCTGTTGACTATATTGCGAGAGCGAAAAATGGAAACACCGACACCTGTTCAGAGTGAAGCCATCCCGTTGATTATGGCTGGTCGAGATGCTTTGATTGAATCACCGACTGGGACAGGCAAGACGTTTGCTTATCTATTGCCGATTTTATCGAAAATCAATATGGAGCAAAAAGATGTACAAGCCATTGTACTCGCACCGACGCATGAGCTCGTTGTTCAGATTGCGCGGGAAGCAGAAAGTCTTCTGCCAGGGAAGGACACGGCCGTGATGTCCATTATTGGCGGAGTCGATGTGAAACGCCAAATCGAGAGACTGAAAAAGAAGCCTGTATTGATCGTAGCAACACCAGGTAGACTGCTGGAGCTGATTGATCAGCGTAAGCTAAAGGTCCATGAAGTGAAGACAGTTGTGGTCGACGAGGCTGACCGGATGCTGGATGCGGGCTTTGGCAAGCCAGTTCAAGAGGTCATGAAAAAAACACTGCGTGATACACAACGATTGTTATTCTCAGCGACAATTGCAGAGGAAGTCGTACATACGGCTGAAATTTTCACAAAAGATGCTGCCGTTATCCGCGCAGCAGCACCAGAAGGCGCAGCAGGAGTAGCACACATGTATTTGGTCACCGACCCACGCAAAAAGGTGGACACGCTCCGTCGTTTGTTGCGCCTCGTCAATGTTCGTTCTTCGATTGTTTTTGTCAATCAAATCGAAAAAGTGGACGAGATTGTATCGAAGCTCAACTACCACCATTTGCCATGCAGATTCCTGCATCGTGATGCTTCAAAAGAAGAGCGTGCCCGCACCCTGCAACAATTCCGGGATGGAGCATTCCCCGTGTTGATTACGACAGATGTATCGGCACGTGGCATTGATATTCCAGGTGTGGAATGTATTGTTCATTACGATCCTGCATCGGACGC
The DNA here is from genome assembly GCF_013332495.1 of Brevibacillus sp. HB1.2. Taxonomy (NCBI): domain Bacteria; kingdom Bacillati; phylum Bacillota; class Bacilli; order Caryophanales; family Paenibacillaceae; genus Brevibacillus; species Brevibacillus sp. HB1.2. The sequence continues at coordinate 192,173 of NZ_JABMIU010000007.1, read as the reverse complement.
TGACACGTACATTCATCGTAGTGGCCGAACTGGGCGAATGGGGCGTGCCGGACTGGTCTTTTCGATCATTACGACACAGGAACGTTTTATCATCGAAAAATTTTCCAAGCAAACAGGCTTGCCTATTGCTGAAAAATTCATGACGCACGGAGCGCTGGAAGATCCGCGTCCTGTACGAAAACCCGCGCCAGCACAAAAGCCAGGAGCTCCAGCCAAAAATACGAGCCCTGCAAAACGGAATCAAAATCGTGCACATAAGAAGGGCAGCTTTGGAACAAAGTAGGACAAGAAGTACACAACTTGTCTGCAGGAGGTTTCCATGCGCAAAGATCGCTTATATGAAGAGGATTTGCTGGTAAATGGCACGGTTGGTGGAGAAGTTTTGACGAAACACGAAAGACAAGTGCTGCGCCAGGAAGCAGGGGAACTGAAAGAAAAGATGGAACAGGCGAAACAAGAGCCGATTGCAGAATGAATGACGAAGAAGAGCAGGGAGAATCCGTGAAGTCTACGGATGCCCTGCTCTTTTTTCTTGGTAGTGGATCAAATAGCGGTCCAGGTCTGTTAGCCAATCATATACGCTTTCATAAGGGGCGTCCATTTGTAACAAACGCCGTATCATCATGCGAATGGAAGGGGATATCGAGAGCTCCTCTTCCCAGCTTTTTTCAGGTGCGTCCGGTTCCGATTCATACCCGGAATAGAGCAAGAATAAAAAGAAATGCCCTAATGCATACAAATCACTGGAAGGAGCAACTTCTCGCTTCAATTGTTTTTCAGACGGATAGGCGGAAAGGGTATCAGCTGTGTAAGTCGGGCGATCACCGACAAACCGTGCGAGGCCAAAATCAATCAGGTACGGCTTGTCCTCTTTCCAGATGACGTTGGGGATGCGTACGTCGCGGTGAATCACATTTTGCTCATGGAGGTAAGCCACGAGTTCCCCGATTTGGCGGATCCATTCGGCGCATTTTTGCTCATCAGCCACGATGTTTTGATCAAACAACATGTCTTCGAGTGTCGGGCCCGCAATATAAGTCATAACCATAAACGAGTCTTGCCGATACGTGAAGGAATCTAGACAGCGAGGGATTTGCGGATGCGAGAGGGACATCAGCACCTTTTTTTCATATTCTTGCATGGCTTCTCCTTTGGGAGTGTGCCGCAGGCTTGGTTTCACTTGTTTCAGCACAACCTGATTACCTGTAGGGGTGTGCGTGGCGAGATAAGCGATCCCGTAGCTTCCCATCCCTAACACTTTTGTTATTTCATACTGACCTGCTAGGTGGCCGGGCTGATACGGTTTATCGCGTATCGTTTCGTTCCACCATGACTTCATACGAATCCACATTGTGTGATTTTCCCCTCCTCCCTTCATCTTATCATGATTTGAAAAAGCTGACCTTTTTTTCAATAGGTTTGCTATAATCAGTTCGTTACATGCAGACAGGAGCGAAGGGTATGAATTTTACAATTGACTGGTTATCCTTTTATCTAATGGAACAGCCTGAAGAAGAGGATGGCATTAAACAAGTGCGGATGACGCGCTATTTGAGCCATGATGAATATCAGAGAAGCGAGCTGAAAGATTTTCTCGATGGGGAATTCGCCCGGATTGCGAAAAGAAAAGTCGAGATGAATCCGAAGACAGAAGGCACACCGACAAAACTGGGTCAATTTGTGTTGGAGCCTGGACATCCATTGGACTCGAACCCCAACTATGCCCTCTTGAATCGATTGTTGGCAGCGGAAACGTCAGGGGAGAGCAAAGAGCCCTGTCAGGAGCTGATTCAGTCGTATTTGCGAACCTCTCAGGTGAGAGGCGGGGTCATGATTGTGGTCCGGACGAGGTTAGAGCTGATTGACGAGCGCTACGTCTTTATTTTAAAATGCGATTTCGAACAAAAAACAGCGGTTATCACAGATGAGAAGAGCCTCATATCGAATGTACGCATGGCGATTAATGCCAAAAACATGAAATCGCTCATGTATCCGTACATGATCGAATCTGGGATGAATGACCCGTATCACGTGAAAATTCATCAGTTCTCCCACGCGAGGTATTTCGAGGAGTTTCTGCGCTTTATCGAGTATCCACAGACGATGACACAGATCGTCTCTGAAGAAGTCATTTCATTGGCGAGACAGCACATCGAATATACGTATCCCGAAGCGTCCGAAGAGCGGATACGGGAAGAGGAAGCAATCGAACTCATTGCCGCAAGTCCGAAGCGGGAGCTCGCAGAAAAATGGGAGCATGAGACCGTGATGGAAGCGATGCAAATCATTACAGATCGCCAACCAGAGGTCGAGCTGAAGTTCAAGCTGGATCATATGCAGGTCCGCACGTTATTGGCCGATTACGGCACCAGCCTGCATATTGCCAAAGTGAATGGGCGTTATTTGGTGCTATTAGAAGGCGAGCAGCTACAGTTCGAGCGTGGCATGTCCCCTGTTGAGTTTTTAAAGCCAAAGGCATTGACGGACATCGTGAAAGAAATTGAAGAGAGAAGCCAGAACGTTGCCTATACCCCGATGAGCACACCTACAGAGGACGATGATAATCCACCTTGGTAATGAACAAAGGGAAGGGAGTGATGGAGTTGGATCGACAACTAAGAGTAAGCGGCCAAGAGCATAACATCTATCCGGTTTTGCGTCATGCCTCTATGATCAACAAGTACCCGGAGCGGTGGGTGGTGAAGGAGCATACAGCTGATACGTACGTACTGTACGCCCTAGATCAAGGAGAAGGCTACGCATTGATTGAGAAGCGGATGCTGCAGGAAGCAGGCTGGACGAGCGAGCAGCTTCATTCATACGCGATGGAAAACTTGCGAAAGCTCCCCTTTTCAGTGAAGTCACAAGAGGTAGGGGGTCAGCGCATCCATTTTATCAGTCCGACAGATGGATACGCGGCCAGCCGAATTTTGCTTGATTCATTTCTGGCGGAGATGGATCAGAAGAAGCAAGGAGACTCACTCGGTGTCGCGATTCCGCATCAGGATGTGCTGATCGTGGCGGATATGACAGGAGAAGCCGGGGCCCATCTGTTAGCGCGTCTCACCTATGATTTTGCATCGAAAGGGCAAGTGCCGATTTCTGTCTTGCCTTTTTATTGGGAGGAAGGGGAATTGACCCCATTTCTCGTGGTGACGCACGACTCGGGTACGAAAATTGAAAGAAAGTAGAGCAAGCGCGGGGATAGTCTCCCCGCGTTTTCTATACCGCCGGAAAAGAGGAGGAAACCCTCGAATGAAAAATTTCATGATTGGTCAATATGGAGGTTTTGATCAGGCAAAATACGCACGAGATTTTAAAGAGGGCTTTTACGGCATAGAGGCATGTTTGTTTGAATCGGAGGAGGATATCCAATTCCTACAGCGTGAATCTCAAGCAAAAGGATTTGCGATTGGAGTTCATTTTTCGCTACGTGTAGGTCAATCTGAACTGCGGGATGCCCTTTTTATGGATGCGAATGATCAGACGAGAGCAGAGGCTTTTGAATGGATTGACAGGGAATTGGCGTATATGGCGTCATTACAGCCAACCTATGTCTTATTCCATTATCCGAAGCCAGTCATCTTGGACGATCGCATCGACTGGAGTGTATGGCGCTTTCATGATTCGCGAGACTATGTATGGGAGCATGCCTACACGGAAGCAGAGTTTCAATATCGTAGTGAGCAGCTGTTTGCGTGGTTGGCTGAGAAAGGCAAGGAGTTTCGTTTCACACCTGTCCTTGAATTCGATGCACTCAACCGATATGTGTATGAGACAGAATTTTTAGAGCACTTGCTACAGAAATATCCAACGATCAAGCTCTGTCTCGATACCGGCCGATTATTCCTACAAGAAAAAATCGACCCGTTTTTCAATGCCCGTCAAGTCATCCAAAAGTATACGAAATATGCGTGGAGCATTCATTTGAAGAGTATGAAGGTGGCTGCTGATACGGTCGAATTCGTTCACTATCCGGTTCTTCCCGAATGCAAACCGGATGAAGGCTGGGCTCCGATCGAGGACTACCTGACGATTATCCGCCAGGAAAACCCTCATGTTAAGATCATGTTCGAGCATCGCTCCGAACAAGTAACGGACGAACAACTGGAGAGTTGCTATCGTTGGGTAAAGCAACTCCTAGAAAAACCTCACGATTGCCTTTCCAATAATAACTCAATATAGCGCCCGGCATCTTGAATCAGCCAGTACGGGTACCTGGGACCGTGTATGTACAAGTCTGTTGCGGTCACGAGCATTGTCTTCACTCGTGTCTTATCACCCATCAACTGCGCGCATACCCCCATCGTCATCCACGGATATAAATCACCAGTCTGAAACGTATCAAATTGCGGGAAAGCGGCTGTGATCCTTTGGTAGAGCAGTGAGGCGGTGTTGGCATCTGTCAAGCTGTAGACAATGGGAAAAGCCTGCGAGGTGACGTCCGGGTACCATTTTCGCCAGCCGGGGTACGTACGATCATACATGGCATACGACTTGCGAATCCGACTGTACATGCCATTGATGCCGAGCTCGCAGGATTTGGCGCGTGCAGCTGCTTCCTCGGCAGCCTCCACATTTCCGATCAACGAAAATAAATACGAAGCATCTGCCAGCCCCTTGGCCACCTCGCAATTGTCCATCAAATATTTGACTCGATACGAATGCTTCGCCCAGGTCAGGCCGTCCTTTTGTTGAAGGCGGGCAACTGCTTGGAGAAGGGATAAGAGCTTCGCGTGGTTGGCATGTAACCAGTCCATACACCCCGTTGCTCGTATCCATTCCGCTAGCAGGCTGAAATAGGTGGTGTGGTAGCTATCTTCGCTATCATTTGTGCCGGTATCGATTTCTCTGCCTTGTTCAAGTCGAAAATCATTGATATAGCCGTCCGCATTCAGGTTCCGCAAATACCAATCGAGATGACCGCGAACAGCCTCTAGCTCCTTCATGCGGATGAGGGAAATAATTCCGAGGTTGGTGAAGTACGGATTGATTTGATCACGTTTGGGACTAAGGCGAAAGGTACCGCTCGGCAATTGGCAGGATAGCAAAAAACTTGTTTGATTCAACGCCATTTCTTGCATCCATTTTTCCATGAGGCTGCCTCCTTCCAAGCTACGTAATTGCTGAAACGAGTTTGACACCGTATTCGATCCATTGCAAGGAACGCACATAAGAATCACTATCGATGGAAGGCAGTGAAGCTGGTTCTTTCACGACCTTGTGCCATTTTTCGTCTCGAAACCAATCTACCCCATCTGCCGGATCGTGTCCATAATCAGCCCATGCATCTTGAAGACGTGGGCTATATATTTTCGGACTTCCTTCTAGCAACTCATGTCCATTCAATCGCAGCTGATACTCAACTTCTGCGGTGAGCGGAGTATGATGAGGTGTGAACAAATGCGGCCAATAATCCGCTCGTGAACCTGTATGAGGGATACGAGAACAATAGGAGAGCATTTTCTCAAAACGAAAGCGATCCCCAAACAATAGCTGATACAACGTCTTTCCGACTTGAATGCGGTACAGGACATCGGGAAAATGATGGACATTCAATCCGATCAAGCTAAGTCGACGGTCAGTAAGATGCGCTTTATAAGGAATGAGCACTTGATTCATCGAGAGAGCTGATTGGGCGACGAAGGCAAACGAAGCGAATATACGATTCAGTGTAAATGGCTTCTGTACGACGCGTTGTTCGATATACTGCTGTTCATTGACGATGAGTGCATTTGTAATGCGCGCACTGTCTTTAGATGCGAGGAACTCTTGCCAATACGTTTGCATAAAGACTGAAACACCAAGTGGCGCCAAAAGCTTTGTTAAATCTGTCCCCGTTCGTTTCATCTCCGCATACAGTAGTAATTGCGGATAGGCATCGTGAAAAATCAGCCAGTTACATCTTTCCAAAAACCAAAAAAAGGGCTCGATTGCTTGTGCATCCATGATAAGCGGTAGCCACTCTCCTTTTAAATCCGTCATGTTCCACCCGCCATTTCGTGAGACCAGATGGGCCAATAACGCCCAGTGAACCTCTTGGTGTTCGCGATAAAAGGCGAGGTATGCTTGTGTGCGGGTGACATTGTTGCGATTTGCTTTGGTTGTTGCTTGTCTGATTTGAGCAACCAGGTGCTGCTCGTCGATTGTCGTTTCTGTGTTGTATGTCATGGATAGCTCCTTGTGGTTTCGGGATTGAAAAAAGCAGGTCCAGTTGGCGACCCGCTTTTCATTCAACCAATCATTTCTAGTACCAGAAGCCGAACGAGTAGTTTTTCTTTGGCTTCCTCCCATGTATTCGCAAAAATGACAACGTGCTCCGATTGGAACTCCGTTTCAGCGACAAAAATCCCATCTTGTTCGTAGATGTTCATAGAAGATCGTCCTTTCTGCTGCCTTTCAAGCATTGTATGCTATCATGGAAGAGATGATGCATTCAGCATATTGGAAAATCATGAGAAAGGTGGCACCAAGAACATGATCGTGAAAGTAACAAAAGAGGCAGCAGAACGCATGGCCAGTACAGACAAGCCCATTCGGATCAACGGTGAGCTAGTCGGTGGCTGCGGGATGAATGTAGAGTATGCGTTGTGGTGGGATACCCAAGGTCCAGAAGATGAAGTCTACCAGGTCGATTCTTTGACATTTGTGATTGATCGCGAAACCATTGCCTATATCGGGTCTGAACTGCTTACGATTGATTATCGTGCGCAGCAAGGCTTTCGTATGGTTACGCCACAGCAAATTTTGGCTTATGGCCTTCAGTTGAAAGAGCGCTGGAGCTAATCACTTCGGGAGAAATTGCAAAATAAAGGCGAGAATTCCTGCTGCAATTAATGGACCGACTGCAACACCGCGGAAAAAAGTGACACCAGCGATCGTACCTAGCAGCAAGCCTGTAACGATCAAAGGGCTTTGCGACATCAAAACCGTTCCTTTTCCAGCCAGATAAGCGACAAACATACCGACAGCAACCGCGAGTATCGAACGCCAATTCGTAAAAATTTCAAGGATAGAGGACGGCTCGATTTTGCCGCTAGCAAGCGGAGTCATGATTCCAATTGTTAGTATAATGATCCCAAGATGTAGGCCATGCTGCTCGAGCAACGGGAAATATCGGTCCAACGACAGGAGTCTCATTAACAGAAGGATCGCAACTGCAATGGAGACGGTGGCGTTGTTGCCAATGACACCGAGCGCCAATAGTACCAAAAGGATGATAGAAATCCAGTCAATATGCGGGGTGGCTCACTTTCGTTTTTCTTAGTATATCCATGCTGCTGCGGCATGTGTACGGGCAAGAAAAAAGAGATCGGCATGCACAAGAGTGCGAGTGCCGATCTCTCTTTTCTAGTCGAACCACAGTTCCAGCATTCCGACTGGAAAACCTGTCTGCTCGTCCGAATCAGGGAAACGTCCCCAAGCAAATACGCCGTTGAAATAATCAATTGTAAACGGCTGATCGTAATCAGGCACGCTGTATTTGCTGCCGATTCGGAACTCATCCGTTCCTAAATAGTACGATTTCGCCATAAAGTACTTTTGTGTAATGATCGCAAGCTGTGAGTGATCACCAAGCTTCTTTTTCTCTTTCGCTTCGACGTGCAGGCGCTCCATTTCCTCCTGCAGCTCGGCGAGTGTCATTTGACTGTACAAACGCAACGGACTGCCCCCTTTCCATACAGGTATATTGTAGCAAAAGACAAGGGAAAAGGCGATGGATGCAGAATCCTCTAAAGAAACGAAAGGGGAGTCGGTTCGAAAATGACACGTTTTGATTTGCATGGAAAGAAAGCAATCATAACAGGTGCTGGAAGAGGAATTGGGGAAGGCACTAGCATTGGGAATCGCAGAAGCGGGTGCGGAAGTTGCGGTAGTCTCGCGAACAGCTTCCGATTTGCAAGAAGTGGTATCGGAGATTGAAGCAAAAGGCGGAGTGGCTTTTCCAGTCGAGGCTGACCTGACTGTGTCTGATGCTGCGGACCGTGTTGTGAAGCAAGCAGTCGAAGAGCTAGGGGGTGTTCATATCCTGATCAACAATGCAGGAATGAATATCCGCAAAAAAGCACATGAAATAACGGAAGAAGAGTGGGACAGAGTAGTGGATTTGAATTTGAAAGCAGCATTTTTCATGAGTCAAGCTGCTGGTAAAATCATGTGCGAGCAGCGCTATGGCAGAATCGTCAATATTGCTTCGGTCGCAGGTGTAGTAGCACTTCGCACGGGTATCGCGTATGGTGCCAGCAAAGCAGGGCTCATCCAGATGACGCGGGTGCTGGCATTAGAATGGAGCAAGTTTGGCGTCAACGTAAATGCGATCGCGCCGTGGTATTTCCGTACACCACTAACGGAGAGCTTGCTTAGCGACGAAGCGTTCGTCCAAGAGGTTTTGCAGCGAACGCCGAGTGGAAGAATCGGGGATGTGGAGGACTTGGTAGGACCAGCGATTTTCTTGTCCTCTGATGCAGCTTCATACATATCGGGGCAAACGATTTCGGTTGATGGCGGTATGTCTATATACGGGTTCTAATAAAAAAGGGGCATTCCCAGTTGGGAATGCCTAATTATTGGGGGCGATTGAGAAAAAGAACGACTGATTGTTCTATGACTGGTTTGCTCTCACCCAAAACAGTCAATCAATCAAAGCTATTAGCGTAGGCATACTCAGATTGAATGATCGATCTAAACATGCTTACGTTAAAAAGTCATCCAAAGAAGATAATCGAACTTTTTCTCAATGCGTTGAAAAAGTGCTTACACCTACAACATAGCAAGCAAAAGTAAAACATCAATAAAATAAAAATAAAGTATTATTAAATCTTTTTCTGTAAGTATCGCGTTAACGAGCAAAACGATGGTTACCGATCTCAACCGTTACAGGACGTGACCAAATCCACTTGGATGTAGCCGTATCCGGATTGAAGAAGTACAGGGAACCATTGCTCGGGTCCTTTCCATTCACCGCGTCCTGGACCGCTTTTCTCGTACTTTCATTTGATTTATGTGTCAAATTGCCGTCATGGACAGGCGAAAACGCATTGGGAGCATAAATAACCTCCCGTACCGTATTTGGAAATTCATCTGAAGCAACCCGATTCAATACAACGGCAGCAATCGCTACCTGTCCTTCATACGGTTCTCCCCGGCCTTCCGCATACACTAACCGGGCGAGCAGTTCCATATCCCTCTGTGAAACCTTCACTTTTCCATTGCGAACCACTTTTGGGCGACTATCACGACTAACCTGCACAGACTCGCGTTTTACTGCTGTAGCAGATAGGGTTGATTTCTTTTCCTTCTTTGAAACTTGTTCCGATGGCGCCTGTGCACTACCGAGAACAGGGAGGATTTGTACTGGTTGTGGCGCCATTGCACTTGTCGGTGTGACAAATAAGCATAACAACATCAAGCCAAAACTGTTCAAAAAGAAGAAAAAGCGCGTTGGCGCTTCTCGTGTCAACATGGTGTGAACCACTCCTTTTCGCTTTTTGCGTTTTGATTGCGGAAGCGAATCAGGTCTTTTGCAAGTCTATCGGTCTTATCGGAATGGTTCAAGAGGTAATTGGTTCCATAGAACTATTTACAATATCGCACAAATTATGAAAGTGTTTTCATGAACGGTTATTTCTAAATAAAAAAAGCCACTTTCCCGTTGAGAAAGTGGCTTTCGTGTGCAGTTTGAGGCTGCTCTTATTTTTCCGTAATCGTAATGGATTTAATGGTAATCGTTTGCTCAGGAACACTTGGTTCACCCGTTTGTGGGTTTTTCTTTACTTTCGTTCCTGCAATTTTTTGAACGACATCCATGCCACCCGTAACTTTTCCGAAAATCGTGTAATTCGGAGAGTTGTCCAATCCTGTCACGTCAGGGCCAGAACCAATGAAGAATTGGCTACCATTCGTGTTTTTACCGGAATTCGCCATGGCAACTACGCCTGCTTCATATTTATGACCATTTTTCAATTCGTCTTCAAACGTGTAACCAGGGCCACCCATGCCAGATCCCAATGGATCGCCTGTTTGAATCATGAAGTCTTTGATGATGCGGTGGAACGTGATGCCGTCATAGAACTTGTCCTTTGCGAGGAAAACAAAGTTATTGACAGCAATTGGGGCATCTTTTTCAAACAGATCGATCGTAATGTCTCCCATAGAAGTAGAGATTTTTGCTTGATAATCCTTTGCTTTGTCAAGCTGCATAGCCGGAGCCTTCTCGTATTTCTTCTCTCCCGTTGGACCCGGTGGGTTAGCTGGCTCTTTGGATGCTGGTTTCTCTGCTGGCGTAGTCGGCTGATTAGGAGCAGCTTCATTGCTTCCTGTAGAACAACCCGTAACCAAGGCGATTGCCGTCAGACATGTAAACAGAGTAGTGATCAACTTTCTCATCTTATGCACCTTCCTTTGTTTCATACTGTTGGGTGGTTCGGTTTCGAATTATAACACAAATCGTCGAGCTTTTGCCAATCCGCTAGTTTCCTTTCCAATCTCGCGTGGTATGATTGGGAGAAAAGGGTGGATCAATATGGCAGAGCGATTTGAGACCAAAACGGTACATATTGGACATGACCCTTTGCGGGGAGTAAAGAGCAAATCTACACCGATTTATCAAACCTCCGTTTTTGCCTTCGATGGTTTGGAAGAAGTAGAACAGTACTATGTCGGCGAGGGAGAATACTTGTACACCCGAAATGGCAATCCCAACCAAGCGGAGCTGGCTCGTGCAATCGCTGTTTTAGAAGGCGCAGAAGCAGGGGGTAGTGCTGCCTCCGGTATGGGAGCGATCATGGCGGGTTTACTTGCCGTTCTTTCTCCTGGGGATCACGTGCTGGCTTCCCATGAAATTTATGGTGGTACGTACGCGCTACTGCACAAGGAGCTGTCGCGATTTGGGATCGAGCTCGAGTGCATCCAGCTTGGTCAAATGACAAAGCTTGCTGATCATGTTCGCCCAACTACGCGGCTGTTTTTCTTGGAGACCATCACAAATCCGTTATTGACAGTTGTGGATTTGCCTTACTGGATCAAGGAAGCAAAAAGTCTTGGCTTAACCGTCATGGTGGATAATACGTTTGCGACCCCGTATTTGGTACAACCCATTTCATTCGGAGCAGATCTCGTGGTACATAGTGGAACCAAATACATAGGTGGACATAGTGATGTGACGTCAGGTGTTCTGGTTGGATCACAGGCGACAATCAAGCGTGCCACAGAGGTCGTAGCCAACTATGGTGCATCGCTCAGTCCTTTTGAGGCCTGGTTGACATCACGTGGTTTGAAAACGTTGGCAGTGAGAATGGAGCGTCAATGCGATAATGCCAGCCAGATCGCTGCGTTTCTTCGTGAGCATACCGCAGTTGGACAAGTGTATTACCCAAGTCCTACGGATACCTTCTTTTTTTCACGGCAAAAACAGGGGGCAATGGTATCCTTTGTTCTGGCAGACGAGACGAAGATCTACGACTTTTACCGGGCACTTGACTGGATCAAGTTAGCTCCGTCCCTTGTAGGTGTGGAGACAAGTGTATCTCATCCTGTTACGACGTCTCACCGTGCTTTTTCTGAAGAGCAGCGCAAGGAAACGGGAATCACGATGGGATTGGTACGTTTATCGGTAGGAATCGAGGCTGTTCAAGACATTCAGTCAGCATTAGATGCCGCATTAGGGAAATAATTCAAAAAACTTTGCCACATTATGAAACTTTCTACCTAAGAAATACGTAATACTTAGTTAGAGTAGTCTCAGGATGCAGTGGAGAAAGTCCATTCTGAGAGCATGCTTCAGTCTGGAAGAAACCGAGGAAAACGCAAATGGGAATGGCTATGAAGCAACCGTCGGGGCCATCATCCGGAGATTATTATGAATCTCGTCCATTTACGGAACTGTATGACGAATATTTTGATCGCGTCAACCGGTATTTACGATGCCGGGTTCAAAGTACGTGGGATGCCGATGATTTGACCACCGTGGTCTTTTTAAAAGCGCTAGAAAAATTCGAGCAATATAGCAGAACAAGTCCTTTCGCATCATGGATTTTTCGTATTGCTCACAATACATATGTGGATTTTATGCGGAAAAACAGGGAGTTACCGGTTGACCAGGAAGATTTTTTAGGAGCAGAACCGGACGACACATGGCAGCCGGAACGGCAGGCACTGACGAATGAAGAGGTTCGTCTGCTTCGTGATCGTCTGGACTTGTTGTCGCAGGATCAAAGAGACGTGTTGATGCTCCGGTACTTTGCTGACCTCAAAATTAGTCAAGTAGCTGAGGTGCTCGGCAAAACAGAATCGAGTATCAAAATGATTTCTTATCGCGGATTACAAAAACTTCAGAAGATGTATGAGAGGGGGGACTCCGAATGAGAGAAGAGGAGAAGCACCCCCAGGATCATCAATCGGATGATCAGACCGTAACCCAACTCCTAGCCCATTTGAAGCAGATGCGCGGATCGGTTCCTGTCAACTATCAGTTAAAAACAGACCTCAAAAAACAATTGCTCCAGAAAATGAGAGAACACGAAGCCAAACAGGCAAAAGTTCCAAGTGCCGCACCCAAAAAATGGGGGAGGTTGGTTTGGAGTGGAATCGCTGCTGCTGCTCTCACCCTTGCCATAGGCGGATTTGTGTGGTGGAACAATTCCTCTCTTGCCGTTCGAGAGAATGAAATATTTAAGTTGCCAGCACAAGCAACTGTGGAGCTTGTTGATATTGATCGGAAAGCCGCTCAGCTAGCATACATCAATAATAATGCAGAGCTGAAAACCGTTCCCATTGATGAGGAATTAAAGCCAGTCACGATCAAGTTGCCACAAACCGAAGGAAAATACACCGGGGTAGCGTGGTCTAATTCTGGGAAGCAAATTGCAGTCGTCGAGCAAGGTGAAAAATTATCACGGATATGGATTGTGGAGATGCCAACGGCTTACAGCATGGGAAGCAGCCGATTGCTGAAGGAAGAAGAAGGGGTATTATACTCTTCACCAAGCTGGTCTGAACATGATGATTCGCTTGCCTTTACCCGCTCTAAAAATGGCGTCGAAGAAATTTGGGTGAGCAGCACATTATCGTTTCAAGAATGGAAGCTTGTAGAAGGCTCTCAGCCTGAATGGTCACCAGATGGTAGCTTGCTTGCTTTCAATAAAGCCGGTGAAGTACAGCTGATGGAAATGCGGACGGGGAAAGTCACCTCGCTTGCAGTGGGACAGTGGGCATCGTGGAGCTCCGATACGAGATTAACCTATACACACCCAAATGGAATGCTGATGGAAGTAAACGTGAGTGAAGAGCCTTTTGTGACACGCGAGCTACCATTGCGAAACCAGTCATCTGAAGAGTTGATCAAAGGCACCTGGGCAAACAAAGGTAAGCACTTACTGCTTATCTCCCGCCATGATCAGTTGCAACAACTGGTTATCTCTTTGGCGTCACGAAAATGAGCGGAGGAACAAGCATGAGATGGAAATGGGTGTTAATCTTTGTCATCACATGGCTTAGCTTTTCGATACGCCCAGCTATGGCAGAGAGCAACGTCGACATACAATTCGAGATACCTTTAAGTGGTATCGTCAAATATGAATCATGGATGAGACTAAACGTAAAAGTAACCAGCCAAGAACAGGATTTCACAGGGGCTGTAGAGTTGTCGCAGCGACAAGTCAAAAAAAATAATGAATTTAAGCTTCGGCGTCCTATAAAGCTCGAGCAAGGAAAGAGTACAACCGTGTACTTTGATATGCCTTCCCAAATATTGCTCGATGATTGGTACGTCCAGGTGACGCAAAACGGTCAAGTTATCAAAAGCGAAAAGCTGCGTATCCCTTATCCAACAGACGGGCGCACCATTGGGGTGATCAGCGAAGAGGGCAATGCGTTTCATTTCCTTGCCATCAATCAATCACAATCCAAAATGAATCGACCCTTGTCCGTTCAAACTCTCACGGAACAAATGCTGCCTGACCAATCGTGGATTTACGAAAACATAGACATGTTAGCACTGGCAGGCAATAGTGGTTCCACGATTAATGATCAACAGATGGCAGCGATCAAGGAGTGGATCCAGCTAGGGGGGATCGTGGTTGTTTCCGCAGGTCCCAATCAAGATGGGATGATCCAGCGGTTCGCTGATATACTCCCTGTAGAAGCAGGAAAAGCTGGTAATAGAGAGCTACAGCAAGCATTAAGTGAGTATGACATTGCGAAAGTCGCACCGAATGGCAGTATCGGTGTATACAACCGAGATTTGCCCTTGTTTGTGTCAAAATCGTACGGTAGAGGGCTACTTCTATTTGTCAACTATGATGTGACAGCAGAGCCGTTGGCATCGTGGCAGTTTAATGCACAACTGTGGCAGAATGCAATGATCCAGCATGGTGCCAAGAAGATTTTTGAAGAGAAGCTTTATATGGATCAAATGACACGGCCTTTTCTTGACTTGAGCAAGAAGATTCCTGAAGTACAGACTCCTCCACCGATCTGGATGGTGGCGTTGTGGGGCGGATATGTAATTGTACTCGCACCATTGACTTACTTCGTTCTGAAAAGATTGAGAAAACCTGAATGGGCGTGGGGGGTCATCCCAGTTGGAGGGATTTTCTTGACAGTCGCTATTTTCGCGGTTGGAAAGCCTGCTGTTGTGAAAACGAGTACCAGCTACGCCGTAACCAAGATCGACATATTAGATGAGTCTCTGGCTCATGTTCGCTCAGCCGCAACGTTTTTGGGGGTGGATCAAAGCGAATACGATGTTCAACTTGAACCTTCGATCGTTGCTTTGCCTTTGACAGTCGGGCGAAATGATTATCGACCAGAGGGACTCATGGAGGGCGATGAGGTTCTGTCTTTCCGTAATCTCCCTTATTTGACACCAAAACAGGCAATCGGTATCGGGGTAAAACACGACATGGGGGCTTTTGATGCTTCCTTACGAATTAATGAGAATCGTCTGCAAGGGCACGTGAAAAACAATACGGAGTTTGCCTACGATCAGACCTATATTGAAATTGGTTTTCAGCGAATTCCGCTTGGGCCATTGAAAAAGGGAGAAGAAAAGCAGATTGACAGTGTGCTTGAGCCCTTGTTTATGCCAAGAAAACCACAAACAACAAACGAATTGCAAACGGTGGAAGAACGAATCAAAGAAATGCAGGAAAGAGTCGTTAAATATGAAGAGGGGAATCAAGTAAGTATCATCGGTACAACGACAGAGCCTCTTCCTCTGATGACGATGCAGGTGCCTCACCAAGCGCAGTACTGGAATGTCATCCAGCAGCCTATTCAATTCCAGCCGAATGAACAAGGGCTGGTGACTTTTCCGTATGGTCTGCTTGATACCGAGATGTATGAAATGACAGGAGACTTCGACAGTACCGGGTACATTTGGCAGCTTGGAAAGGGCAGCATTACGTTTGAATTGCGCACGGATAAAGCGGCGATCAATATGAAGCGATTAACGGTACCGCTGAATCATAGCTCATTCAAACCTTTCCGGATCGAATACTTCCACCAAAAGAGCGGTAGGTGGATACCTGTTGAGCGCGGGACGAGACTTGTCCTCGATAAGGAACTCCAGCAAATATTGACGCCAAATCAAACATTATTGCTTCGCTTTTCCCACAATGGAACGTCGCGATTAGCTCTACCAGAGCCAATTTTCCAGGTAGAGGGGGTGCAGAAATGGTAATCGAAACCGTTCATTTAGGAAAAAGATACGGCAATCTACAAGCTTTGGCGGATTTGAACCTTTCCATCGAGCCAGGTAAGGTGTTCGGTTTCATTGGTCCAAATGGTGCCGGAAAATCTACCACGATGCTTATCTTGTCTACCCTTCTGGAACAGAGTGAAGGGGAAGCATTTGTATGTGGCTACAATGTTCGAAAAGATCCTGCGAGTGTACGCCAGTCTGTTGGCTACATGCCCGATTTTTTTGGCGTATATGACAATTTGACAGCCGTGGAGTATTTGGAGTTTTATGCCGGAGCGTACAAAATTCCAGCCTCCAAAAGACGGGCACTCGTCGGTGATCTTTTAGAACTGGTGAATTTGTCTCACAAAGCAGACGCTTTCGTCGATTCTTTGTCTCGAGGCATGCAACAGCGCCTGGGGCTAGCACGTTGTCTCGTACATGATCCGGCCGTGCTGATTTTGGATGAACCTGCGTCAGGACTGGACCCGCGAGCCCGTATCGAATTGCGCGAGATTATGAAGCAACTACGCGAAATGGGCAAGACGATTATTATCAGCTCCCATGTTTTGCCGGAGCTAGCCGAGCTGTGTGATGATATTGGTGTCATCGAAAAAGGTAGATTAATTGCGTATGGTTCTGTGCATGAGGTCAGCAATCGGGACACAGGACAGAGCCGGATGCAACTAAGAGCCCTGCGGAACTTGGACAAAGCGGGACTTCTGTTAGCGAGCTCTCCGTATGTACATCAATTGACAGAGTATATGGGAGGCTATCGCTTCTACTTTCAAGGGACGGAGCAACAAAAAGCTGAATTGCTTCAAGAACTGCTGGATGAGCAGGTTGCAGTCGTCTACTATGGCGATTCCAAGAAAGATTTAGAAGACGTCTTCTTAGCGATTACGGAAGGAGTCGGTATGGAGTGAGCGACTTCCTGTTCAATCCTCTTTTGGTAAAAGAAATGCGGGACAGATTCCGCTCGAGAAAGACCATGCTCATTTTAGCGGTTTACTTGTTTGTCATGGGGGGAATACCGATGGGCTTTTTGCTCATGGATCCCTTAAAGGCCGAATCGTTAGGGGATAACCGGGATCTGTTTCTGATATCCGCGGGGATACACTATGCGATGGTTTGTTTTGTGGCACCTGCTCTGACTGCTGGAGCGATTAGTGGAGAGAGAGAACGCCAGACCTTGCATATTTTGTTGACGACCCAGTTGTCGACGCGCACGATTATTTTGAGCAAGCTCATTACGTCTTTGGCGTTCTCCACACTGCTCTTGGTGGCCTCGATGCCTTTGTACAGTATCGTAATGCTGTACGGAAGCGTCTCCCCGGAACAAATGGCCCAGCTCGTCCTTTTTCTCGCGGTGAATATGTTTTTTCTTGGGTCGTTGGGGTTGTTTTGCTCCACTTGGATTAAACGAACGTCGATCTCGACGGTCACCACATACGGCATTGCCTTCTTTTTTGTGGTAGGTACTGGATTGCTGTTCTTTTTCATCGGTGAGTCTTTACAACAGACGTATCCAGAGCAATACGTCAATTCAAATGTTTGGAGCATGTATGAGCTACAGATGCTTGCAGGGACGAACCCTATTATCGTTTTGTCCGATATTTTAGGCGAGTCATTCGATCAATCGGATGACATCACTTTTGCACCGTGGTTGTTTTTCTCATGTGTGTACGTGGTTCTTTCCTTTGTGCTCGTCATCTGGAGCGCTTATTTGTTAAAACCAATCCGCCGAAAATGGTGGAGTTGGAAGAAACGACCTGTTCGTGTACAATGAAAAAGGTGCATGGGAAAAGGGAGGTTTTTTTGTGAGCGATCAAGATGTACAGATCATTGATTTTGAAGAACTGCTTCGTGCGATTGAGAGCCGTCTGGCATCTGCGGGGATGTATGTCAAACGCGAAGCGATCGTGACTATTCTTCAGGCAGAAGAAGCATTTTTGCTTGAAAAAGGTGTTCTTCAAGAGTATAGTGAGTAATCAGCTAACAACCTGCCTAAAGTGGTAGGTTGTTTTTTATGGACAGGGAAGGCATAAAGTCATTCGCCTGTTTGCTTCTCCCGGAAAAAAACGGTATGATGGAACAGAGTACGAATATCAGCATAAGGACGTGAACACATTGACAGAAGAGAACAAAGACCTCGAATTGGGCGATATCATTACATTGGACGATGAAAATGGTGAACCGTTGGGGGATTTCGAAGTATTGGCTATGTTCGACCTGAACGGTAAAGAATATATTGCCTTGGCTGAAGCTGTGGAAGATGAAGAAAGCGAAGAAGATGAAGAAGTGGATATCTTCGTATTCCAAGTAGACGGCGGCGAAATGGTACCATTGGAAGAGGACGAGGAGAGCACTGTTTACGCGAAGCTGAACGAAGTGCTGGAAGGCATCGAACTCATTAAAGAAGACAAGTAATCTCCGGATGAATGAAACAAGCCACTGCTGGCGTTAGAACCCAAGCAGTGGCTTTTTCTTGCGGTCGATCAGTCATTCATTTTAATAATGTTATCCTTAAGGTCTCGTACAACGAGAAGGCATGTATAGTCCGTATCTTGCAGTTCCCGAACCAATGCCGAGCACTCATCTTTGGTAAGACCTAGCTTTTCAAGACGAGTTCGGAGTTCTTTACCGCCATTGTCAAAGAAATGCGCCATGCTGTCAATGTGACCGACGGCACTTTCAAAGTGGGTACTGTATTTATAAAAATTGTTTCGTTGATTTGAGTGATTTTTATCAGGATTCCATTTCAAAACCCAGATGTCATCACTATTGTATCCAGCAGAATTTAACGCATGAACGTCAGAAGCTAGCTCAGCATCATACTTATGGAATTTGACAAACGGCTTGGTAGCACTGATCAAAAGTATTCCCCCCTTTTTGGCCTCAGGAATCGATGCCTTACTAGGATGCCCAAAGCCAAAGCGCGGATGAATGGAAATACCTGAGGCATATTTTCCTTGTTAGTAGCAGGATTTACGCTTGTGTGGGAAGAAATAGAGAAAGGGAAACAGATGTTTTGGTTTTTCGTTTTGACCAATCTTCACCATTAGTGCTACACTAATTAATGGAATATGCATATCAAGTACAGTTCGAAATGAGAAACGAGGAATACTGAGAAGAATCGGCCATCTCGCTAGGGGCGAGGTGGCTTTTTTGCCCCATTTTGCTACTGGCGTTGAATACTATGGGAACCATACGGTACAATAGCGATTAAGTGTTCGCTTTTATTAGGAAAACGTTCCTCTCATGGGGATTGAATCATCTCGGCGTTTTTCAAAAAAGGTGAATACGACGCTAGCCATCAGTAAAAAAGGCATGATCGTTTTTCTACGTGTCCGAAGAGTAGAGGGGAGAGCGCGATTGAAGGAAACAGAAACACAGCAAACACTAACGTATACGGAAGAAGATATTCAGGTCTTAGAAGGCTTGATTGCCGTTCGAAAGCGGCCTGGGATGTACATAGGCTCCACGGGCTCACGTGGCCTGCATCATCTGCTGTGGGAAATTGTAGATAACGCCAAAGACGAGGCGCTTGCTGGCGTTAACGATAGCATCATCGTCACTTTGTACAAGGATGGCAGTGTCAGTGTGGAAGACCATGGACGCGGAATTCCAACGGGTATGCACAAGACTGGCCGACCTGTACCAGAAGTTATTTTTACGACGCTCCACGCCGGTGGTAAATTCGGCGGCGGCGGATATAAAAAAAGTGGTGGCTTGCACGGGGTAGGCTCCAGTGTCGTTGTCGCCTTGTCCAAATGGCTTGAGGTCGAAATCCACCGGGAAGGCAAAATTCATAAGCAACGCTTTGAATATGTGCTGGATGCAAATGGAATTGAGCATGTCGGTAAACCGGTTACCGGTCTTGATATCACAGGGAACACCAAACGTACAGGAACAACCGTACGTTTTCTGCCGGATGACGCGGTGTTTGGGAATGCTCGCTTTGATTATGAGACGATTCGTGATCGTTTTCGTGAAACAGCATTCCTTCTGAAAAAGCTGCGCATGGTTTTGATTGACGAGCGTGGGCCTGAAAAGAAACGGGAAGAGTTTTACTTCGAAGATGGCTTGAAATCATATGTTTCTTACTTGAACGAGGGGAAAAATACGCTCCATCCGATCGTTTACTTCGAAGGGGAAAAGGACAATATCTACGTCGAGCTGGCTTTTCAGTACAATGACGGCTATGCAGAGACACTGGTGTCCTATGTCAACTCGATTGTAACAACGGACGGCGGAACTCATGTCACGGGCTTCCGCAACGGTACGACCCGGATCTTTAACGAATTTGCCCGGAAAAAAGGGTACTTGAAAGATAAAGACCCGAACTTGACTGGAAACGATTTGCGGGAAGGTTTCCTCGGTGTATTGTCATTGCAAATGGCTGACGTCCAGTTTGAGTCCCAAACAAAAGACAAGCTGGGGAACGAAGAAGCACGGGCAATCGTAGAACAGATTGTTTCCGAAAAGCTAGGCTTCTTCCTCGAGGAAAATCCGGAAATAGGCAAGTTGCTGATTGACAAGGCATTGCGTTCTGCTGAGATTCGCGAAGAGCTGCGCAAACAACGTGAAGCACTGCGCGGCGACAAGAAAGGCAAAACCGCGAAAAAGCGCAAATCGATTTCAGAAAAGTTTACTCCACCACAATACAGAGACTCCAAGCGTAATGAGCTCTTCCTCGTCGAGGGGGATTCTGCGGGTGGCTCTGCAAAACAGGCGCGTAATTCAGAGTTCCAAGCCTTGTTCAGCCTGCGCGGGAAGCCGTTGAACACGGAAAAAGCAAAGCTTTCCGAGGTATTGGCGAATGAAGAGTTCCGCACGATTCTAGAGGTGCTTGAAACGGATATTGGCGAAGAGTTTTCCATCGAAAACTGTGCATTTGACAAAGTCATTATCATGTCTGACGCGGACGTGGACGGCTCGCACATTCAAACGCTGCTGCTGACCTTCTTCTTCCGCTACATGCGCCCGATGATTGCAGCTGGTCACTTGTATATTGCCCAACCGCCTTTGTATCAGGTGAAAAAGCAGAGCAAGGGTAAGCAGACAGAGGGGATCTACTGTTGGAACGATTACGAGCTGGAACAGGCATTGAAAAAGGCTGGACGCGGTGCTGAAGTGCAGCGCTACAAAGGTTTGGGTGAGATGAACGCCGATCAGCTCTGGGAAACGACTATGGACCCTGAGACGCGCAAGCTTATCAAGGTTGAACTGGAAGACCTCGCTCACTGTGAGAAGCTGGTAACCGTTTTGATGGGTGACAAAGTCCCACCACGGCGTGAGTGGATCGAGAACCACGTCACCTTTGAAGTGGGGGAGGATGAATAAGCATGCTGTCCAATCAAATTATTAATCAGAGCTTCGCGGAGATTATGGGAAAGCGCTTCGGGGACTATGCCAACCTGGTTATTCTCTCACGCGCGATCCCGGATGCTCGCGATGGACTAAAACCGGTACAGCGCCGTATTTTGTATGCCATGTACCAAGAAGGCAACACGAACGATAAACCATACCGGAAATCAGCGAAAACGGTCGGGTACGTGATGGGTACCTATCATCCGCACGGTGACTCGGCGATTTACGAAACGATGGTACGGATGGCGCAATGGTGGAAAATGCGGCAGGTGCTTATTCAAGGTCACGGAAACTTTGGTAGCTTAGACGCAGACCCACCAGCCGCTATGCGTTATACCGAATCCAGACTGTCGGCGTTGGCCAATGAGCTTCTGCGTGATATTGAAAAGGATACGGTTACATTTATCCCGAACTACGACAACTCCGCTCAACAACCGGCAGTATTGCCTTCGCGGTTTCCTAATCTTCTCGTGAATGGTGCGGCCGGGATTGCGGTTGGTTTTGCAACGGACATCCCTACTCACAATTTGGGCGAGGTCATCGATGCGGCTGTTGCACAAATGAAGAACCCGAATATCTCGCTGGATGAGCTGATGCAGCACGTCAAAGGTCCAGATTTTCCGACAGGCGGCATTGTTCAAGGGCTGTCCGGAATTCGCAAGGCGTTTGAGACAGGCCGTGGTCAATTCATCATTCGCGGGAAGACCCATGTAGAGGAGCCAAAAGGCGGCAAAGTCAAAAAAATCATCATTTCCGAAATCCCTTACGAAGTGGTCAAGTCGAAGCTCGTCGGCCAAATCGATGAGCTTGTGATGGAGCGCAAAATCGAGGGGGCGCTGGCGGTTCGCGATGAAACTGGTCGCAAAGAGGCTGAGCAGAAAAAAGTCCGTATCGTAGTGGATATTCGCAAGGAAGCGGATGAGCAGGCGATTCTCAACTACCTGTACAAGAATACGGATCTGCAAATCTATTACAATTACAACATGAACGTGATTCATGAGGGGACCATCCGCCAGATGGGACTCAAGGCTCTGTTGGGAGCGTACATCGACCACCAAAAAGAAGTCGTCACGAATCGCTGTCAATATGATCTGAATCGTAAGCAAAGCCGCGAGCATATCGTGGAAGGCTTGATTCGTGCCAAGTCCATTTTGCGTCAGATCGTCGATACGATTATGGATTCGGAAGACCGTGCAGATGCCAAGAAAAACATCATGGAGAAATACGGTTTCACCGAAAACCAAGCAGATGCGATCTTGAACATTCAGCTCGCTTCCTTAACTCGCTTGGATATCGTCAAGCTGGAAAAAGAATTGGCTACACTGGCAAAAGAAATCGAGGAATTGAAATCGATTTTGGCAAGCGAGAAAAAGCTGATTCAAGTCATTACAGGCGAGATGAACGAGATCAAGAAAAAATACGCAGAAGAGCGCCTGACAGAAATCCAGGGCGAGATCGAGGAAATCAAAATAGATATCGCGATGCAAATCAATGCTGAAGATTGCATCGTAACTCTCACAAACGAAGGATATATCAAGCGGACGAGCCCGCGCTCCTTCAAATCAGTGGGGGGAACGTTGGAGACATGTGGGGTAAAAGAAGGAGACCGTGTCCGCTATTTCATGGAGGCGAATACGTCTCACACTGCTCTCTTCTTTACCCAGGACGGTAAATACTTCGCCACATTGGTCAACGCCTTCCCAGACGATAAGTGGAAGGATATTGGTTCCGCCCTCGTCAACATTATCCCGTTGGAGAAGAATCAGCGGATCGTTGGCTTTACGATCGTAGAAAACTTCAAACAACCCCTATATGTATACCATGTAAGCAAAAATGGTTTGATGAAAAAGACGGCGTTGTCCGAATACGAAACGAATCGTTCGAGTGCGTTGGTAGCTGCGAAGCTGAAAGCAGACGATGACGAGTTTGTGAATGTATTTGTGGCTGACGAAGCTGGGGCGATTCTCGGTGCGACAAAAGATGGCATGGGCATTCGATTCCAGCGCAGTGAAGTCAGCGCAACGGGTAGAGCATCGAGCGGGGTAAAAGCAATCGCACTTGCTCCTGGCGACGTTGTCATCACGATGCTTCCGATTGAGGAAGTCGATTCACGTGCCTTTAGCTTGTTGACGGCTGAAGGGGTTGTAAAACGCACAGCCATTGCTGCAATCCCACTCCAGGCTCGCGCAGGCAAAGGCGTACAGTTGATTCGTAAACGAAAAAATAATCCGCATGAGCTTGTTGCGATGTTCATCGAGGAAACGGTTTATGCCTGGACGACGCAGAACGAATGGACCCCTGTCGAGACAGAGCAAGTGATCGTCAACGAGCAAGGTGGCATCGGCCGACAACTGGTGGAGGGTGGGGTAAAAGCAGTAGCTTTTGAAACCATTTTGCCGTCAGATGAACCGAAGGATGAAGCGACTACAAAAGGCTCCGGAGACGGAGCTGGCACAGCAGGACAACAGAAAACGCCTAATGCCCAGGCTAGCCTGTTCGATGGAAATCATCGTGAATAAAAGGAATGATGAATAGATGGCGTTTGAAGCCTTTGTTTCACCGCTAAGCTGGCAGCAGGTTTCTCTGCTCCTCGATACTGTGCAATATTTCGAAGACGCACCGAAACTGCTCTCTCTTCCACAAGACCAAGGAGCAAGTGTGCCTGTGCCGATTACGTCTGACACATTGAAGACGATGCTTGGTTGTCTGGACGAAGAGGATGCATTTAGCCGGAAAGCTTTTTCATTGAGTTGGGAAGCAGCTGAGGACGAAGGGAGTGGCTATCTCGTTGTCGAGCTCCCGAATGGAGACACCGTGAGACAGCCAGCCATTCTATCCGCTTTTTCTCCGGTTTAACAAATAAACGCTTTGGTGACGCGCTTGCATTTATGACAGGATGTGAGTCGTTTTGCCAAAGCGTTTTTTTGCATACAAAAAGATTGCCAGCGAATTGGAGTATGTGATACAGTTTGAACACGAGTTGTTGTGTAATAAAGTTAGTAACTTACTGGATTTTTATACTTACCACTGGAGGATGGAATCATGGAAAAAGTCATCGACCAAAAGGCTTTTATCGACGTCATTCGGGAGCGTCGTTCCGTACGTCATTACGATTCAACAGCAAAAATCTCGCGGGATGAACTAAAGGAAATGCTTAAGGAAGCGACCTTGGCACCTTCAAGCTCCAACCTCCAGCCATGGCGGTTTTTGATTATCGATGAACAGCCATTGAAAGAGAAGCTGCTCCCCATCGCATTTAACCAAAAGCAAGTGGTTGAGGCTGCGGCGATTATTGCAGTCCTTGCAGACTATGAAGGCTACAAGCAAGCCGGGAGCATTTACAAAAAAGCCGTCGAAGCAGGCTACATGACAGAGGAAGTAAAAGCTACACTCATCGACAACATCAACAAGCGTTATGAGAATCGGGATCGAGCCATCATCAAGGAAATTGCTTTGGTAGACGGAGGTCTCGTCTCGATGCAATTGATGCTCGTTGCCAAGGCAAGAGGGTATGACACGGTGCCAATGGGAGGCTATAACAGCGAGAAATTCAAAGAAGCTTTCCAAATCCCGGATCAATATGAAACGGTCATGTTGATTGCAGTCGGCAAAGCGGCTGAGCCTGGTCATCCGACTACTCGCCTGGATGTAGAAGAAATTACGTTCTGGAATGAGATGCCGAGTAAATAAGCATGGAGAAATGGAATAGCCTTGGCCTGATATATGATTTTGGGCCTGGGCTTTTTTCACGTTTAAAAGCTTTTGCTGGACAGACATGCTGGCAATCAGGTGAAATGGGGCGTACAATAAGGTGACATGACAGTAACGAAAGAGAAGCCGTATACGAGCGAAAGAAGGGTGTAGGATGAAAAGATTGTTGGCAATCAGCGATATTCATGGGGAATTGGACAAACTGGAATCGTTGATGGAGCAAGTTCAGTACGATCCACAAGACGATCAATTGATCCTGCTAGGTGATTATGTAGACCGTGGACCAGCGTCGAAGGGGGTCGTCGACAAGGTAAAACAGCTCCATGCAGAAGGAGCAATCGTGTTGATGGGCAACCATGATCATATGATGGTTAAATCATTCGAGCAAGACCCTGTCTTTATCGAACGATGGTTCCGAAACGGCGCACAAAAGACGTTGGCGAGCTATGGTCATGCCGCAGCAGATACGGAGTCTGGTGTACCGGAGGCCTTGGAAATCACCTCTTCAGTCAAAGAACATCTGGAATTTTTGGCTGGCTTGAACTGCTATTATGAAACCGATGATTATATTTTTGTTCACGGGGGTGTACATCCCGAGACTCCAGTTGCAGAGACTGACCCGTACCTGCTGATGTGGATACGTGATGAGTTCCATAAAGGTTACCAGGGGGAGAAGACTGTTATTTTTGGTCACACGCCAACCAGTTACTTGCACGGTAAACATGATGTGTTTTACGGAGAAAATAAAATCATCGGCATTGACGGCGGGGCTGTATACGGCGGCCGTCTCCATTGCTTGGAACTGCCTAGCCGAAAGGTTTACTCAGTAGAGTAATAAAACAAGAACGAAGGCTTTCACCTCTCTTTCCAAAGAGCGGGTGAAAGCCTTTTTGATATGCGTCAAGATAAGTTCAGAGTAAGATTGTAATGAATTTTTATTTAAATAAATTGCAAAAATTAATAATTTAAGTCTTGTATTCCAATATATGGGATAGTAAAATATTCCCAAATCACTCATATTCTTATTGTTCACCATCATATTAGCCCACGTGAATATTTGCAAATCAATGACCAATTTCCCCTGCTATACTCGCTGCAATGTGACCGTTACTCTAATCATCGCCCTTATTCCACTCCTAGAAAAGACAAAAGAACCAGCCATTTAAAAAAATGATTGATCGATACATCCATTCCTAGAAAAAGGTAAGAATCACCCATCTCACTATGACGATGGTTTCTTACTGGTTGACTCTTCAATAAAAATCAATAAATGGGATAAAAGTAAAGTGTGTATATCCGTTCGTTGCATTCCAAAGTACTGAAAGAAAAAGAATGGGCTGCCCTTTTTTCCGGGTAAGTGGCGATATGGTTCCGGGTAAAGGTTCCTAATATTCAGAATGGAATAGCTGTTTGCTTATATCTGGTTCGAGCCTAAGTGCAGCCCGGAATAGAAAGCAGGAGACAGGCGATTCGTACAACGAGTTACAGCTTGGGGAAATTCACTTCTCTTGTATGCACGTGGGGAGCAAGAGGGAGCATTTGGAGTGGTTATGCTCACCAGGCAAGTGTTAGAAACTATCAAACACGGGACAAGGGAGGAACAACGCTTTGCATATTGTTCAGACATTAGTAGAAGCGCTGGAATTGTGGAAGAACGAGGACCATAAAGGCGTTACCTTCATTTTGGGAGACCAGAATGAGGTGTTTGTTTCCTATAAAGAATTGTATGAAGAAGCCCTCGGTTATTTATTTGTCCTCCAAAAAAATGGAATCAAGCCTGGTGATGAGGTCGTTTTTCAAATTGAGGATAGTAATCTCCGAACGTTTGTCTGCCTTTTTTGGGGATGCTTACTCGGTGGAATGATTGCTGTTCCTATCTCTGTAGGGGATAACGAAGAGCATCGTCTTAAGCTGTTGAAGGTTTGGCGGACATTAATCAATCCGTATCTCATTACAACCGACAGTGTCTGGAAACGACTGGAGGATTTCTTTAGTAAACACAACTACCTGACGGAAATGGAATCGTTGAAGTCAAAGTCCTTCCTGCTTGATGAGACCGTGAAAACAGAAGAGAAGGGCACAATTTATTATCCTACTGCTGATCATGTGGCCTTTATTCAATTTTCATCGGGGTCTACAGGGGATCCAAAAGGGGTTACCCTGACGCATGAAAACCTTGTCCATAATGTGCTTGCGATTAATAACAGACTTGAAACGACTGAGTCTGACTCATTTCTAAGCTGGATGCCCTTAACTCATGACATGGGGATGATTGCGTTCCATTTATCCCCGTTGTACGCAGGAGTTCAGCATTATTTTATTCATACCTCACTGTTTATCAGGCGACCTACGCTATGGTTGAAGAAAGCAAGCGAGCACAAGGCGACAATTACTTCTTCTCCGAACTTTGGGTATAAATATGTGTTGTCTAGGTTTAAACCAGAAGTGGCAGAAGAGTGGGATTTGTCAACGCTCCGCGCGATTCTAAATGGTGCAGAACCCATCGCTTCAGAATTAATTTATCACTTTTTGGATCAGATGAGCCCTTATGGATTGAAGAAAACAAGCATGCTCCCATGCTATGGACTGGCTGAAGCCTCTGTGGGAGTATCGATACCTGATCAAAACTTGCATTTTACAACGATTTCTCTGGATCGTAGGTTTATCCAGATAGGAAAGCCAATCAAGATGACGGATCAAACAAATCCAGAAGCGCTCACCCTAGTAGAAGTCGGTTACCCCATTGATTTTTGCGAGGTAAGAATATGTGATGACGAGGATCGGGAGCTGCCAAGCGATACGGTTGGCCATATCCATATTAGAGGGAAGAATGTAACCGCTGGATACTACAACAACCCTGTTGCCACCGCAAATGTAATGACGGCTGATGGATGGCTCAGAACAGGGGATCTGGGTTTTATGCGAAACGAACGTCTTGTCATTACGGGGCGTGAAAAAGACATCATCTTCGTGAATGGTCAAAACGTTTATCCGCATGATATTGAGCGGATTGCTGAGGAAGTTGAAGGAGTCGAGCTTGGGAAGGTCGTTGCTTGCGGGGTATTTAACGAGGAGAGCAAAGAAGAAGACATTCTCGTGTTTATCCTTCATCGGAAAAGTGTAGAAGACTTCATTGCGCTTTCTAAGAAAGTGAAAATGCATTTGAACGAGCGAACAGGGTGGAGAATAAGCGAGGTCTTGCCGATTCAGCGCATCCCCAAAACCACGAGTGGAAAAGTCGAACGATATAGAGTGGCCAGGGAGTATCAGTCTGGAGCATTCCGCGATGTTACCGAGGAGATGCAACGCCGAATCACCGAAGAGGTAAAAGAGGAGAGAACCGATCAATCACCGCAGTTACGTGAAGAATTAGAAAAACAATTGCTTACGATTTGCCGCGAGGTGCTTCAATCAGACAAATTGGGACCAAACGACAGTTATTTTGACGTAGGCGTGTCCTCTATGCAGTTGACCCAGTTAGCAGGGCGGATAGAAGAAGAGATGGGGATCACATTGGCGGTTACCGATTTGTTTGCCTATCCGACGATCTCCAAGCTTTCTCGCAGTCTCTTCCACGACGATCAAGCGACTGATCGCATAAAAGAGACAGATACGAGCCAACAGAAACAAAAGGATATCGCGATTATTGGTATTTCTTGTAAGTTCCCGCAGGCTCAGGATGTGGATCAATTTTGGCAAAACATCCGGGGAGGAAAGGATTGTATTCATGAGCTTCATGGTCAGAGACGAAAGGACACAGAACAATATGTATCGCTGGTCAGAAGCGAGCAGGGCAATCCAAGCCTTGTGGAGGGTGGTTATTTAGAGGAGATTGATAAGTTTGACTATTCATTCTTCTCGATCACCCCAAAAGAAGCAAAGCTAATGGACCCCAACCAAAGGCTGTTCCTTGAAAATGCTTGGAATACGCTAGAGGATGCAGGCTATGGCGGACACAAGCTTTCAGGGGAAAAAGTAGGGGTGTATGTCGGATTCTCCAAGTTGGGATACGATTACGAACGCCTTTTGTCAGTGGTAAGTCCCAAGGATTTGCCCTCTTATGCAGTAGGCAACCTTCCTTCCATTATTGCAAGCCGCATCTCGCACTTGCTTGATTTGCGTGGCCCTGCTGTCACAGTGGATACAGCCTGCTCTTCTTCCTTGGTTGCGGTTCATATGGCGTGCAAGGCTATCCAAAACGGAGATTGTGAGATGGCATTGGCAGGTGGAGTCAAAACTATCCTGCTGGCGCTGAAGGCTGGAATCGGAATGGAATCCTCTGACAACCGTTCAAGGGCGTTTGACGATCAATCTGATGGAACGGGTTGGGGAGAAGGCGTAGCTACTGTTCTGTTAAAACCTTTGGAAAAAGCCATCGAGGACGGGGATCACATCTATGCAGTGATTAAGGGAAGCGCTGTGAATCAAGACGGCGTTACAGTCGGGATTACCGCACCGAACTCACAGGCCCAGGCAGAATTGATCGTAGACGCTTGGGAGGATGCGCAAGTCGACCCTGAAACGATTAGCTATATAGAGGCGCATGGAACGGGTACAAAACTAGGGGACCCCGTTGAGCTGGATGGAATTCAGAGAGCATTCCGACAATATACACAGAAAAAACAGTTTTGTGGAATAGGCACTGTCAAAGCGAATATTGGACATTTATATGAAGCAGCGGGAATCGCTGGATTGATTAAGGCTGCTTTGCAGTTAAAGCACAAAGAACTGCCGGCCCTCGTCCATTTCCAGAAGCCGAATCGGAATTTCGCATTTGAAAAGTCGCCAGTCTATGTACAAAACAGACTGGAAAAATGGGAAACAGATGGACATCCGAGGAGATGCGGGGTTAGCTCGTTTGGGTTTAGCGGGACCAATAGCCACGTTATTTTGGAAGAGTATGTGCCAGTTAATGAAACGGAGATGACAGTCTCAGACGAGGTGCAAGTATTTACCTTGTCGACCAAATCCGAGTCAGCCCTTCAACGTCTGATTCAAAAGTACCGGGAGTTTCTTTCTTCCAGCGGACCGCTTTCTCTGTCTGATTTGTGCTATACAGCAAATACTGGGAGAGAAACGCTTCCCTATCGGATTGCACTCATTTTGCATAGTCGCAGCGATTTCGAACAAAAGCTCGACCGATTGGCGGTCCGGCTTGAAAATGATCGAGATGTTTTCGTCTACTCACCTGGTAAAAAGCGCGTTCCAGAAGAAACCGTTCATCTGTTGAGTCAATCCGCTCGGGATGTGCAAGAAAAGTACCACAAGGCGAGTACAGAGATGAAGTATTCGTATGCCACGACATTATGCGATTTGTATGTACAGGGAGCTACGGTTGACTGGGATGAGTTCTACAGAGATGGCAAAAAGAGAAGAAAAATGCCACTGCCGGTCTATCCTTTCGATCAGCATCGCTCTTGGATTACAGATGATGTAATCAGCATCATTCCAGAACAGACGAATACTATTAGCGGAAATAGAGGTGCTACTGTGTCAGAGATAGGAACTGCGCCAATCGCAAAAGTTCTGAAAGAGTTGGTTCATCATGCTTCTGGTTTTGCTGTAGATGAAATTGATCCATCCCTTCATTTTCTGGAGCTAGGCTTGGATTCTATTATGCTCGTACAAATCAATCGTGAAATTCAAGAAAAGTTTGGAGTGGTCATTCCGGCCCAAGAGTTGTTTGAAACCATTACCAGTGTGGACAAGCTAGCGGCCCACATCGCTCTGGAGCTATCCAGTAGCCCCGCTGTGGCTTCTGCCAAACAAATGGAATGGATGGCAATCGAGCAACCGAAAGCAAACGTAGTTGTGGAACAGAATGACGTTCACCATATTCAACAATCAGAGCCGATTGAACAAACCATGAAAATGCCAGTCTCGAGAAGCACAGGGGCGGTTGAAACCATTATCGAAAAGCAGATTTCGCTCTTGTCTGAACACCAAAACCAAATGGCTACGCTGTTACAAAAGCAATTGGAGCTGTTGAATCAAGAACAAAGCTTTGTACCAAAGCAACAAGTTGAATCTGTGCCTGTAGCTCCCGAGAGCAAGAAACCCGAAGGTAAACCACCCGTCAAGGTGAATGAAGAGGAACGCCAGAAGCCATTTATACCGTATCAGCCACTGATGATCGGTGAACGAGGCAATTTTACACCGACACAAAGAGAGTATTTGAACGCATTCATTCAAAGCTATACGGAAAAGACAAAGCACTCCAAGAAGTATACGCAAGAGCACCGATTTGTTCATGCCAACAATCGCAATGTGTCTGGATTCCGTTCGTATTGGAAGGAAATGGTCTATCCGATCATTACACAAGCATCAGCTGGTTCAAAAATGTGGGATCTGGATGGGAATGAATATATCGATCTGACGATGGGGTTTGGTGTAAACCTGCTCGGTCATAATCCCACATTTATCATGAAAAAGCTGGAGGAACAGATTCAATCTGATCTGCCTCCGCTGGGTCCTATGTCGGATGTAGCTGGAAGGGTAGCAGAATTAATCAGCGAGCTATCCGGAGTAGAGCGTGTCGCCTTTTACAATTCGGGGACAGAGGCAGTAATGGTGGCACTGCGCTTGGCTAGAGCTGTTACAGGCCGTTCGAAAATCGCATTATTTTCCGGCTCCTATCATGGAACATTTGACGGCGTTCTGACTGTTGCTGATCCTGAGTCCCAGGACGGGAAGGCCATACCGATGGCACCAGGTATTACCCAGCATACGGTGGATGACGTCCTGGTCTTAAACTACAACCATCCAAAATCAATCGAGCTGATCAAAAAACATGCACATGAACTGGCCGCAGTATTAGTCGAGCCTGTTCAAAGCCGCCGTCCAGATCTGCAGCCAGTGGAATTCTTGAAGGAAGTCAGAGAGATTACAAGCCAATCAGGCACTGCCCTTATTTTTGACGAAATCATTACAGGATTCCGAATACATCTTGGTGGAGCACAGGCGTGGTACGGAATAGAAGCAGACCTCGTTACGTATGGAAAAGTTCCGGGTGGTGGCATGCCGATCGGTGTTGTAGCCGGTAAAGCTGCGTTCATGGATGCAGTAGACGGGGGAATCTGGAATTTTGGGGATCATTCTTACCCGGTAAATGCCGAGAAAAAGACGTTTGTGGGCGGAACGTTTTGCACGCATCCACTGACGATGCACGCTGCGATCGCTACTCTGGAATATTTGAAGGAACAGGGGCCGAAGCTTCAGGAAGAATTGACTCAAAAGACCCTCTACTTGGTAGAAACACTTAACGCGTATTTTAAGAACGAACAGATTCCAATCCAGATGATTAATTGCGGCTCCTTGTTCCGCTTCGTATCGTTTACCGATATAGAATTGTTCTTCTATCATCTGATTAGCAAGGGCATTTATATATGGGAGGGCAGAAATTGCTTCCTTTCCACAGCCCATTCCGATGAGGATATTGAAAGACTGATCCATGCGGTGAAGGAAAGTATTGATGATCTAAGGCGAGGAGGTTTTTTGCCGGAGCCACCCACAACTTCTCCGAGTGGTGGACGGAAACAAAATCAAGTCGTCGAAATGACAAACGTTACGAGACGTGATGGACAAATGCCAGAGGCAACGCCTGTGGAAAGTGTGGGGGAACAACTGAAGCTTCCTCTTAGCCCTGAACAGAAACAAATGTGGTTTGCAGTCAAATATCGCGTGGAAGCATCCGCCGCTTTTAACGAGACCATCTCCCTTCAGGTGGAGGGTGAGCTTGATATCCCTGTGTTTGAGCGGGCAGTCCAAACCATGGTGGATCGTCATGAAGCATTGCGGACCATCATTGATTCAAACGGGGAGTACCAGGTGGTACTGCCCAATAGGGACATACGTGTTCGATTCGTGGATTTGAGCAACCTTTCATCCGAGGAACAGGAAGAAAAAAGGAATCAGCTATTGGATGAACAAACAGGCACGCCATTTGACCTGTCTTCTGAGGACCCCCTGTATCGGGTAAGTGTCATCAAGCTGGCTACCGCCAAATTCCTGACTTCCTACACCTTCCATCACATGATTGCGGATGGGTGGTCCATGGCTGTTTTTATAAAAGAGCTGGATGATATTTACTCGGCCCTTACACAGAAACGACCAATATCGCTCGAGCCGTCTACACCGTTTTCTACGTACCGAAATTGGCAAGAAGATCAGATGCAGAATCCAGCGTTTCAGGACGCGCTCACGTACTGGAACGAAAAATTTGCAGAGCCAATCCCCAAGCTCGTTTTTCCTTTAGAGCAACGAGAAGTGGGAAAACCAACTTTTACAGGCGAGCGAATTACCTTCAAGATCGACAGTAACATCACAAGGAAGGCAAGAAAAAGAAGCATTCAAAACAAGAACAGTCTGTTTATTACCTTACTGGCTTCTTTTAACCTCTTCCTACATCGCATTCTTGGGAATAGAAAAATGGTTGTTGCGATTCCTACTGCGGGTCAATCCCATATCGGCAAAATGTCCTTGATCGGAAACTGCGTCAATCTGTTGCCGGTTTGCACGGAGATTGACGGCAATGATACGGCAGCGGATTATTTGTCCCGGGTGAAACAAGCGGTTGCGGAGATGGAAAAGCATCAAGCTTACTCCTTTGCAGCATTAGCTGAGAATTTGCCGCATCAGAACTTGCCAGAGCTTTCTGTGTTGTTCAATATGGATCGACCGCTTCACAACCTGACTTTCGCTCAAATGAAGGCTACGCTGTTGCCCAATCGGATCATTTACAGCAAGTACGATCTTTTTGTCAACGTGACAGAAGTGGGCGGAGAGCTTGTGGTTGATGTGGATGCACGAAGCGGGGTAGTAACCACAGAGATTCTTCGCAAGTGGGGCGTCTACTTTGCCAATCTTTTGCATCGTATTGCAGAAGACGATCAGGAAAAAATTCGTGCACTGTCACTTTTACAGCCCAATGAGATGGAAAGAATGATACGCGAATCCAGTGGCAACCTGGGCAAATATGCAGCGGAATGGACAGAACTTTTGCAGGATGTGCCAGATGATCGAGTAGGACGAGCTTCCCTCTATGTCCTGGATCAATATCAGCAATTGGCCCCTGTGGGTGCGGTCGGACAGGTGTATCTGGCTGATGGGGGATTCGAGCATGCTGACCCGTCTCATTGGCAGCGAACAATGAAAACGGCTGTTCCCCTAGGAAATGGAGAAATCCAAATCATCCATTTATCCGATCGTCTTGCAGGGCAAAGAAGTACGAGAGACAGAGAAGTAGAGCAGGCTGGTACGGCGACCGAAGAGACCATCAGGGTCATTTGGCAAGAAATCTTGGGAAGCTCCCCGATGTATCTGGATGATAATTTTTTTGAACAAGGCGGGAACTCCTTACAAGCGACTGTCATGCTCAGCAGAATCTACAAGGAATGCCATGTGCAAATTCCTTTGCATCAAATTTTTCAATCGCAGACGATACGTGATTTAGCCAAATATGTAGACTCTTCAAAGCATCAAGCTTTTACTCCCATTCGCTCATGCGAGTTGCAGCCATACTATAAGTCTTCTTCCGCACAAAAAAGAATGTACATCCTCCAAGGTCTGGATGGAGGAACCGCCTATAACCTATCCGGTTACTTACAATTGGATGGGGAGCTGGAACTTGATCGTCTGATTCACTCTTTGCAACAGGTTGTACAAAGGCACGAGTCTTTCCGAACCAACTTTGTCATCAGAGATAATGAAGTCGTGCAAATTTTACATGACGATTTGTCATTGGATATTGAGGTCGAGCAATTGTCCGAAGTGGATGTAAATGAGGCGATTCGCACCTTTATCCAGCCATTTGATCTCAGCAAAGCACCGCTTATTCGGGCGAAAATCTTCCAAGTGTCAGCCAAACGCTTTATTGTGGCTGTGGACATGCATCACATTATTTCGGACGGCTATTCGGTCTCTCTGTTTATCCGTGAGCTGCTCCATACGTATAGAGGAGAATCACTGCCTGAACTCGGCGTGACGTATAAAGATTTCGTGGCATGGGAGCAAGAGAGGGAGCATTCAGAACAGCTCTTGGCTCAAAAGGAGTACTGGCTTACGCAATTTAGCCAAGGAGAGCTCCCAGTACTGAAGCTTCCCATTGATTACCAAAGACCGCCGGTTCAATCCTTTGAAGGTGACCGCTTAACAATGCAGATCGATGAGGAAGTCAGGAAGCAGTTGCTCCAATTGGCTAGGGAAACGGACACGACCTTGTATATGGTACTGCTTGCTGCTTACAATGTACTTCTTTATCGATACACGGGGCAGGAGGAGCTGATTGTCGGTTCTGCTGTGGCGGGAAGACAACACCCTGATTTGGAACGAATGATGGGCATGTTTGTAAATACGTTGGCCATCCGAAACTATCCAACAGGAAGCAAGACCTTTACGGATTTCCTGAAAGAAGTGAAAAATCAAGCCATACGTGCCTTTGAAAACCAGGAGTACCCGTTTGAAAAACTGGTTGATGCTCTGCAACTAAACAAAGATTTGAGCCGCAATCCGCTATTTGATACCATGTTTGATTACCATTATGAATCCTTTGACGACGTGGCCTCAGACGATTTCAAAGTCACGACGTATGAATATCCAAAAGGTGTGTCCCTCTTTGATCTCAGTCTTGATGTCCATGACGATGGGACAACGCTCACTTGCCAATTTGATTACAGCACTCATCTGTTTAAACGCGATACGGTTGAGCGAATGGCCAATCACTTTGCCAAGATTCTTCATTCCATTCTGCAATCGAATGAGAGTTGTCTAGCTGATTTGGAGTACTTGTCCAGCGAAGACGTCAAGCAGGTTGTTGCCG
Organism: Brevibacillus sp. HB1.2; assembly: GCF_013332495.1. Lineage (NCBI taxonomy): Bacteria > Bacillati > Bacillota > Bacilli > Caryophanales > Paenibacillaceae > Brevibacillus > Brevibacillus sp. HB1.2. The sequence goes on along the minus strand of NZ_JABMIU010000007.1, from coordinate 156,594 downwards.
ACTTTAATCAAGCGAGAACGCAAATTTCCACTCCTCTCTATCCAACGTTCTATGAATGGTTTGAGGCAGAAGCAATACGCCATGCAGAGCAAGTCGCTGTTTCTTACGGGGAAGAGCAGATCAGCTATCAGGAACTCAATGCGAAAGCAAACCGCTTGGCACGGACTCTGCGTGATCAGGGTGTAAAGCCAAACAGCTCCGTTGCGATTTTGGCAGAACGCTCGATTAACATGGTCGTCGCTGTTCTGGCCGTCATGAAGGCGGGTGGTGCCTATGTTCCGATTGATCCTCAATATCCGAAGGACCGCATTTCATTCATGCTGGAAGACAGTCAGGCAAAGGTCATGCTGGTCAATCAAAATGGACAGAGCGGAATAGACTTCGGCGGCGCCATAATCGATCTGGACGCAAAGGCCAGTTACAGAGAGGATTCGTCCAATCTCGACTCCATCTCCGGACCGAGCGATCTCGCTTATATCATTTATACATCCGGCACGACTGGCAAACCCAAAGGGGTTATGATCGAGCATCGCAATCTGGTCAGTGTAGCGAATACATGGCGCTATGAGTACGAACTTGAACAGATGAATGTGAATCTCTTGCAGATGGCGAGTTTCTCTTTTGACGTGTTTGCGGGGGATTTGTGCAGGGCCCTGCTGAATGGTGGACATTTGGTGATTTGTCCCAGTGATGTAAGGATTGATCTTCCGGTTCTTTATCAGTGGTTGACCCGGTATGAAATTTCCTTGTTTGAATCGACACCTGCTCTTGTTCTTCCTTTTATGGAGTACATTTATCAAAATGGATTGCCGCTCACTCATCTGAAACTGCTGATTCTTGGTTCGGATACATGCCAAAGCGAAGCGTTTGTCCGCTTGGTCGAGCGTTTCGGGCAGTTCAAAATCATCAATAGCTATGGAGTCACGGAGGCTGCTATTGATTCCAGCTACTTCGAAATGGCTGGCGATACCGAAATGACAACCGGAAATGTTCCGATCGGAAAACCGCTGCAAAACACAGAATTTTATGTGTTGGATTCCCAATGGCGGCCACAGCCGGTGGGCGTGTACGGAGAACTATATATCGGGGGAGCAGGTGTTGCGCGGGGGTATCTGAACCGAGAGGAATTAACCCGTGAGCGCTTCATCCAAAATCCTTTCCGTCCTGGTGAGACCATGTATAAAACCGGCGATATTGTGCGCTGGATGGCAGATGGAAATATGGAGTTTGTTGGTCGTTCGGACTACCAATTGAAGATTCGTGGATATCGTGTGGAGCTGGGTGAAGTCGAAAATCAGCTGCTACGGCACGAAAAGGTTCGTAATGCCATTGTGCTCCCGAAGACAAAGGGAGATGAATCCGTTGTATTGTGCGCATATTACACGACGGATGAGGGAGTAAGTGCGTCCGAAATCAAGGGCTTTTTAGCCGATTCCCTGCCTGAGTTCATGGTGCCAACCTTTATCATCCAATTGGAAGAGTTGCCTGTGACGCCAAACGGCAAAATCGATCGTAATGCTTTGCCTGAACCCGATCTTTCTAAGCTAATATCCGAGGAATACGTAGAGCCAGCGACAGAAAATGAAAGAAAACTTGCAGGAATATGGCAAGAGGTCTTGGGTATCGAACGAGTCGGCGCTTTGGATCGATTCTTTGAAATCGGTGGACATTCGCTGCATGCCGCCATTCTTGTTGCCAAAGTGAACAAGGAGTGGCAGGTAGAAATTCCGCTGCGAGCCGTTTTCCAAAATCCTACTGTCAGAAGTTTTGCCCACGTCATTTCTGAATCGACACTGACCGAAAAGCCTTTGATTCAGTTGGTTGGAAAACAAGAGAATTATGAGCTCTCTCCTTCGCAAAAAAGGATTTTCACGGTTCAATCACTCGATGAAACGAGTGTGGCCTATAACATGGCAGGCGCTCTGATTCTTTCCGGGCAGCTGGATTCTGCGGCATTGGAAAACGCATTCCAGTCCCTCATTCAAAGGCATGAGGCGTTCCGTACGTCCTTCGACTACGTAAATGGTGAGCCGAAACAATTTGTCCATGACTCTGTCCGTTTTGCTATCGATCATGCTCGCGCAGAGGACAGTCCTGAGAGTATAGAAAATCTCATTCGGACGTTCATTCAACCATTCGAACTGAGCTTGGCTCCATTATTGCGCGTCAAGCTGGTAAAACTGGTGGAGGACAAGCATTTGCTCCTGATTGACATGCACCACATCATAGCAGATGGAACATCGGTGAGCATTGTGATTGATGAGTTGAATCAACTGTATAACGGACAAAATCCAAAACCATTCACCGTTCAGTACAAGGATTATTCGGCTTGGTTGAAACAGCTCAAGGCGACGGGGCAGTCCCATAAGCAGGAGAAGTTCTGGGTAGATGAATTCAGCGGGGAGCTACCTGTTATGAATCTACCTACGGACTATCAGCGACCGCAGTTTCAAAGCTTTGAAGGGGGTACGGTCGAAAGCGAGATAGAGGCAGATGTATCTCGTAGCTTGCATGACTTGGCGAAGGAAGCGAATGTCACAGTCTTTTCGATTCTATTGGCGGCGTACAACGTTTTGCTGTCCAAATATACCGGGCAAGAGGACATTGTCGTAGGGACTCCAGTGGCAGGACGTAACCACACCGATGTTCAAAATGTAGTGGGGATGTTTGTAAATACGCTTGCACTGCGAAATCATCCAGCAGGCAGCAAAACGTTCCGCGAGTTTGTCCAAGAGCTAAGTGAGAAGGCACTTCTGGCGTTTGAACATCAGGATTATCCATTGGAAGACCTAGTAGAGAAGCTTCAAGTTCGACGTGACCCAAGCAGGAATCCGTTGTTTGACACCATGTTCTCCTATGACAATGTGGCAGATACGGCATTTGATTGGAACAGGGTAGAGGTCAGCCTTTATCCATTCCAAACGAAAATATCCAAGCTAGACATCGTCATGAATGTCGAGACGAGAAATGAAAGCTTTTTTGTGGAGTGCGAATATAGCACCAGTTTATTTAAGCCTGAGACGATGGAGCGTTTTATCAGCCATTTTACCAACGTACTGCGGCAGGTAGCTGCTAACATGGATATTCTTGTGGGCGAGATTGACCTCATGTCTCCAGAAGAAGTGCAGTTTATGGAGAAGCTCAGTAATGATACGAAGCGAGATTATCCTGTGGTACAACCGATCCATGTTGCCATCGAGGAATCAGCCAGCCTTTATCCGAATCGCATTGCCGTTTCCTATCAAGGCTCGACAATCACGTACCAACAATTGAACGAGAAAGCCAATGCAGTCGCTTCTGATCTGTTGAACCGCGGTATAGGAAAAGGCAAGTATGTACCTGTGCTGATGGAAAGAAGTCTGGAATTGGTCGTATCGTTATTAGGTGTAATGAAGACGGGAGCAGCGTTTTCACCATTGGACATTCAGTGGCCTGTCGATCGACTCCAGTCTGTTATTGCCGAGCTGGGTAGCGAGTTCGTATTCGTAGAATCTGACCATTCCTTTACGGAGACGGATTTGGGAGCGAATTTGGTTGCGATTGATCTGGGGCACCTGACAACGGAAACCGAAAATCCTAATTTGTCCGTATCGCCGGAAGACCCCATCTATGTCATTTTTACTTCTGGTTCAACAGGCAAACCAAAAGGAGTCGTCGTACCGCATAGAGGGATCGTCAACCGCTTTCTCTGGATGGATGACTACTTTGGACAAGACGCAGCGCAATCTGTCCTTCAGACCACCAACCATGTATACGACAGTGCCATTTGGCAATTCTTCTGGCCGCTGACGAATGGCGGAAAAACGGTCTTGCCTACTACGGGGATGACAGTCTCGGCTGATTACATGGCTGGAATCATTGAAGACGAACAAATTACCTTAACTGATTTCGTCCCATCTGTCTTTAATGTGATCGTCAATCAGTTAGCTGAAAATCTCGAGCTGCAGGGCAAATTACAATCGCTCAAAAAGATCATTATCGGCGGCGAGGAAATCGTTCCGTCCGCAGTTTCCAAATTCCTGAAAATATTCCAGTATGTATCACCGACGAATTTGTATGGCCCGACAGAAGCAAGTATCGGATGCATTGCCTATCAAATTACGGGAGAGGAAGATCGCATTCCGATTGGAAAACCGATATTCAACACGAAAATCCTTCTTCTCGATGCGTACGGAAAGCGAGTGCCGATAGGTGTCCCTGGCGAAATCTACATCTCTGGCATGCCGCTTGGGCTAGGTTATTTGCATAATGAGCAGCAAACGAAGCAAAGTTTTGTCGATAATCCATACGCGGAACCGGGCTATGAAAAAATGTATAAGACAGGGGATTTGGCTGTCTACTTACCGGATGGAAACATTCACTTCCTGGGCAGAAGGGATTTCCAGATCAAAATTAGGGGATATCGAATCGAGCCAGGGGAAATTGAAAGCAAGTTGCTTTCGCTAGAACAGGTAAAAGAAGCAATCGTGATCGCCAGAGAAGAAGAAAATGGAAGCAAGTACTTATGCGCGTATATTGTGACAGAGCATGAGCTTGCCGCTGACGAGTGGAGAGACCTGCTCGCGAAAGATTTGCCCGATTACATGATTCCTTCTTTCTTCGTTCGACTAGACGCTATGCCGATTACCGCTGTTGGAAAAGTGGATCGGAAAAAACTCCCCATTCCTGATCGCTCTCTCTTGGTGGAGGAACACATCGTCGAGCCGTCCGATGAACAGGAACAAATCATGGTCACCATCTGGAAGGATGTGCTGGGGCTTGCGCAAGTAAGTGTGACACACAACTTCTTTGAGCTTGGGGGAGACTCTATTAAAGCTCTTCAGATGATAGCGAGATTGAGGAGTCATGCGTATGAGCTTCGCTTGAAAGACTTGTTCCAAAACCCGCGCATTCGCAGTGCAGCAAGATATCTCCAGACGCTGACCAGACAGATTGAGCAAGGGCCTGTAAGGGGAGCAGTAACATTGACACCGATCCAGATGAACTTCTTTGAACAAAACCATCAGAACCCGCATCATTACAATCAATCTGTCATGTTGTTCAGTGAAGCTGGCTTTGATCCAGAGCTGGTTCAACAAGCATTTATGAAGCTGATTGAGCATCATGATGCTTTGCGAATGAAATTCCAAATGAAAGAGTCGGACATTGTACAGGAACATCGGGAACTAGACGAGTGCCAAGTCTCCATTATGATCAGAGAGTTCCCGGCTCAAAGCGTAGTGGAAATGGAGCAAGCAGCGCAACTCATACAGGAAGGGATCGATTTGACGGATACTGCGTTGGTAAATCTTGGCCTTTTCCGAACAGATGCAGGAGATCACCTGTTAATCGTGATTCATCATCTCGTAGTTGATGGTGTCTCATGGCGGATTCTTCTAGAAGATTTCCATACGGTGTATGACTCCTTGCTACAGAAAGAAGAGCCTACTTTGCCTATGAAAACCGATTCCTATCAAACATGGTCAGAAGAATTGCAAAAATATGCGCAAGGAAGCGAGATTCAACAGGAAATCGCATATTGGAAGCAGGTTGAGGGAATGCCATTCTCTCCTCTGGCAAAGGCGGAAACGATTGGGGCACCGCTTATGCGAGATACAACAGATGTCACCATCGAGCTTGATGAAGCCTACACAGAAAAGCTACTGAAGCAGAGCCACCAGGCTTATAACACGGAAGTAAATGATTTGTTGCTTACGGCGTTAGGTTTGGCGGTAAATGAGTGGGCGTCGATAGATCATGTGCTCGTCAATCTGGAGGGACATGGTAGAGAAGAGATCGTGAAGGACATCGATGTTTCACGCACCGTCGGATGGTTTACAGCCCAGTATCCATTCGTACTGGATATGAGCCGATCGGAATCCGTTGGCTACCAGATCAAAATGGTGAAAGACAGCCTGCGACGTGTGCCGAACAAAGGGGTTGGATACAGTATTTTGCAGTATCTGACTGCGAGACAAACCGAAGTTCCGTTAACGTTCCAGGTAAAGCCCGAGATCAGTTTTAACTATTTGGGACAGTTCGATACAGACTTGGAATCTGGCAGCATAACGACTTCCTCTCTTTCACCGGGCCGAGAAATCAGTCCGTCCGCCATTCGATCCTTTGCGCTTGATGTGAATGGAATGGTGGTGAATCGCAAGCTGACACTTACTTTTACGTATCATCGTGAAGAGTTTGAAGAAGGAACCATTCAGCGCCTCGTGGATGCCTACCGAGAAAAGATCGTAGAAATCATTACGCACTGCTTATCGAAAGAGTCAGTCGAGCAAAGCCCAACAGATTTCACATACGATGAGCTGTCCATTGAGGAATTAGATCATCTTTCCCAACTGCTGGGTGAAAAAATTCAATGATAGATGGTGATGAGGTTTGAATGGTGTTCAGATTAAAAATATATACCGCTTGACACCTATGCAGGAAGGCATGCTGTATCACTTTATCCTTCATCCTGAATCAGAGGTCCACTTCGAACAAACGGTGATTACGATGGAGGAGTCGTTGCGGCTTGATCTCCTTGATCAGAGCTTTCGAGACCTCGTTGAAAGATTCGATATCCTGCGAACAGTCTTTCACTATAAAGAAAGTAAAAAGCCTCTGCAGATCGTGTTGAAGCAAAGAGAAGCAGCTATTCAGATCGAGGACATCTCTGACCTGACTCAGGATGAACAAGAAGCATTTGTGGAGCAATTTCTTGTAAGGGATCGGGGCAAGAGATTTGATCTGGAAAAAGATCTGTTGTTTCGGATTACCGTTATGAAATTGAGCGAATCAAAATACAAGATGGTGTGGAGCTTCCACCATATTATTATGGATGGCTGGTGCCTGGGAATTGTCGCAAAAGACTTTTTCCATATCTATCGCTCTTATCTTCAAAATAAGAAGGCTGAGCTGGCTCCACCGTATTCTTTCAGTACCTATGTCACTTGGCTTGGCAAGCAAAACAAACAAGAGGGACTCTCGTTCTGGCGAGATAGCTTGGATGGATTTGATCAGCAATCTCCTTTACCGGTTGAAACGATTTCAACCGGTAAGGGGTACCAACGAGAATCGATCGTATTTCGCATGGATCGGGAAACGACTGCCCGTTTGGAGCAAATAGCGAGATCAAATGATGTAACACTGAGCATCGTCTTTCATTCCCTCTGGGGATTGTTGCTGCAACGATACAATTATGCCAATGATGTTGTCTTCGGATCAGTCGTTTCGGGACGTCCCTCTGAGCTCGTTGGCGTAGAAGAAATGGTTGGATTGTTTGTCAATACGATCCCAATGCGAATTCGCAGTGAAGGCAAACAGACATTTTCAGAGTTGCTTCGGCAGGTGCAACAGTTCTTCACAGTCACAAGCAGCTACCAATACTTGTCTCTGGCGGATATTCAGTCCGAAACCACATTAAAACAAAACCTGATTCAGCATCTCATGGTCTTTGAAAACTATCCATTGACGGAAGAGGCATTCGACGAAGATGGAAAAGGTGGTTTATTCGGAATCACGGATGTCCAAGGATATGAGCAAACCAGCTACGACTTCAACTTGTGCATTATTCCCGGAAAGGAATTAGAAATTCACTTTATCTATAATGCACTTGCTTACAGCAATGCCTATCTGCAAAAAGTACGAGCGCACTTGAATCAGTTGATTCAAAGTATCGTCGGTAATCCGGACCAGCCGATTGCGACAATGCAAATGGTCACAGACGAGGAGCAGGCTCTCATTCTGCAACAATGGAATGACACGGAGATGCTGGTTGATCAAACGCTAACCATTGACCAGCTATTTAAGGAACAGGTCAAAAAGGGGCCGGATTACATTGCCGTGGTCGATCAGGAAGGCACATACACGTATCAGGAATTAGATGACAAATCCGATGCGCTGGCCCACGTGCTGCGTGAGAAAGGGGTAAAACCAGGCAGCATTGTTGCTGTGATGGTAGAGCGCTCTACTGCATACAGCCTCGCCATCTTGGCCGTTTTAAAAGCGGGCGGTGCCTTTCTTCCAATTAGTACCGACCATCCGAGCGAACGGATCAGCTATATGATCGAAGATAGCGGGGCCAGCATTGTTTTGGTCCATGATCCGACGGTATCGTATGCAGAAAGTATTCTCCCAGCAGCAACATTGATCAATCTTGATGATAGGAGCGTATACAACGATGTTTCACCTGTTGTACAGACCCTTCATCGTTCGAGTGACCTGGCCTACGTCATTTATACATCCGGGTCAACGGGGAAGCCAAAGGGGGTAAGGCTGCACCACGTCGGAATCGCCAACCTCCAGCAGTTTTTCATCAACGATCTCGGGATCACCCAAAAGGACAAGGTGTTGCAGTTTGCCAGCATCTCTTTTGATGCCTCTGTCTGGGAGTTTACGATGGGGGTATTGACGGGGGCGAGATTGGTCATTGTTTCAAAGAATGTCGTACTCGATCCGCAGGCTTTCAGTGAGTATCTGCTACGGCATGAAGTAACAGTCGCGACGCTTCCACCTACCTTTGTTACGTATTTAGAGCCGGAAAATTTCCCGAAATTGAAGACATTAATCACCGCAGGCTCCGCGGCAAACTGGGAGCTTGTCCATAAATGGAGTGCGCATTGCCGATACATCAATGCATACGGTCCAACCGAAACAACGATTTGTGCAACGACTTGGACGTATGAAGGGCAAGAGAGGCTGCCGCAGCAAGTGCCAATCGGAAAGCCCATTGCCAACACAAAAGTATATGTGCTGGATGCGCACGGTCATTTGCAGCCCCAGGGAATTCCTGGTGAGCTGGCTATCGCGGGTATTAGCGTCGCTGATGGCTACATCAATCGCGAGGAATTGACGAACGAGAAATTTGTGGCAGATCCGTTTATGACCGGTTCGAGGCTCTACAAGACGGGAGACATGGTGAAATGGCTTGCGGATGGTAGTCTGGAATATTTGGGGCGAATGGACAACCAGGTCAAGATACGTGGTTTCCGTATCGAGCTTGATGAGGTTGAAAACGTGATCCTATCCCAGGCGGGAGTGAAGGAAGCGGTCGTGTTGGCCAAAAAAGAGCAGGGAGGAGATGCCTGCCTGATCGCTTATCTGGTCTGGGAGCAGCCTGATTGGAACAGAGATTTGCGTCAGGAGCTTTTGGCCACTCTTCCGGCCTATATGGTACCAACGTATATCCACATCCTTGAGAGAATGCCTATAACACCAAACGGAAAAATAGATCGGAAAGCATTACCTGAGCCTGCCATGATCAGGGAGGCAAGTAAGCAGATGAATCCACCTGTTACAGAGCAGGAGATTAGGCTGGCGGAAATTTGGAAAGAAGTGCTCGACCTACAGGAAATCAGTGTGGATGACCATTTTTATGATCTGGGTGGGCATTCTATCAAAGCGATCCAACTGGTAGCGCGACTTCATAAGGAAGGAATAGAAGTAAAGATTCAAACGATCTTCCAATATGACACAGTCAGAGCGCTAGCAGGATATGTAGATACAGTAAACCGAGTTCGCACCACAAAAGCGCAAGATAAAAAAGAGCTGGAAACCTTGATTTACGCTCATTTTCAAGTACGAAGCAATTATGTAGAGTTGCCCTTCGGCAACAAGCATCGAGCTGTTCTGTACGTGGAGGAAAATGCGCGGGACAAACACCAAGAAATACTGTCCGTATTGCGTACGTCTTGTGATCCTGCAATTCAGCCGCACGCCATTCAATATCTGGATCTCTCGCAAAAAGCATGGGAAAAAGAGAGGAATGATATCCAAGAGGCTGCACTAGATGAGAATGAATCATTGCCATGGCAGGAGCGCCTCGTCAACGACCTCGATCAGAAGCTCCTCCGTTATTCGGAGGCGATCGTCACTCCGCAGACTTTTATCAGACAGCCGCTGTCACCTTCACAGCGCTATCATGTACAGGAAAAGGACATTTCTGGAACAGTGATTCGCTTTGGGCGGATGATCGATCCTAAGACACTGGAAAAGGCATTTCGTAAAGTCCTGGAGCGGCATCATTTACTGCGATGCACGTTGGCTTTTGAGGAAGAAGAGCCATATTGGAAAGAATATCCTTGCCCTAGTGAGATTGCGCTCCCTGTTGTGGATGTATCGAGCGACTCGGATGACAGAAAAGAAGCGGTGCGCCATCTTTTACTGAGCGAATATTTTTACAAGCAGCATGATTCGATCGGTTCTTTGTCTTACAAAGTGATCTTGCTGAAAGAGAGCGAGAAAGAGTACTCGTTCCTATTCCCGGCATCGCATCTCATTTTTGATTTTATTAGCAGTGAGGTTCTGCAAAACGACATGAACCTATATTACGAAGCGTTGGAGAATGGTACAGAGCTCTCGGAAAATGATGGGAATACGTATTGGGATTTCGTCCAGCAAATTACCAAGGGTCCAATCGGAATCGAAGATCAACAGCTCATGGAGGAATTTGATCTTCACGCATTTGAGAATAGTCTTTTGTCCATAGAAAGACAACTCGCATCTTCATCCGCTTTGGACGGCTACACGATTGTTACCTGCGAACTGGATATGGACAACTCGCAGGAGACAGAAAATGCACGGATTCCGATTGCTCTTTTAGCCAGATTTTGCGAAAGAAGTTATGGAGTCCAAAAGGCACCCATCTTCCTCATGAACTTTGGCAGATCCTTTATGGGGAACCATTTCTTCGATGTGCTTGGCGAGTGCATCGATCATATTCCGCTTCATATTGATCCAGCGTCGAGTTTGGATGAGTTGGAAACGTATGTGAAAGCTCGGTTGGATCTCGCAAAGGAGAGGAACATTCATTTCACCAATCTCGTGCAAAGTCATGATGTAACGGAAAACTATCCTCTTTCTAATCACTCACTCATCCAATCCATGCAGATGACGCCTATTATTTGTAACTTTCTGGGTGAGCAGAACAAGAGTCAACCAAGTGAATACGATCACCTGTTTATAAAAGGAAAGAAACGTATTCTCTTTGAGGCTTCCTATACATCCATGGGCAAAATGACTATTTTTATGGCTTTGCCATATCGCGAGGATGAAAGGAAGCTGCGAGTGATCTTGGAGGAGGAAGCGAAAAAATTGATAGGATCGCCTCTAGTCATACGCTAAGAATCGCCTAGGAATCGTATTGGAAATCGGCAGATGGATTCCGCTCTATTCCGGATTTATTGTCCGTGGGGTGTAGCGGGTTCCTCTTGCCGAAATAAATTGTCACCTAGAGGGATTACTATTCAGGGAGGTTAAGATGGGCAACCAAACATACGGATACGGATTGAATATTTTTCTCTTTTCTTTCACTCGTTTTATCACAGAATTAGGTAGCGGTGTCTACAAATTTGCTCTTGCTCTGTACATTGCGGATGTGACGGGTTCTTCCGCTGCATTTGCAACTGTTTTGGGCTTTTCGTACTTGCCAGGGGTGCTGATTAATATTTTTGCAGGCGCCTATATTGATAGACACAACAAGAAAAAAATCATGGTTGTCACCGAGCTGCTAAGCGGTGCGCTCGTTCTCTTGTTTTTACTGTTTTTCCTTCAGTTTCCCACGAATCTATGGCTATTTGTCGGATACGCCTTCGTGATCAGTACCATTCAGGCCTTTACGTATCTCGCTTTGCAAGCATCCATTCCTGAGCTGGTAGACGAAGAAAGAGTAGGAAGTATGAACTCTATTTATCAAGCGATCAGTGCCATTCTCAATGTAGCGGCTCCTTTGGTAGGGGCGGTTGCCTATGGGTTAGTCGGGATGGAAATGATTTTGCTGATTGATGGCCTTTCTTTTATCGGAGCAGGGATCATGCAGATGTTCCTCCGTTTCCGCAAGACTGAGGTTGTACAGGAGACAACGCAAAGCTATACAGACACAATCAAGGAAGTCTTCCAATATATCCGTGAACAGGTCGTCATCAAGTACTTGTTCCTGATTTTCCTTCTGCTCAACTTTATTTTCCCTCCGCTCATGTATGTAGGGCTGCTGCATATTGCCTATCGAGTCGAAAAAGTATCGATGGAGCAATTCTCCTTTATTCAGTCCTCCTGGTTTATCGGGATCATTATCGGAGCGGCTATTGTCTCTATGAAAAAGGTGAGCAAATACGTTGAGAATAAAATCTTCCTTTTGATTCAAGTGCAAGGGATTCTCTTGATGACGTGGATCTTTCCGATTTTTGTTCCGGAAATGAGTAACGCCTCGTGGATCATTACGGGCGTGTTTGTCGGGATTTTATTGGTCTCCGCCATCTTCAACTCCATGGGGAACATCCCGATCTTTACCTTTGTTCAATTGAACACGCCTGAGCATTTGCGTGCCAGCATGTTTGGCGTGGTCGGGACTTTTACCGGAGTGGCCGTACCGTTTGGGATCTGGTTGTACGGTATTTTACTGGAGGCCGTTTATTGGCCATATCTCTTGTTGGTCTCAGGTGCCGTCATTTTCGTAGTCGCTTTGATCGCTCATCTGAACAAGCAAGTGAGTCAATACTTTAAGAAAAAAGAAGAACAGGTGGTTGCGACAGACAAGTCTGCTTGAGCAAGGTCACGATAACGAGAGAGAGAATATGATGTCAGCTTCATTCAAAAAGACAATGACAAAACTACTGGAGGACTCTACGTGAAGAGTATGCGCTACGTCGTTTTGACCGTTGTACTGATGTTCATCACGGGATGTGGAGTGGAAACGAAACAGGAAGCGGAGCAAACCAAGCAAAAGATCGTGCAGGTGCACACCGTAAAACAGACAGATTCCCTGCCGATACCACTTACTGCTTTCGTTGAATATAAACAGGAGAGCCATTTAGCCTTTGGGGCTTCTGGTACGATTGAACGAATGAACGTAACAAAAGGGGCAAAGGTGACACAGGGCCAGGTATTAAGTTCATTAAATACGAACTATTATCAAAAAGGGCTGGAAGCGGCACAAAGCCAGGTTCAAAGCGCATCAGCGTTGCGTTCAAAAACGTTGCAAGGAGCAAGCGCCGATCTCATCAGCAAACAACGCTTGGCAGTGGACAGCCAGGAAAAGCGCATGAAGGATGCGCAACGGAAATGGGAGACAGCCCAAGAGCTGTTTAAGGGCGGTGCTATTTCGCAGAGTGAGCTGGACAGTGCACAGTCGGAAAAAGAGCAAAACGAGATTTCGCTACAAGAGGCGCGAATTACGTTGGATAAGTTGCTAAAGGGTGCGGAAGTCAACGAGATTGCCAGTGCAGATGCCGATTTGAAACAAGCGGCCAGTGAAGTAGAGCTCGCAAAGAAAACCCTTCAAGAAACGCAACTCGTCGCGCCATTTAGCGGAACGGTCATCGATGTGACCCAAAAGGCAGGTAGTCTTGCCCAGCCAGGTGAAAGTATCATTCACCTGGTTGATAGCTCGGATGTGAAGCTGAAGGTCGATGTCCCATTGGATGTGATGGAAAACTACAAGCAAGGGGACACGGTGCCTGTGGCAGTGGAGGGAAAGGGCAAAAGTAAAGGGACCATTACATTTATCTCACCTGTACTTAACCAGGAAACGGGAAAGTATCTTGTAGAGATAGCTGTTTCCAATAAAGACAACGTGTTGATCGAGGGGATGGTCGCGACTGTAGAGATGGCACGCAAAGTGAACGGAATGCTCGTTCCCGTCCAAAGCGTGGGCATTAAGGAAACACAGCGCTTCGTCATGGTTGTCGAGAATGGTGTAATCAAGAGACGCGATGTGCAAGTGGGACAAATTGTTGGAAATAACATCGAGATTCTATCGGGCCTTCAGTCAGGTAATCAAATCCTAATCTCCGGCATAACGTACTATGCCGAAGGAGAAGTCGTTACGGTGAAAGGGGAGTAACCGATGGACAAGGTCATTCTCTTTTTGCTGAAACGAAAAGTGATCCTCTATTTGTGCACATTCCTTATCGTGCTTACCGGAATCGGTGCTCTCTTTTCCTTCAACGTGGAGCTTGTACCGAAAACGAATTTGCCTTGGATTGAAGTGAATATTTCAGGAGGAGCGCTGCCACCTGAAGAGATGGTGGAAAAGGTCACGAAAAAAATAGAGCAGGAATTGAAATCTGTGGCTGGCATTAAAAATTTCTCATCGAAAACAGGGACGGGGTTTTCTGGCATCTCGATCCTTTCAGAGGATGGGGAAGGTGAAAAGGTCAAACAAGAGACACAAAATATTGTGAATCGGCTGCGCAACGAGTTTCCCAAAGTAGTGGATACCGTTACGGTCACGCAAACGAATTTAGGTGATGAGGACTTAATCGACTACGCAATGGTGGGTACCGATACACAGACCATGCTCACCTTGCTGAAGACGACCATTAAGGATCGAATAGAATCCGTCCCGGGTGTGAAGGAAGTGGTCATATCCGAGGACGGTTTTGAAAATAAGGTTGCGATAACATTTCTTTCTGAACGGCTTACTGCCTATCGAACGACAGCAGCGGATGTTGTTGGTCAGCTTCAGAGTGCCAATTGGAAAAAAGCTGTGGGGATATTGGAGAATCCGGGGTTCGACACCGTTGTGATGATTGACAACAGCTTAAAAAATGTAGAAGAGTTCAAAAACATTTTGATCAAGACACCCAAGGGCAAGGTTGCACTCGAACAATTGGCAACGGTGAGTGACCTACGCGGAAGCGTGAAGGACGCAATTTCCATGACAGAAGGAAACCTCTTTGTACAAATCAGTGTAAAGCGTGCTGCGGGGAGTGACCTGATCACTACACAGAAAAAAGTCGAGGAAGTTGTGAGGCAAATCAATAATGAGGCGGGCGGAAACTACGAGCTGAGAGTCATGTTTGAATCCGTCTCCTTTATTAAAAAAGCGATCACCAATTTGAGTCGAGATGTTGTCATTGGAGGAATATTGGCAATCCTCGTGCTCTGGGTATTCCTGCGAAATTGGCGTGTGACGATGGTCATTGCAACGACGCTGCCTCTCTCCATTCTGATGACTTTCATCGCTTTGAAAGCTGCCGGATATAACATTGACATGGTGGTATTGATATCACTGAGTTTGTCAATCGGATTGATTGTTGACGCCGCAATCGTTGTTCTGGAGAGTATTTATCATTTGAGAGAAAAGGGAATGCAGCTGAAGCAGGCCATCGTTCAGGGATCAAAAGAAGTCATAGCACCTGTTTTTGCTTCCCAATTAACTTTGATTATTGTGTTTTTACCGCTTGTGGTCGCGGATTTTGAACAGTGGCTGAAGCCTATTCTTCATACCATTGCGTTTACCGTTACCTCTACCATTCTTGCGTCAACGATTGCAGCTTTTCTGTTTGTTCCCATTTTTTCCGAGCGTTTTCTTCAACACGATAAACAGTTGCAGTCCCCTAGCGAAAAAGGGAAAAATCGGATTGTTTCTCTCTTTCAGCGATTACTGCTGATAACCCTTCGTCATCGAATTCTCACATTGCTGGTGGCTCTTGCGGTGTTTGTAGGGGCATTGGGTCTCTTCCCATTGATAAAAATAGGAAATGGCTTGAATGCCAATGAGAATCAAATTTTTGCCACGCTCACGATGCCCGATGGCACTAGCTTGGAACAGGCGCGAACAGCGGCAGTTGAAGCGGAAAAAGCATTGAGAGAGTTGTCTGACGTCAATCAAGTCTTTTTTACGGCAAAGAAAGAGACCGTCGAGTTAAATATTACATTAGTGACCAAGTCGCAACGAACACAAGAGAAAGAAGAATTTATGCAAGAAGTAAACGGGCGCTTGAATGCCATTGACGGAGTGGAACGGACGAGTTTGACATTTGGCTTCTCAGGTGAATCGGCACCTATTGAGTTGCAGGTCGCGGGCGAAGATTTAGAGGTTTCCCGGTCAGTTTCCACAAAAGTAGAAGAAATGCTGGGGAGCATCCCCGGTGTAGTCAACATTCGGAATGACTTTGAAAGAGGGAAGGAAAAAGTAACGCTGACACCAAATCAGGAGGCAATGTCTCAATTACAGGTTGACTCAGATTCATTGGACAGCCAAATCAGCATGCTGCTTGGGGAGCAATCCCTATCTACAATCAGTCAAAATGGTATCGAAACCTCGATTGTTGCCAGATTTCCAGAGACATGGGTGACACATCCTGACCAACTCCAACACACGATGATTCGAACCGAAACAGGCTCACAGGTGCCGTTACACGAGTTGGTCGATTTCCATTTCAGCAAATCTCCGATCACAATCAAGCATGAAAAAGGAGAACAAATCATCACCGTGTCAGCAGAACTGTTGGGCACGGACATTGGTACGGCAGGCAGACAAATCAATGAGAAACTGGGCACTGTGGAATTGCCCGCTGGATACAAGATCGAGATCGCTGGCGATTTGAAGGAACAGAATAACACCTTTACCCAGGGAATCATCGTCTTGGTAGCAGTCGTCTCCCTCATCTATGTGATTATGGTGGCGCAGTTTGGGAGATTATCTCAGCCGTTTATTATCATGCTGTCGCTGCCTATGGCCTTGGTGGGAGTCATTCTCGGATTCGTGGTCACGCAGCGAACCTTTGGTGAGATGGCGATGATTGGGCTCGTCATGCTAGTAGGAATTGTTGTTTCCAATGCGATTCTGTTAATTGACAGAATCAATCTGCTCCGTTCACGGGGGATGGGGTTGGAAGAAGCGATTGTACAGGGGACGCGCGATCGTGTTCGTCCGGTAATCATGACCAAGCTGACCGCGATACTCGGCATGCTGCCGATGGGACTCGCTGTTGCGGAAGGAGCGGAACTAGAGGCGCCGCTTGCTACCGGGGTAATTGCGGGTTTGATTTTTCACACGCTCGTAACGCTTGTATTGGTTCCTGTTCTTTATTCGATCTTTGAGGGGATGCGCGAAAAGAGAGTAGCGCGAAAAAAAGCGCATCGCATTGCTGATTTGTAAAAAGGGAAACGGGGCACAGTGCTGTTGAACCAGCGTTGTGCCCTCTAACAACTTCCTAGAGCGAATAACTTTTACGACAGGTGAGTCTGTCAAGGGTTCAACACAAAGGAGGAGCAATCATGAGCATAAAAGTAGGCATTATTGTCTGCGGTTCCAATGCAAATGAACGGCTAATCCGGATCGTGCACAGAAGCTGATTGCAAAGTACGGGGGTACGGTAGCGGCTAGCTGGCAGGAGGTCGTTCATCATCCTGAGGTTCAAGTGATCAGCGACTGCTCGACGAACGAAATGCATCATATCATCACGACACAGGAAAAGATGGGCTTATCGCCCTTTTGATTATCGAAGCGGCCATGGAGTCAGCTGCAACGGGAAAAACGATTTCTTTGCAACAAAGTATTGGATGATTGCCATGTTGCTTGGTCACACTAAGGTGGGAGGTGTAACCATGGAACGAACCATTCAGGTCAATGGTGAAGATTATCATTTCGAGTCAACGTATGATGGAGATTCACAGTATAATGTTCAAGTACGATGCGGCAAGAAAGTGGTATCGAGCTTTAAAATCTCGGCCGGATCAGAAAGTGAAGTGTTTGAGGCTGCTCGTGCTCATTTCAGTGCGGACAAGGAATTGGGCAATCTAAATGGATAGAGACTGGTCTCGGAACGCAGCTTGCGAATGCAGGGCTGCGGTTTTTTCTTGCGCAAAAGGAAATCTCATGATAAGGTTATTTTGTTTCCTTAGAAACAAAGTTCGAAATAGATGAGGAGCTGATGGCATTGGACCCGAAAACGAAGCTTTGGAATCGATGGATCACCTTTCTACATAAACAGGAGGAGCGCAGCAAGCTACGTGAAGAAATGCTATTGCGCGATATCAAAAGCAGCGTACCTGATTACGATAAAGTTGGTAGGTTATCCGTAACAGAGCTCCACGTCCTTCAAGAGGTAGGGGGAAAAGATCGAGTCAATGTTACGACAATTGCACAGCATATTGGGGTAACAAAGAGTGCGATATCCAAAATAACAGTCAAGCTTTTGAAAAAAGGATTACTCGAGCGCTATCAGCTCGAAGACAATCAGAAGGAAGTTTTTTTTCGGCTGACATCAGCAGGAGAAATGGTAAACGAGATTCACGAACACTACCATCAACGACTGGAGATGGACGTGTACCGATTCTTGGATAGGTATAATCCTGCTGAATTGGCATTTTTGGATGAGGTCATAAGAGAAGCAACAGAAGATTAGGGGAATTATGCAACTGGTGTTCATTATTTTTTTACGAAAATTGTTTCCAAGGACACAATATTAAAGAGATAAGAGGAGAGAAACCATGAATCCAAAAAAAGTACTGTACCTACTTGGGATAACGCTAATGCTAGGTATGTTCGCGCAAAATTTGTTCATGCCTATTTTACCAGCCATGCAAAAAGAGTTTCAGACGAGTGCAACCATGATAAATTGGACCATTTCAATCTTTACCGTCATGCTCGCGATTATGCAAATCATCTACGGACCATTTATCGATCGGTTCGGCCGAAAACGTGTCATGATACCTGCCCTGATCCTATTTACGATCGCGTCAATCGGATGCTATCTGGTCGATTCTATTTATGGGCTACTATTTTTTCGGGCTTTACAAGGGGCGGGGTTTGCTGCCATTCCGATCGTAGCCGCAACGATCATTGGTGACATATTTACAGGAATCCAACGTGCATCTGCGATGGGTACTTATCAGATGCTGCTTGCGCTCAGTCCGGCACTTGGTCCACTGTTAGGAGGCTGGATTGGCGGCATCGGCGGACATTCTGCGGTCTTTTTGTTTTTGGCGATCTGTGCAGTCTTTCTCGTCGTCATCAATGCTGTATTGTTACCCGAAACGAAAAAGGCTCAAGCTACATCATCAGGCGGTTTTACACTAGGGTCTTTCCGTAATATTTTGCTCCACCCAGTTGGTGCATCTGTCATTTTGATCGGTTTTAGCCAAATGTATGCCTATTATTGCTTCCTGCTGTTTCTCCCTGTGCAATTGACGAACCATTACGCAGTCTCCGTTGAAATAATCGGATTGGTTTTCTTGCTCGTGTCAGTCGTCTTTATTATCAGTAGCAAGCTGTCTGCTGTATTGCAAAATCGATGGGGAGCACGTAAAACATTACTGATGACGACCGGTTTAAATGCTTTGGCGATGTTTCTTTTTATGACTGCTGCTGATGTTTCTTTTCTGCTGCTTGTGGTAACAAGTACGCTGTTTGCCTTAACCTTAGGTGTAGGTATGCCTGCACACACGATTTTGCTATCCGAAGTATTTGAAGCAGAGCGTGCAACGTCCATTGGTGTGTACAATTTCATCCGCTATACGGGGATGGCTGCAGGTCCGGTTGTAGGTGCGATGCTGTTAGAATGGGGCGGGGTCTGGCTTGAATTTGGTATGGCCGGTATCCTCATCACTTTGGCGACCTTGTTCGCGCGTCAAAAGGTGAAAAAAACCGCATCGAGCATGCAAGGGGAGTTCTAATGTTCGGACAGACTTTTCATGTTCGGCTAAATATGCTACAACAGGGATGAAACAATGGAGCGGGAGGAGCAATCAAAAGATGCAGCATCAAGAAGAACGGGACCCGAGGGTACTGATTGCAGGTTTTAGCGAAAATCCGTCCAGCATCCAGTCACTATCCGAAGGCGAATGCCTGACATTCCTGCAAATGCTCGAACAGCATCGCCAAGAACATCCAGGCGAAGAGCTTGATTTGATGGAAGCGATGGTGTTGACGCGAATGTCTGCTTTGCGGATGCACAAAACAGGAGGCCATACGCTGGCAGCTGAATGGGTAGATCGTGCGCTTCAACTAGCCCCTGATTTTCGCTACGCTGGAGAAGTTAAGCTCGAGCTGTACTTTTCACAGTTGCGATCCCATGCCTTTCTCACTGAATTCAAGTCCGTGCGTGAAACGGATAACGTCGTCATGCGCAGGAGAACAGTTGAGGTGCTGGAAGAGCAGGCAACCAATGAGCTGGCTGAAATCACGAAGTGGCGCTCTCTTGCTGAAGAGACGCTACAGGCAGCGCAAAAATGGAACGATGCGGAGGCGGAAGCTACGGCTGCTGGCCTCGTGCTGTTATACACGGAACGACAAAATTTATTAATTCAATTGCAAGAACGTGTTCAAGCGTATGGAGCGTCTTTATCCGGGGTCTTTTACTCCAGTGAAATGCTCGTCCAATTGCAAGAGACGATTCGCGCTTTAACTAACCAGCAAGAACAGAAGGAAAAGCTCCTGCCGCAAAGGAACGAAAAGGTAGAAGATCGCGAAAAAGCGACTCAACAAGATTTGAGTGCTTTAGAGCAATTGGAGCGGTTGATCGGCCTGGACGAGATCAAACATCGGGTTCGGCAGCTAGCGCAATTTCTACAGTATCGCCAGCTGCGCGAAGAAAAGGGCTGGCATATGAAAGACCAGCTCCCTCTTCATCTCGTGCTGATGGGGAACCCAGGAACGGGGAAGACGACCTTGGCTCGCTTGATCGCCAAGCTGTATCAGGAGCTCGGATTGTTGGCAAAGGGACAGCTCATCGAAGTGGATCGTTCTCAGTTGGTCGGCGCTTACGTGGGACAGACAGAACAGCGCGTCATGGAAGCAATCAAGCAGGCAGACGGCGGCGTCTTGTTTATCGATGAGGCATACAGCTTGAAGCGCCCAGATAGCTCCGGCAGTGATTACGGACAAGTGGCGATTGACACGCTTGTATCCGCTATGACGAGTGGCGAGTATGCAGGACGCTTTGTCGTGATGCTGGCGGGCTATCCCGAAGAAATGCGTCATTTTTTGTACGCCAATCCTGGGCTGAATAGCCGTTTTCCAGAGACGGGCCACTTTTTACTGCCGGACTATCAGGCGGACGAGCTGGTGCAAATCGCAGAAGAAGTAGCCGTACGGAACGATTTTACTCTGACAGAGGCGGCAAAAATTACGCTGCGCCAGCGCATTGAAAAAGCGCAAGTAGACGAGACGTTTGGCAATGCACGGGCAGTTACAAATATCGTGCTCGATGCAATCTTTGCCAAAGGACGCGAGACAGATGGTAAGGAACTCAAATGGGATGACTTTACGATTCTGAAACCCGAGGATGTCCGTGGCTTCGATCCGCCGCAAAAAGAAAGGAATGCAGAAGCTAGACTGCAAGCGTTGATTGGTCTTGCTCAAGTGAAAATGGAGCTGAAAAAAATCGCTGCGTATGTGTCCGTCCAGCAAGAACGTGCAGCAAGAGGCCTGCCGAAAAGTCCGATTGAGCTGCATGCCGTCTTTACTGGGAATCCAGGCACAGGGAAGACGACGGTTGCCCAACTGTATGCGCAGATTTTGCAAGAAATCGGCTATTTGAAACGTGGTCATCTTGTTACGGCGAGTAGAGCCGACTTGGTAGCGGGGTATGTCGGTCAGACCGCAGCGCTTACTCGCAGAAAAGTTCGAGAAGCTTTGGGCGGCGTTTTGTTTATCGATGAAGCGTATTCGCTGCTCGGTGGAGGAGAGCGGGATTTTGGACAGGAAGCGGTTGACACGCTCGTAGAAGAGATGACCAAACACGAAGAGAATCTGGTCGTGGTCCTCGCAGGCTACCCACTCGAAATGAATTCATTATTGATGAGCAACCCTGGACTTTTGTCGCGGTTTAAAAAATATATTGCGTTCCCCGACTACACCGTGAAGGAACTCGTGCACATTCTTGAACAGGCTGCATGCGATGTAGGGTATGCGATTGAGAAGAACGTGCTGGAAATGATCTCGCAGTCTTTGGATAAAGCAGTCAGTGATCATCGATTGAATGGCAACGGTCGTTTTAGCCATAATCTATTGCAAGAGGCGATCCAGAACCAGGCAGTGCGACTGATGGATATTCCGAAGCAAGAATGGAATCAAGAAATGCTGATGCAGTTGGCATGGGCCGATTTTCAACAGCTATTACAGTGGACGGTAGAAGAGGATGGGGCAAAAAATTAGTTTTTGTCCCATCTCTATGCCTTCCTACTCTTTTGACAATTCACCCTTTCTCTTATAATGGATAGAAATGGTTACATTACGCCATGGGGGAAGGGTGTTTGGTTTGCGAAAAAAATGGCAGGCAGCTTTATGCACGACACTTGTTCTGACACTTTCGCTGGAGGGCATTCCAGCGGATGCCAAGCAAGAGGGAGAGCGTCGGGGCAATATCCAGATCGAAGCCGATAAGGGTCTTGCACTGGACAAGCTTACGTCGAAAAAGAGAGAGTCCGAGCTCGTCGTTATTCAGTTATCTGGTCCTGTTCGTGAGGAGTGGAAAGAAGAACTGGAAGATATCGGCGTCACGCTTGGTGATTACATACCGGATTATGCATTCATCGCGAAAATGGAGGATGAACAGGTAAGAAGGGAAGTCGAGGAGCTGTCCTTTGTCGAAGACGTCATGGCGTTTACACCGAAGTCCAAAGTATCGTCAGAGCTTCGCTTTTCAGGAGGCAATAGAGAGCGGGTCGAGGTTGCCGTCATCGGTTTCAATCAACGGGTGGACATGTTTCGAGCGATGACGGAAATGACAGAGGATCAAGATATACGAGACATTCAAACGCCAGAAGATGCTCCGCATATATCTATCGCTAAGATGGATCAAGAAACGATTGAACAAGTGGTCGAATCAGATGATGTTATTGCTGTCGTCCCTGTGCCAGAAAACAAGCTACACAATGATGTGGCAGCTACCATCATTCGTTCGGACAAGCTGACCTCGACAGGGTATACAGGCAAGGGACAAATTGTCGGAGTCGCCGATACCGGACTGGATACAGGGAAGCTTCAAACGATGCATCCAGATTTTAAAGGCCAGATTGAGAAGCTCATTTCAATTGGCCGACCGAATGATGCGAGTGACGTCCACGGTCATGGTACGCATGTTGCTGGCTCCATTGTGGGCACAGGAGAAGCATCTGATGGACAGTATAAAGGAACGGCACCGGGTGCGAAGCTCGTTTTCCATTCCATAGAAACCGCGAAAGGGAAGCTCAACACGGATGTTGAGACGATTTTGCAGGAAGCATACGAAGAGGGAGCCCGCATTCACTCCAATTCGTGGGGAACGAATGATAAGGGAGCGTACAGCCTATCATCGCTTCTGTTTGATCGCTTTTTATGGGAGCATCCAGATATGACGGTGCTAATTGCGGCTGGAAACGATGGCGAGAAAGGCTATAAAACGATTGGGAGCCCAGCCACTGCTAAAAACGTCATCGCCGTTGGCGCCACGGAAAATGTTCGGCCCAACTTGGGGAAGAGCTCCGATAAAGCGGACGACGTGTGGGTATCGAGCAGTCGCGGCTTAACGGACGACGGACGTCTGAAGCCTGATATTGTCGCGCCTGGTTCAGCGATCTTGTCCACGCGCTCTTCACTGGCACCGAGCAAAAATTTCTACAAGCGTTTTAATGAGCATTACGCGTATATGAACGGAACGAGCATGGCTACGCCGATATTAGCGGGCGGTGTGGCACAAATCCGGGAATTTTTACAGGACGAAGGGGAAAAAAATCCGAGTGGTGCATTAGTAAAAGCCATGCTGTTGACGAGTGCAGACAACTTGGATGAAGACATGCGAGAGCAAGGCTTCGGCCGAGCTAATCTGGAGCAGGCAATTGAAACGAATTACAAGGACGTGAAGGACGGCATTCGCACCCGTGAAAAAGTTACGTATAAGGTCAAGGTCTCGGATGATTCCAAGCCTTTGGCAATTACACTTGCGTGGACGGATTATCCTGCTGCCATTGTCGCAAAGCGTACGCTCGTCAACGATTTGAATCTGAAGGTGACGACACCGAGTGGAGAAAAACTGAACGGCAACGACTTTTTTGAGGCCCCGTACAACGACGAAGTGGACAACCTTAACAACGTCGAGCAAGTGTGGATTACCGAGCCGGAAGAGGGAACCTACACCGTGACGGTCGAAGGCTATAACATCCCGAAAGGACCTCAGCCGTATGCGCTAGCAACAACGGGAAAATGGCAAAAGACGGATGATGAGGAAGAGGAAGAGGAAAAACCGCCAGTTGTAGACAAAGAACCTGCGCGAACAGGGAAACTGACGAAGAAGCAGAAAAGCATGGAGTATTTGATCCGTGTTAATGAGCCTGGTGATTTGGAATTGTCCGTAGAGTGGGAAGAGAATGCAAATATTGATTTGTACGTGTTTAACAGTCGTTCACAAGAGCTCGCTGCTGCAACAAGCACCGACAAACCAGAACAACTATCGGTGAATCTTGAAAAATCCGGTCTGTACAATATTCGCGTTGTGTTGACGGATGGAAAAGAAGCAAAGTATCGCCTATATATGAAAAAGCCAGGAAAATAAATAACAGACACAACCTTCGTCTTTTGATCGGATGAAAGGTTGTGTCTTTTTTTACTGATGTTGCTCTTCTTTTCTTAACCATTCCCGCGCTCGCAGAGCGATTTCCAGGCAAATCCTGTTTTGCGTTGCCATGTAATCCTCACCGAGAATTTCTTCGATTTTTTCCAAGCGATGATAGAGCGTTTGTCGATGAATGAACAGTTTTTCCGCAGCCTCCTGCTTGGACAGGTTGACATCTAAATAGACACGCAGCGTATGAACGAGCGAGGAGCCGTGTGCTTGGTCATGGGCTAACAGCGGGCCTAGATAATCGCTTATGAAGGTTTTTAACACAGGCTCACTAGGTACGTGGAATAGGAGTCGGAACAATCCGAGATCAGCGAAAAACGGACTGGATGATTCTTGGCAAAAAGCCAGTGCCTGCTCCGCCTCTGCGAGGTGTCGGCCAGCGTCAGACAACCGTTTTCCGGTTCGACTGACCCCCATCCATATTTGAACATCCGTTCCTAGCATTTGCGTCATGATTCTTTTGACGTCGCGAAAGGCTTTTTCCAGGGTACGACGGGAATCTGCAAGAGGCTGCTGCTCGATTAGCAAAAAGTAAAAGCGATGGCCCATGCAACGTATGAAAGGACGAAAGCGATGACGAGCCAATAGGGAACGGAAGATAGCTGTCAGATCGTGCGGCGGAAGGGAGTCCTCGGCCAGGTTCTTCGGCTTCTCAAACGATAAAAGAATCATGTGATAGGCCGATGCTTTACCGCTACCTGTGATACCGAGTAAGGAACGCATTTGTTCCTCAGGTATGGAGCGGTTGGCAATCAAATCATCAAACAGCCGGTTTTCGGTAGCAAGCGCCTGTTCCTCCACAAACATTTTCCTCATTAAAATTTGGGCCATCGCGCTGACTGTATTGTCTAAGGTCAGGAGCAAATACTCATCCGGACTGCGTTCATACAAAACAATGCCGACATAAGCGAGCACGTGCCCCATTGCCATCACTGGTTGATAGGCAAGCTGTCTGGTCGCAGAGAGAGAAAGGAAGCGGACGCCAGCTTCACTACTATCCAGTTCGGAAAAATGAGACCGCATCAAATCGCTCATCTCCACTGCAACATCATGCGGTACTACCGGGGCAAATTGTGTGGAGACATCTGGTGCGTAATAGAAGACCTGCGTCTGAACTGCCAGCTGAAAATGCTGCAAGAGCTTGGGTATGCCCGCAGCCTGTAGGCTGAGCTGTTGCAAACTGCGAGAGTATGCTTCGAGATTGCGAAGTGCTTGCATCTGCGCATGGATCAAATGCTCGTGCAAATCTTGCGTGATGTCCACAAAGCGGACGGGCTGATGAAAGACGAGCAACGGAAGCTGGTGGTGGTTCGCCAACTCTAGCATATCTTCAGGGATGGAGGGAATGTAACGTCCCAGCTCGATGCACAGCCCGACTGCTTTTCGCCGAATGAGCTCTGTTAAATACGCAAGTCGCTTTTCCTTTTCTTCGCCAAATCCTAGCCCGGTAGATAGGATCAACTCTCCGCCATTTAAAAACTGTCCCGTATCAGCAGTCTCCAAGACGTGAACCCAGCGAACAGGTCGGGACAGGCCGCGATGCCCCGCCACCACTTGGGCATGTTGAAACAATGGCCGCTTGATAATTTCTGCAATGGTCAGGCGCAAATCGTTGCTCATCAGGATCACCTCTTCCATTTACACTCTGTATGATTAACCCTACGTAATGCGTTACGCTTTGTCTAGTGCTGACAGGCATTGTTTTTGGATAAAATGGAATTGTCAATGAATTGAACGTGAGGAGTTGAAGAGATGAACACAGCTATCGTAGGAAATCCGTTGAAAAACTACATTGGGGGGCAGTGGATAGATTCACTGACGACACGCTTTGAAGATGTACCCAATCCAGCAACAGGAGAATTGTTGTCACGCGTGCCACTATCGACGAGAGAAGACGTGGACAAGGCTGTTGCTGCTGCAAAGGAAGCGTTTGTGAGCTGGAGTGCTACGCCTGTCGTGGATCGTGCGCGCATTATGTTTCGTTTTCATAGTCTTCTCGTAAAACACGAGGATGAACTCGCCCGGATGATCACCATGGAGAACGGCAAAAATCTGCCTGAGGCACAGGCAGAGCTATTGCGTGGGCTGGAAATGGTAGAGTTCGCTTGTGGGATGCCGACACTGATGATGGGAGAAACATTGCCCAATATCGCAAACAGCATCGACAGTCAGGTGATCCGTTTTCCTTTGGGGGTAGTCGGCGGGATTACACCATTTAACTTCCCTGTGATGGTCCCGATGTGGATGTACCCGATTGCGATTACCGCAGGAAATACATTTGTCTTGAAGCCCTCAGAGCGTACGCCGCTGTCTTCGATTCGAATTGCTGAACTGCTAAAGGAAGCAGGGCTACCAGACGGTGTATTCAATGTCGTAAACGGAGCGCATGATGTCGTCAATGGTTTGTTGGAGCATCCGGACGTAAAAGCGATCTCATTCGTCGGTTCGCAGCCGGTTGCGGAATACGTGTACAAGACAGCAGCGGCGAACGGGAAGCGTGTGCAAGCACTGGCTGGGGCGAAAAATCATCATTTGGTCATGCCTGACACGGATTTGAAGCGCGCGGCAAAAACAATTACGAGCTCAGCATTCGGCTGCGCAGGAGAGCGGTGTATGGCAGCCAGTGCTGTAGTAGCTGTTGAAGAGATTGCTGATGAGCTGATCACGAATCTGATCGAGGAAGCCAATGCTCTCGCAATGGGGAATGGTTTGGAGGTGGGCATCGATCTCGGGCCAGTCATCCGTGATTCGCACTTGTCCAAAGTACATGACTACATTGAAAAAGGTGTTGCGTCTGGCGCCGCGCTGGTACGGGATGGTCGCGAGGATGCGAAAAGGCTGCCGGATGGTTACTTCCTCGGGCCAACGATTTTTGACAAGGCAGATGCCGAGATGGTCATTGTCCGAGACGAGATTTTCGCGCCTGTCCTGAGTGTCATGCGTGTGAAAGACTTTGAAGAGGGCTTGGAGACGATTAGTCGCTCGCGTTTTGGCAATGGGGCGACCATCTATACGAACAATGGAAAATGGGGAAGAGAATTCGTTCAGCAGGTGGAAGCGGGGATGGTCGGTGTCAATGTAGGAGTGCCTGCTCCGATGGGCTTCTTTGCTTTCTCAGGCTGGAAACAGTCCTTTTACGGTGATTTACATGCAAATGGAAAGGATGGCGTCCTCTTTTTCACGAAGAAAAAAACGGTCACATCCAGATGGTTCGAAGATGGAGATACCAGCATTGGCTCGCAAAAAGTTTTTGTAAAATAACCGCTTACGAAAAAATAAGGAGGATTGTGCGATGGAGCAAGGACAAGTGACGAAAGATTTTGATAAAGAGAGCTTGCTGAATGCCGACCGTTCGCATATGTGGCACCATATGTCCCCCTACAATCCCAATCCAATGATCGTAACGGAAGCGAGCGGATCGTGGATCACGGATATCGACGGGAATCGGTACCTGGATGGAATGTCAGGCTTGTGGTGTGTCAACGTTGGCTATGGCCGACAGGAGCTCGCAGACGCCGCTTACGAGCAGTTGAAGCAATTGGCTTATTTTCCACTCACACAAAGCCACGTCCCTGCTATTCGTCTATCCGAGAAGATCAGCGAATGGCTTGGCGAGGAGTATCGCGTTTTCTTTTCCAATAGCGGCTCTGAAGCGAACGAGGTCGCATTCAAGATTGCCCGTCAATACCATCACCAGAACGGGGAGTCGGGTCGTTACAAATTCATTTCGCGACATCGGGCTTACCACGGAAATACGATGGGGGCTCTTGCTGCAACGGGTCAATCCATACGCAAGGAAAAATACGAGCCATTAGCACCAGGCTTCCTTCATGTACCGCCACCTTACTGCTATCGCTGTCCGGCAGGAAAATCGTACGGCAAATGCAATCTGGAGTGCGCCGAATATTACGATCAAGTGATCAATTGGGAAGGCGAAAAGACAGTGGCAGCGGTCATCATG
Organism: Brevibacillus sp. HB1.2; assembly: GCF_013332495.1. Taxonomy (NCBI): domain Bacteria; kingdom Bacillati; phylum Bacillota; class Bacilli; order Caryophanales; family Paenibacillaceae; genus Brevibacillus; species Brevibacillus sp. HB1.2. Next base: position 128,334 of record NZ_JABMIU010000007.1, on the reverse strand, counting down.
GAGCCGACCATTACCGGGGGAGGCGTCCTCGTGCCTTCGCCCGAATACATGCCAAAAGTGCGGGAAATCTGCGATAAGTACGGCGTGTTGATGATCGTAGACGAGGTCATCTGCGGATTTGGTCGCTCAGGTCAAAAGTTCGGCCACCAAAACTTCGGAATCAAGCCTGACATCGTGACCATGGCTAAAGGTATTACGAGCGCCTACCTGCCACTTTCCGCAACGGCTGTGCGGGCAGAAATCGCAGACAAATTCAATGAGCAGGGGAATAATCTGCATTTCCGTCATGTCAATACGTTCGGGGGCAATCCGGCGGCATGCGCGCTTGCCCTGAAAAATCTCGAAATTTTAGAAGAGGAAAACCTGGTGGAGAGAGCGGAGGAGCTCGGTGCAGAATTACGTGCCAAGCTGGCGTTTCTCGCAGATCATCCATACGTTGGAGACATTCGTAGCTTTGGCTTCCTGATGGGGATTGAGATGGTAGAGGATCGCAAAACGAAGGAACCCGCGGCGCCAGCGAAATTAACACAGGTGATTGCCGAGTGCAAGAAGCGTGGGCTAATCATCGGTCGTAATGGCGACACCATTCCGGGCTTCAATAATGTGCTGACACTCTCGCCCCCGTTTACCACGACGAGTGATGATATTGATTTTATTGCACAGGTTATGAAAGAAGCCTTCGATACATTGGAGTAGGAGTAGCTTGGACGAAAAGACGAATAGATGAAAGCAGCGGCAGACTAGGAGATGCGAAAAACCTAGGCTACCGCTGTATTCATTCAACGATGAAGCTGGAAATGAAAAACAAGATGCTCCATAGCTATCAAGTAGCTGATTCCATCTCGGTCATAATCCTCCTGCATGTTCTTACTCAGTCTCCGATTTTTGATAGCGCTTTTGCAGCTTTGCTCGATGTGCTTCCAATATCTCTTCAAAAGGAACCTCGTATTGGTTTGCCAGCAAGATTAAATTCCCGAGTACATCGCCCAGCTCTTCCACCAGCTCCTGCCGAGCTTCCTCTGCGGGCTTTTCCCCTTCATCAGGACGATCTCGGCCAATTTCAATGGCGCGTACAGCTCTTGCCAGCTCGCCAGCTTCTTCCATCAGAAATCCTACACGAATAAACGGACCATACCCAGTCCAGCCACGTTCTTGATAAAAATCTCCGACCCATTTTTGAAACTCAGTTATATTCATATGTATCTGTCCCTTCCTGATTTTAGTATAATTATATTACACGCAAAGAAATTCTGGAAAAGCCATTCTACTTCAACAAGTTTTGGGAGGATGACATGAAACGTATTTGTGTTTATGCAGGTTCCAATCCGGGTGTAAATCCACTTTTTGAGCGGTACGCACAGGAGTTGGGAAAAGAACTGGTCGCTCGTGATCTTGAATTGGTCTATGGTGGTTCTAGCATGGGACTGATGGGACGCGTTGCAAATGCAGTTCTGGAAGGTGAAGGCAGAGCAATCGGCGTCATGCCTACCGGATTATTCCGTGGAGAAATCGTACATAAAGGGCTGACAGAATTGCATGAGGTCCTGACGATGCACGAGCGCAAAGCGAAAATGATCGATTTGTCTGATGGCTTCATTGCTTTGCCGGGCGGATTGGGTACCTTTGAAGAAATTTTTGAAGTGGTGAGCTGGGGTCAAATTGGCATTCACCAAAAACCAATCGGACTGTTGAACGTGGATGGCTACTATACGCCGTTGATGCAAATGGTGGAGCATGCGACTGAAGCCGGATTTATTCCCGCTATGCAGGGCGAATTGATCCTGTGCGAGAGTGATCCCGCTATTTTGCTAGATCGTATGCGAGATTACACACCGCCAGTGAAAGTAAACAAATGGTCGGAACTGGAAAAATAAGAACGAGTAAAAAATAACCCGAAGCCTCCAATTGTGGGAGGATTTCGGGTTATTCTAGTTATTGACAGGATGAATGCAGGAGTGTTAATGTAATTGATTATATACCTAGTAAACGCATAGGAATAATATTAATATGATTCGTCTTCATACGTCAGGAGGATTCTTCATGAACAGATCAGCGAAATGGCTACAACTCTCCACTTCAGCTGCCGTACTCTCAGCGGCGCTCGTTTTTCCAACTGCAGTAGGTGCAACAACGAAAACAACGGTAGAAGCACACGTAGAGTGGAACAGCTTTTTGCAGCAGCAATACGGTGTGACTTTTGACAAGACGGTAACTCGCGAGCAATTTGAGAAAGCGTTGCTCAAGATCGTATCTACTACTACAAGTATATCGGAAAAAGACTTGTCAGCCAAAACTTTCTTGCCTGAATCCAAAGATGCCTCCAAGCTGGTTGTATGGGAAGCGGTAAGCGCTGCTGCAAAAGCTGCTGAGTTAAAAGAACTCGGGTATACATATAGCGAGGAAAAAGTAGCGGCTGCCTTGAAAAAAGCAGGGATTTCGTATAAAAAAGGCGGCACGCTTACCTTGCAGGCGGCACAAGAGCTGGCTGTAGCTATTGACACGGGGCTTGTGTCCGCCAATGCTTTGAAGTCTGCTTCTGTAGAAGGGGCAGTATCCGCAGAGCTTGCGAGTCAATTACTTGCAAAAGTAGCAGAGTTCCATGGCTCTGCCAAAAACTATCTGGGCTCAATCGCCGATGAAGAGATTTTTGGCAAGCTCGCACAGGCGTGGAACGAATCGCAAATTATTAAAGCTGGTGAATTGCAAGAGCTTGTAGACAAAGGCTTGAAGCAAAACCTGATTACTGGCTACAATCTGAAGGATGCCGCATTCGATCCTCATTTTGATCCACAGCGCACGATTACGTATGGGCATAGTGATATTGCTCACGCCATTCAATTAATCGGCCTGTTAAAAAGTGAAGGCGTAAATGCCAAGGTTCAATTTGAGCCGAAGACATCTGCCTTCATTTACTTGAAGGAATGGGGAGAGCCCGTTCAAACAGCCGATTATCAAGTGGTTCAGATTGAAAACGGCAACTACATTGCGTACGCCAAGGAGTACGATCTCAGCTTGGAATTCGACAGTGCAGAAGAGAAAGAGAAGTTTCAGCCACTTGTTTTGAAATATGCTAAACGGGATCAAGAAGACATGACCGGATTGCTCAAGGCTTCTTGGTGGCAGCCGCTTTATCATTCCCGTACGGAGCTGGCAGATTATGCTGTCATCACGAACAACGTGTTAAAAGATGGCCGTTATGTCGTGCAGTCTTTCTCCCTGAATGAAGAATCACCAAAAGTCGTGGAAGGTTTCCAAAAGCTGAATGACAAAGTAAAGGTAGAGACATACAAATTTTGGGTAGATCAACCGTTCTTTCATTATCTCAACGGCGAATCGAAGTAAATACCGTGCATCGAAAAGCGTCCTTTCCTTCACAACATGGGGGAAGGACGCTTTATTCTGTTACATGGATCATGGATGAAAAAATCCGTTTAGCGGATTTTGTCTATTTCTGGTATAATTTAGGGATAACCGTTGTTTTATGGGGATGGTTGTACAGTTATGCTGATAGTTTGGGAGGGAATGAAGTGGAAAAGAAAGCGATAATGCTACTGTTGTCCTGCTGTTTGTTCGCTTCGACAGCATTCGCAGCAAGTGCATCAACGACAATGCCAACGACGCCGCAAAGCGGTACAGGAACTTCCGTGCAGGCACCAGCAGATTTGTCAAAAGGGCTGCTCGTGAATACCTTCACTTCCCATCAGTGGAAACAAGATTCGCTTACGAAGCTACTGGGGAAATCCGGAAAAGAATTTGATGATTATGTGTATTACCCACAAGGAATCAGTATGAAGTGGGACGAAAACAAGCAAGCGTTTGCCGTTCTCGTTGAACCTTCCTATAAAGGCGAAGTTGTAAAAGGGATTACGACCGCTACTAGAAAAGACGAGATCGTCCGAGTCTTGGGTAAGCCGCATTTTTCCGATGAAAAGCTTGAGTTGATTGGCTATGCGGAACAGGGCTTTCACTTGTTTTTCACGTTTGCTCAGGATAAAGTAAAAGCCATTTCCATTTATCGTCGTGATCAGATCGCCGATACAAATGCACTTGTTGATATGGCTAAAAATTTGCAAGACTATGGTGAAAAATTAGGGGCACCCGCAGAATATGCTGATTTTTCTATCTTTGGAGCATGGGGTAAACCGGATTTTTCGTACCACCTCAGAGGAATCGGTACATATGCGTGGGAGTATCCATCCAGAGGCATCGCCTACAATGGTATGCCAGATGATGCAACGCTAACCATCTACAGTAATTTTGCGAGCAAAGACAAGCTCGATGATTTGAAAAACGTAAAAAACATTGTCTTTTCCAATGAAGATTCCCTGTTTTTGATCGAAAAACTGAGAATCGAAACCGAAAAAGAAAAAATCGAATTGGCGAAAAAAGCTGGAATCCCATCACCAGACAAGAAAAAAATCGCGGTGGTTGATTCAGACAATTTGTACAATACCGCGAATATTCGCTTCTATCAGCCAGACTACACACCGCAAGCCCAACTATTTCCAGGTTATTTTATCGATGAAGTAACATGGCTGGACAACAACTGGATCTTGTATCAGACAATGATGGGTGTGGGAGTTTATCATGTTACTACCCATGAAAAGATAGAAATTGTAGGAATGGAGAAAAAGGCAAACGAGCCGTTTGATATGTTGGATGTCAATACAGTCAAGCCTGATCTGACAAAAAAAGCAATTGTGTTTGAAGTCAGCATCAAAGAGAAGAATCAGACTTACACGGTTCGCTATCAAATCAAGGGCGACAAAATCACGTTTACCTGGTAGAGAGCAGGGACTATCGTTCTTTTTTAGCGATGATGGGCGTGCTGGCTGCTTCCTTTTCGGCCAGATACGACCGCATACCACGAACGAACAACTCACGAAGGACTTCCTGCTGCGTTTTGCTGCTGACGAGAGAGCGAATGAGCTCCAGCTCAGCGACCAATTCTGAATCAAGGTGAACGTTGACAGTCTTCCCTTTGGTTCGCGGGTGCAGCTCGTAGTACTCCGCTGATTTTTTTACGATTCCTTCGATGACAACAGCTTCGTTCAACCATTCTTGGTCGGGGAAATATAAGCATGGTGCTTCTAAAATAATATGGGTCAGTTCTTCGCTAAATCGTATGGCGAGGGTCTGGCCCTTTTTTTTATGCAAGTCGCGGATTTGTCGTGATCTCTCTTGATTGGCAACTGTATTTTCCAGCGTGATTACGGCCAGTTCCATAGTGCCTCCTTACGGGATGAGCAGTTCTTCTTCTGATACCGACAACAATACTTCTCCCGTTTTTTCCAATTGGACTTGGTAGGTGAAGTGCTGATCGCTTCGCTCGACGGAGGTGATGATTCCCCAGCAGCATGTGCTATCTCTTGTGAGCTGGACACGATCCAAAACCTCGTAGCTCGGGCGAAGATACCCTTTTTTATATAGATAAGTGAGCACGGATTCTCGAGGAAAAAGAAATCGTTTGTTTCCTTGTTTACTGACCAAAAGGGGGAAGGTCTCCCGTTCGTCTATCCAATCCCCTAAATAGCCTTGATCTGCCCAGCGTTTGACGGTAGCCATACTGCCAGCACGACCAGCTTTGGTCTCCAGGATGTCTAGTATTTCACGTGAAGAGAGAAACGCTTTGCGCCTTTCGAGTTGTGTCAGGTAGTTTTTGCGCTCGGTTTCCAATTGGTTGAGAAGCGCATGTGCATCCGCGATTTTTTGTTTCACTACCCTGATCTCCAGGTCGTAATCCTTCATACGGGACGGCCCTTTCTTCCTTGTTTGTTTTTATCCTATTCGAACATGAAATCATTCATGTCAATCCGAGCAGATTGATTTCGTTTCCTTGCTAGGCAAATACGAAATGTAACAATCATAAAAAAACGATTTCGCACATTGATTAATAGCAAGCATGTTTAGATCTGGTGAGGAGGTTGTGGACAGATGAGCATTCCCAATGAGCTCGCGAAAAATTTCGCAGAAGTCGTGCCTGCCCTAAAACCGATGGAAGCCATCCATGAGGCAAATCGCTGCTTGTATTGCTACGACGCACCCTGTATTAAGGCTTGTCCCACGTCGATTAACATCCCTTCCTTCATCAAAAAAATTGCGACCGGGAATTTGTTCGGATCAGCCCGGACTATTATGGAATCGAATCCTGTCGGGGCGAGCTGTGCGCGCGTATGTCCAACCGAGGAGCTATGTGAAGGTGCCTGTGTACTAAATTCAGCTTCCAAGCCTATCATGATCGGTCTTCTCCAGCGTCACGCGACAGACTGGGCAATCCAAAATCAAGCAACGCTTTTTTCAAAAGGCGAAGCAAATGGAAAACGGGTAGCCATCGTCGGAGCGGGCCCAGCCGGATTATCAGCAGCACGTGAGCTTGCGCGTCTTGGCTACGCGGTTACGGTATTTGAAGCAAAGGAAAAGGCGGGAGGATTGAACACGTACGGCATCGTTTCTTTCCGTCTGCCGCAGGAAATATCGCTATGGGAAGTAGAGCAAGTAGAGGCATTGGGGGTAGAGATACGTACCAATACGCGAATCGGTGTGGATGTCGCACCAGAAGAGTTATTGGACCAGTATGATTCTGTCCTGTTGGCAACTGGTATGGGCAATGTCCCTCAGTTGCATATCCCGGGAGAAGAACTGGAAGGTGTCCTCGATGCGATCGCACTCGTGGAGGAGACCAAGACCAAGTCACTATCAGACGAAATGCTCGGTAAAAAAGTCGTCATCATCGGTGCGGGGAATACGGCGATTGACGCTGCCACCTGCTCGAAACGGCTGGGTGCAGACAATGTTCAGATTTTGTACCGACGGACAGTTCAGGAGATGTCCTGTTATCAGTTTGAGTACGAATTCGCCAAGCAGGATGGCGTAGAATTCCGCTGGCTCGTTGTCCCAACGCGTGTATTGGAGGAAAACGGCCGAGTGAAGGGATTAGAACTAGTGCGAATGGAGTTAGGTGAGCCGGATGAGAAAGGAAGAAAGCGTCCAGTAGAAATTCCAGGCAGTCATTTTGTCATCGAAGTCGATTATGTCGTCAAAGCGATCGGACAAAACAGACATCTGTCCTTGATTGAATCATTTGGGCTCCAACACCGAAATGGGATTGTCGAGGTCGAGGAAGGCACCTATCGAACCTCCCATGTCAAAGTTTATGCGGCGGGCGATGTCATTTTTGGTGGAGGCAAGACAGATGCGATGGTAGTCGACGCAGCCAATCATGGAAAACGAGCGGCTCATGCCATCCATCAATCGCTCAGTGATCAAAAACAGCCAGTATAAAGGAGGAGACCTATCATGGCAGATCTCAGCATTAATCTGGCGGGAATCCAATCCCCGAATCCATTCTGGTTGGCCTCTGCGCCGCCGACCAATTCAGGCTACCAAGTACAGCGTGCCTTTGAAGCGGGCTGGGGTGGTGCGGTCTGGAAGACACTCGGAGAGCCGATCATCAACGTCACCTCCCGCTTTGCAGGACTGAACTTCGGGGGACAGCGCGTCTTTGGTTTCAACAATATTGAACTGATTACGGACAAACCGCTTGAGGTCAATTTGAAGGAAATGGATGAAACGAAGCGCCGTTTTCCGAAGCACACGTTGATTGCGTCGCTCATGGTTGAACATAAACAGGAAGCATGGCACGAGATTGTCAAAAAGGTGGAAGCAATAGGCGTAGACGGTCTGGAACTAAATTTTGGCTGTCCGCACGGAATGGCAGAACGCGGGATGGGCTCTGCGGTCGGTCAGCATCCAGATTTAATCCGGCAACAGGTCGAATGGGTAAAAGAAGTCGCCCAAACCCCTGTCATCGTCAAGCTTACCCCAAACATTACGGACATTCGCTTTACAGCGCGGGCCGCCAGCCAGGGGGGGGCCGATGCCATTAGTATGATCAACACCATAAACAGCTTGATGGGGGTTGATCTCGACAAATGGCTGCCGATCCCACATGTAGATGGAAAAGGGGCGCACGGCGGCTATTGTGGACCAGCAGTCAAACCAATCGCCCTGAACATGGTCGCAGAATGTGCACGCGATCCCAAGGTTGGTATCCCGATCTCAGGCATTGGCGGAATCTCTGATTGGCGGGATACCGTTGAATTTTTGCTGATGGGAGCAACGGGTGTTCAAGTATGTACGGCTGCCATGCATCATGGATTCCGGATCGTCGAAGACATGATTGATGGGCTTAACAATTACCTGGATCAGCGTGGAATTGCGTCCGTGATGGATATTGTCGGAAAAGCGGTACAGACGTACTCGGATTGGGGTCATCTGAATCTGAATTACAAGGTCGTGGCGCGCATCCATGAAGAGACTTGTATCAATTGCAATAAGTGTCATATCGCTTGTGAGGACACTTCCCATCAATGCATTGACATTGTTGCTGATGCAGCGACGGGCAAAGAGCGCTTAGTCGTACGAGAAGAAGATTGTGTAGGCTGTAATTTGTGCTCCATCGTTTGTCCAGTGGAAGGAACGATCGAGATGGTCGAGATTCCGAGCGACAAAGCCCCTCTCAGCTGGAATCAGCGGCAGGCTGCTTTGGCTGCGGGTGGCAGCTGCGAGCTGTAAAGCAAGTCATGTTTTCGGCGTGGGGTGCATAGCGTGTACAAGGGAAGGCATGTCTACTCGGTGACGGGTTGAAGGGGAGATGATCATCGGATGAAAAAATGGATTCGAAATGGCACAGTCGTCACAGCGTCAGACACGTATCAGGCGGACATTTTGACCGAAGGGGAAAAGGTAGTCGCAATCGGCTCCAATCTGGATGGGAAAGATGCCGAAGTTATCGATGCTACCGGATACTATGTTTTCCCAGGTGGGATTGACCCACATACCCATCTCGATATGCCTTTTGGCGGAACGGTTACTTCCGATAACTTTTATACAGGCACGAAGGCAGCAGCATTTGGCGGGACGACGAGCATCATCGATTTTTGCCTGACGAATAAAGGGGAACCATTGCATTCATCCATTTCGACCTGGCACGAAAAAGCAAGGGGCAAAGCGGTCATTGACTACGGATTTCACCTGATGGTTTCCGATGCGAACGATCAAGTGCTCGAGGAATTAGGAGCAGTCGTACGAAATGAAGGGATTACTTCGCTCAAAGTATTCATGGCCTACAAAAATGTGCTGATGGCCGATGATGAGACGCTATTTAAAACGTTGGTTCGGGCGAAGGAACTAGGTGCCCTTGTACAGGTCCATGCAGAGAATGGAGACGTTCTGGATTATCTGATCAAGCAGGCGCTTGCAAAAGGGCAGACTGACCCCGTGTACCACGCTTACACCCGCCCACCTGAAGCAGAAGGAGAAGCGACGGGACGTGCGATTGCACTGACTGCACTGGCAGATGCCCAGCTGTATGTGGTGCATGTATCGTGTGCTGAAGCTGTGCGCCGAATCGCAGAGGCTCGCGAAAAAGGATGGAATGTGTACGGGGAGACGTGCCCGCAATATTTGGTGCTAGATATTACGGATCTACAGAAGCCGGGCTTTGAAGGAGCGAAGTACGTCTGGTCCCCTCCGCTTCGGGAAAAGTGGAATCAGGACGTCCTGTGGAGCGCGTTGAAAAATGGCATTTTGCAAACGATTGGCTCCGATCATTGTTCCTTTAATTTCTCTGGTCAAAAAGAGCTGGGGCTAGAGGATTTCACGAAAATCCCGAATGGTGGACCAATCATTGAGGACCGGATGCGTCTCCTCTTCTCGGAAGGGGTAGCAAAGGACAAGATCAGCCTTAATCAGTTCGTCGATATGACCTCTACAAAAGTAGCCAAACTGTTCGGGATGTTCCCGCAAAAAGGAACGATCGCAGTAGGCTCGGACGCGGATATCGTATTGTTTGATCCAATGGTGAAGCGCACGATCTCCGTTGAAACTCACCATATGAATGTCGACTACAATCCATTTGAAGGAATGGTGGTGAATGGCGATATCATCTCGGTGCTTTCGCGCGGGTCATTTGTCATTCGCGATCAGCAATTCGTCGGTCAAGCCGGGGCTGGACGCTTTGTAAAACGATCGACCTTTACAAGACCGTAATCTATGCGAGCGCAAAAAGGCGAGGAGGGCGACTATGGCAGATATCATTCGCATCGGCTTGATTCAGGCGAAAAACGATATCCATGGAGACGAACCGGTTCATTTGCACAAAGAAAAAGCCATTGAGAAGCATGAGAGGATGGTTCGGGAGGCGGCTGCCAAGGGGGCACAAATCATCTGTCTGCAAGAAATCTTTTATGGCCCGTATTTTTGTGCCGAACAGCAACCGAAATGGTATGAATCAGCGGAAGAAGTCCCAAATGGACCAACCGTGCAACTTTTCTCTTCCCTTGCCCGCGAGTTAGGAACCGTACTCATTTTACCTGTGTACGAGCGCGTGGGGATCGGTACGTATTACAACACTGCCGCTGTGATTGACGCGGATGGCACGTATTTGGGCAAATATCGCAAGCAGCATATTCCGCATGTCGGAGTGGGCAGCAGCGGGTGCGGATTCTGGGAGAAATATTACTTTAAGCCCGGCAATCTTGGCTATCCCGTTTTTGAAACCGCTTTTGCCAAGGTCGGGGTCTATATATGCTATGACCGCCATTTTCCGGAAGGCGCACGACTGCTGGGCCTGAATGGGGCGGAAATTGTATTCAATCCGTCTGCGACTGTCGCCGGCTTATCTGAATACTTGTGGAAGCTCGAGCAGCCTGCTCATGCCGTTGCCAACGGTTATTATGTGGCAGCGATCAATCGGGTAGGGACAGAAGCACCGTGGAACATGGGAGAGTTTTACGGACAATCGTACTTGGTCGATCCGCGAGGGCAATTTGTTGCCTTGGGGAGTCGGGATCAGGATGAGGTCATTCTCGCTGAAATGGACCGTAACAAAATTCATGAGGTGCGAGATACGTGGCAATTTTACCGGGATCGCAGACCGGAGACTTACGAAGATATGGTAAAGCTATTACCTTAATACAAGAGTGAGGGAGGTGCCGGATACGCACCTTCCTCCTTTTCACATCATTGGAAGGATTCCATCAGAGTCAAAAGGAGCGTTCAGGGATGAGGCAGATTGTATATCGAGGGGTCGAATACGGTGAGGGACTTCGCGTTGTGAAAGCGCAAAAGTATGAGAGGGCAGAACGTCGCCATTTTACAAACGGTGCGAGTGCAAAGGCAGTGTTTGGCGCGGGTGTTTACTTGGTGAGCAATCCGGAAATCGCCGCACAGTATGCAATTTGTCATGCAGAGACCAATGGGGAGAAGGCAGTTGTGTTGAGCCAGCAGCTACATTTGCAGGGTCTCGTTTGTTTGGACGAGCGCTATGGGGAAAATGAACTACGCATTGATGCATTGCGTGCTGCTTATTCAGAAGAGGAACTCGAACAGAGACAGAACGATATGGGCTATGAAGAGTGGCTGGAATGGACAGGCGATAAGGTGCGTGCGTATTTGATTGACTGTGGATACCGGGGGATTCGGTATCGGATCAGCCCGGAGCTAACGTATTATATTTGCTATGAGCCTGACGTTCAAATTGAAGAGATCGTGATTCTATCTGTGCTCGATGTGTGAGTAAGCGACTACGACTATCGACTTATTCGACAAACTTTGGTAAGATTAGACAATATTCGCGCTTTTTCTAGCTTACCTATTTGACAGAGGAAGGATTGCCGCAACGATGAGTCTATTACGTAACCTCAGCACCCGAGCCAAACTATTTAGCTTGATTGTGATGATGGCCGTCTTTTTGTGTGCTGTCGGATTCACCGGATTTTTTCATGTGCAAGTCTCAGGTGAACGCATGCAGGCCATGTATGAAGAGCAGCTTCTTCCCGTTAAGTGGATTAACGATTGGAGACAAGAAATCCGCGCGATTGACGGATTGGTCTATAAAATGATTCTCGATCCATCTCCTGCGGTCTTTGCTGAATACAAAACGGAACTGGACTTGCGGATGGAAACAGCAGACAAAACGTTCCAATATCTCCAAAACACGAAGCTGGATGCTCAAGAACAAGAAAGAGTGACGATGCTAAAGGAGCTTATCGAGCAGTATCGTAAAGACCAGGGCGAGGTCTTGAAAATGATCCAGGAGGGGAAAGCGGATCAAGCCTATTCGTTTTATCGTGCAACGGATAAGACGCTGAATTGGATTAATCAGGAACAGCTCGAATGGGCGAATTACAAATCTGAGCAGGCAGTCGCCATGCAAAAGGAAAACCAAGATGAGACTCAAGAAGCGATTACATTCCTGATCGTAGTAGGCGTACTGTCGATCCTGATCGGTAGTGTATTGGGGTGGATCATCTCCCGCATGATCGCTGATCCCCTTCGAGTTGTTTCAAGCCGCATGCAGCAATTGGCAAGCGGGAATATGGCAGTTGCTCCCGTCACCTACGTGACTCGTGACGAGGTAGGTACACTTGGTACTGCGTTCAATGAATTGGTAACGAATTTCCGTTCATTGATTGAACAAGTAAAAGTGGCGGGTGAGCAAGTGGCTGCTTCCTCTGAGGAATTGTCTGCGAGTGCGGAGCAGTCCGCTTATGCAACAGAACAATCGATCAGCAGTGTGCAGCAAATCGCCTCTGCCTCCGAAGTACAGACGCAACGTACGCAAGAAAGTGTGCGTGTCATGGAAGAAATGTCGATTGCCATCCAGCGGATTGCCGATACGTCCGGAGCCGTTTCTGAATCATCGGCGCAGGCAGCAGAGGATGCGGAGCAAGGAAGCATTCATATTCAGCAAGCTGTTGATCAGATGAATACGATCTCCGACTCGGTGAATCACGCAGCGGATCTCGTGCAACTGCTCGGCGTACGGTCAGAAGCCATCGGCCAAATTGTTGATGTGATTACTGGAATTGCTTCCCAAACGAATCTGCTGGCGCTCAACGCAGCGATTGAGGCGGCGCGTGCAGGAGAACACGGCAGGGGATTTGCTGTCGTGGCGGATGAGGTTCGTAAACTCGCAGAACAGTCAGAGGAATCTGCGCGCGAGATTGCGAGACTGATTGGGGAAATCCAGCAAGAAACCACGCAAGTCGTGCATGTCATGATGGATGGAACCCAAGAGGCGAAAAAAGGTGCAGAAGTTGTACAAGAAGCGGGTGTCACCTTCCAACGTATCGTAGACTCTTCTCAGGAGGTTGCGGGTCAAATTCAGGACGTGTCCGCTGCTACCGAGCAAATGTCGGCAAGCATACAGCAAGTCGCATCTGCTATGGATGAAATGAATCGCCTCGCACAGGAAGCAGCCGTACATACCCAAGAAGTATCGGCTGGGGCAGGAGAACAGCTTGCCAGCATGCAAGAAATCGCCCGTTCCAGCGCGAATATGAATGAGCTTTCTCAAGAGCTGCAAGAGTCCATCAGTCAATTCAAATGGTAGAGCAAGTAATGAAACGAAAGACTGGCAAACCCAAGGGGGCAGCCAGTCTTTTTTGGTAGCTTGCTATTAGGAAGCAATCGTTTGTTTATTGTTTGCTGTAATTTTTTCATAATCCTTGGCACTCAAAATCGAAGCGTCATTTTTCATCATCCACGTGTAAATCACGAGTGAAATCAGTAGCCCGATAGTCCATGCGTTGTCCCAAATAATGGATAAGCCCGGAATGTATTTACTTATAAAAGGAATCGCAATCCCGATTAGCATCGCCCAGATGGCTCTGCCATTAAAGCCCGTTTTGTAGGCGTAGATCCCGTTTGTTTTATACAACTCTGTTAAATGAATGCGCCGCTTGCGCACGAGCCAATAGTCGGCAATGGCTATTCCGTCGATCGGGCCTAACAAGGCTCCGTACGTTCCCAGCCATAAAAAGATGTAGTTGCCGAAGTTCTCTAGAATGTACCAAGGCTGCATCAAGAGAGACACAACCCCGGCGATGATAGCGCCGGTTTCATACGTGAAACGGCGAGGGGCCAGATTTTCCACTGCTCGGGCGGGAGCAACGATATTGGCCGCTACGTTGGTCGTCAATGTGGCAAGAATAATTCCAATCGTTCCAAGGAAAATGGCGAAAGGCGAGAATTTAGCCAACACGGCAGCAGGATCCCACAACGCTTCTCCGTAAATCACGACGGTAGCAGAAGCGACAGCAACTCCGATGAACGAGAAGAAACCCATCGTGGTTGGTAACGAAGAGGATTGTCCGATGATTTGTGCTTTTTGACTTTTGGCATACCGACAGAAATCCGGAATGTTGAGGGCCATTGTTGCCCAAAAAGCAATGGCTCCCGTCAATGCTGGGAAGAAGACCTTCAAGAATTCTGCGTTAGTAGTGAATTTCGAAGGTGCTGAGAGCATCGGTCCCCATCCGCCTGCTTTCGTAAGCGCCCAGACGAGGAGAGCCAAACTCATGATGATCAGGATGGGAGCAGCCCAAGCCTCCATTTTTTTGATCGCTTCGGGACCGCGATAAGCGACCCATACGTTTAACAGCCAAAAGCCAAAGAAGGATATCCAGAGATGTCCGGGAACATTCGCCCAGCCTGTCATCGACATCAAGAGTGTATCGATGGCAGCACCTCCGAACCAACAGTTGATGCCAAACCATCCAGCACCAATCAAACCGCGTGCGACAGCAGGGATGTGCGCTCCTTTGGAGCCAAACCAGAGGCGCGCAAAAACTGGATACGGAATGCCAAATTTCGTCCCGGCATGAGAGTTGAGAAGAATGGGAATAAGGACAATACAATTACCGAGAATGATCGTCAAAATGGCCTGCCACCAGTTCATACCCAAGGAAATTAACCCTGCGGCCATTGCATACGTCGGCAAACAGATCGACATTCCGATCCACAAGCTGGCGAAGTTGTAAGATGTCCAGCTGTGCTCTGCCGTCCTCGTTGGCCGAAGACCTTCATTATAAAGCGGACTGTTCTTGATTGCCTCTTCGCCTTCTTTCGTCAGGGTAACAATTCCATTTGATACCGTCTGCGTCTTCATTTCTTTCCCTCCTTTGCTATTCAAGATGTCTCGTATTCGGACAAGCGCCCTAGTTTGTCTTGAATACAAGTTGTAACATTATATTGGGGGAAAGAAGGCCTAATACCTGATTTTTCGTCGTAAAAAGACAACCCGCAACGACAAGCTTCGCCATTGACAATGGGAATGATTCTACCTTTTTTCCTAATTGGGATGGTAAGATGAAGCAAGGGGTGAGCGAGCTGTGACGACAAGCAAAATCCAAATGTCTTTGCAAACCAGAATGATCTTATTGATTACTATTATCATTATTCTGATTGTTTCGTCAGTTAGCGCGGTGTTTTCTTCCATTGTTGCGTCTTCGATCGAAGAGCAGGTGGGCAAAAAAGCATTGAGTGTGGCGAAAATTGTTGCCAGCGATCCTGAACTGCGTAGTGCTTTTTCAAGCGATTACCCTCCTGCGCTCATTCAACCCATTGCTGAAAACGTCCGGATGCAAACCGGAGCAGAGTTTGTGGTCGTGGGGAACCATGAGGGAATTCGGTATGCGCATCCGATTCTGGAGCGGATTGGAAAGGAAATGGTGGGAGGAGATAACGAGCCAGGGCTCTCGCATGGTCAATCTTACATATCGAAGGCGGTTGGCAGCATGGGACCATCATTGAGAGGGAAGGTGCCGATCAAAAATGAAAAAGGGAACATCATCGGAATCGTATCCGTTGGGTTCCTGCTGGAAGATATCGAGGAGGCCATTGACCTCTACCAAGACCGCATCCTGATCCTGACTCTTCTCGCCTTGTTGTGTGGTGTGGCTGGTGCGATTGCACTCAGTCGCTATTTAAAGCGCTTAATTTTGGGATTGGAGCCAGAGGAGATCGCATCCTTGTACGTAGAGAGAAATGCTGTACTGGAGTCAGTCCGCGAAGGCATCGTGGCGATTGACCGCAATAAGCGCATCACGATGATGAACAAGGCTGCCATTCGTATTCTGAACCTACCGGAAGAAGAGTTTCATCGCAAAGATATCGTGGAAGTGCTACCAGACAGTCGTATGCCAGAAGTTCTGGAATCAGGTGAGCATCAATTAGATCGCGAGTCCATTATGAGCGGAAAAGAAATCATTGTGAATCGACTTCCGATCAAGTTCGGAGGGAAGGTCGTAGGAGTAGTCAGCAGTTTTCGTCCCAAATCGGAAATTGACCAGCTAGCTTCTGAGTTGTCCCAAGCAAGGCGTTATGCGGATGTTCTTCGCGCCCAAACACATGAATTTCACAATTTGTTGTATACCATTTCTGGTTTATTACAGCTTGGCTCGATTCAAGAAGCGGTCGAGCTGATTACGAGTGAAACGTCCGCACAGCAAGAGATGATTTTGTTTTTGGCGAAGCAAATTCCAGATCCGTTAATAGGGGCATTGTTGTTAGGCATGCACAACCGGGCCAAGGAGTTGAAAATTCAATTCGTCATCCATCACGACAGTCACTTGAAGGAGCTCCCACCGACGATCAACCGACAGCAGATCGTGGTTTTATTGGGGACACTGATCCAAAACGCGTTGGAAGCGGTCAATGAGCCAAGCGTCGAGTACAAACGAGTGGAGTGTTACTTGTCTGACACGGGCGATGAGATCATGTTCGAAATCGAGGACTCGGGACCGGGAGTTGTGGAAGAATTGCGAGAAAAAATATTCGAGCACGGTTTCTCAACGAAAAAAGGCGAAGATCGCGGAATTGGTCTGGCCAAGGCGCACGGAATTATTAACGAATTGGACGGCTATATTCTCATTGGCAAAAGCGAGCTAGGAGGTGCACTTTTCACAGTATCCCTACGCAAAAGAATGGAGGTGGCGTCTTGAGAAAGCTGGAGGTTCTCATCGTAGAAGACGATATGCGGATTATCGATATCAACAAACGATTTGTCAGCAAGATTGAAGGTTTTGAAGTTATTGCTACAGCAACGAATGGGACGGATGCTAAAGAATTGCTTTCTTATACCCGCCCTCAACTCGTTTTGTTGGATGTGTACTTGCCTGACATGTTGGGAACAGAGCTGGTCTGGTTTATTCGGCAACATTACCGCGAAGTAGACGTGATCATGATCACCGCAGCCAAGGAAATGGAAATGGTACAGGAAGCGCTGCGAGGCGGAGTATTCGATTACATCGTCAAGCCGCTGGTTTTCGAACGTTTTCGTGAACGGTTAGAAAGCTATCGGGAGCACGTCATTCGGACGAGGGAAGCGGTCGAGGTGGACCAGGAAGTGATTGACCAAATGCTGACCAGAAGGCTGGTCGCCCCGAAAAATCGAGATGCCCTTGCACCAAAAGGAATTGACCACTTAACTTTGGAAAAAGTGATCGAGGCGATCAGACAGACGGGAGACAAGGGGGTCTCGGCGGAGGAAATTGGCCGCGAGATTGGAACCAGTCGAACAACGGCACGACGGTATTTAGAATACTTGGTCCTGGAAAAAAAAGCGCGTGCTGAATTGATTTATGGCACAGTTGGCAGACCGGAAAGAAAATATCGCTATCTTCCATAATGTTCCATGAACAATATGAACAAAAAGTGATTAATTTTCAAAATAGACCTTATGCACGAAAACTATTCCCCTAGCTACCGCGGTGGTACATTATGTTCAAGCGTGATAGCGCTTACAAATAAGCGGGTTGAGGGGGATATTTGTTTGATGAAAAGAAAAAAAGTGCTAATCACAGTGTCCACTTTTCTTACACTAGCATTGGCTGCTTGTGGTGGAGGTACTGGAAATACGGGAACAGCAAGTCCAGGAGCACAACCAGCGCCGCAGCCTACCGCAGAGGCATCCAAATACCCAGAAAAGTCGATCGTGTATGTAGCTCCATCCGGTGCAGGTGGGGGCTGGGATAAGACAGCTCGCTCGGTAGCAAAGGTGTTGGCGGAAAGCAAGCTGGTTACGGAAACCATCACGGTAGAAAACAAGCCGGGTGGTGGGGGAACCGTGTTCTTGGCTGAATATGTAAGCAAAGACAAAGGCAATCCTTATAAATTATTCGTTAGCTCTCCTCCTATTTTGATTAACAATAACAAAAAAGAGGGGAACAGCCCATTTGGCTACAAAAATGTCACACCATTGGCGCAAATGACGAAAGATTTCGGCACCCTCGTTGTGAAAGCGGATTCACCTCACAAGGACATCAAGAGCGTGCTGGACGCGATCAAGGCTGATCCAAGCAAAATTACACTGGCAGGGGGCTCTGCGCCAGGATCGATGGATCATCTGATCGGGGTATTGCCAGCAGCTAAATATGGAATTGATCCAAAAAGCGTCAAATACGTCTCGTATGATGGCGGCGGAGAAGCAATGGCAGCCTTGTTGGGAGGTAATGCAGATATCATTGCAACAGATGCTTCCAGCGTAGGTGAATATCTGAAAGCAGGTAAAATCCGCGTACTGGGCGTTACTTCTGATGAACGTCTCGGCGGCCAATTGAAAGATATCCCGACGTTAAAAGAGCAAGGCATTGATGCGACGTTCACGATTTGGCGCGGTGTCTTCGGTCCGGCTGATATGCCAGCAGACGCAAAAGCTTACTGGGATGCAAAGCTGAAAGAACTTTCCACGCATGAGACATGGACAAAAGAATTGGCTGCAAACGGTTGGGAAAGTGAGTACAAGGACGCTGCTGCTTTCTCAGCATTCCTGGACGAACAAGATAAGCAGGTCAAAGAACTGTTGACATCACTTGGTATGTCGAAGTAGGGAGAGGAGGGGCATCCCCTCCTTTTTCCACACCGTAGGAGGTATACATGAACCTGATGTTTGATCGTATCGGCAGCCTGTTTTTTGCGCTAGTAGGTGCACTCTTCATTGCTGAAAGTCGGAATATTTCGTCTAGTGCTTACGGAAGTCAGGTCGGACCGAATATGTTTCCATTTGGGCTTGGCGTCATCCTGATCTTGTTGAGCTTGCGACTGTTGTGGGAGACCTACAAGAAGGGCGTGGCAGCTTCCTCATCCGAGTCACAGAGTCCACTGCGATACAAGCGGTTTTTATTCATTTTGGCAGCGACAGTCTTGTATGTATTGGTGTTGGAGCAACTCGGTTATGTCATCTCGAGCTTCGCTTTCCTTCTGTACGCCTTCACTATGATGGGAAGTAAAAACATTCTTAAATCAGGAATCGTTTCCTTACTGTTTTCAGTAGGCGTTTATGTCATCTATGTGCATTTGCTAAAAGGTACGCTTCCAGGACTACCTGCCTGGCTAGGCGTCTAGGGAGGGGATAGATTAGCATGAGTGCATTGCAATTTTTGGCGGATGGTTTTCTCGTTGCCTTACAGTGGCATAATCTTGTCTTTGCCTTTATTGGCGTCCTGATCGGTACTGCGGTAGGGGTCCTTCCTGGCATCGGTCCAATGAGCGGAGTGGCGTTATTGATGCCCGTTACGGCTTCTTTGACTTCTGGCTTACCTCCTGAAAGTGCAGCGGCTAGCGCACTGATTTTGTTGGCAGGCGTTTACTACGGCGCGATGTACGGTGGTTCCACAACATCCATTTTGTTAAATACGCCGGGTGAATCCTCTTCAGTCGTTACGACATTGGACGGCTATCAGATGGCCAAACAGGGACGTGCTGGCGCAGCGTTGTCGATTGCAGCGATTGGTTCTTTTGTCGCAGGGCTCGTGGCATTGATTGCTCTTGTGTTTTTGGCTGATCCATTATCCGATCTTGCTTTGAAATTCGGCCCTGCTGAATATTTCTCCCTCATGCTTCTCGGCTTGTGTGCGGTCAGCGGACTGGGGGGGAAATCGATGACCAAAGCCCTTATTATGACAGTCATGGGACTCTTGCTTGCGACAATTGGGATGGATACCGTTTCAGGTGTGGCTCGGTTTACCTACGATATTCCCGATTTGTACCAAGGCTTGGAGTTCCTCACGATAGCAGTTGGGTTGTTTGCCCTTGGAGAAGTGTTCAAGACGATTATCGAAGACGATCAATCCACAAAGGAAATTATTAAAGTGGGGCGGGTACTGCCTTCCAAACAAGACCTAAAAGAAAGTGCCGGACCGATTACACGCGGCTCATTGCTCGGGTTTTTCATTGGTGTTTTGCCTGGTGCTGGCGCTACCCTCGCATCCTTCTTCGCGTATATTTTTGAGAAAAAGCTGAGCAAAGATCCTAGCCGCTTTGGAAAAGGAGCGATTGCAGGTGTAGCAGCACCGGAGTCTGCAAATAATGCTGCTTCTGGCGGTGCGATGATTCCACTATTGACGTTGGGTATTCCAGGGTCCGGTACCACTGCTATTTTAATGGGTGCATTATTGATGTATAACGTACAACCGGGGCCGCTATTATTCAGTGATCATCCGCAGATTGCCTGGGGCTTGATTGCCAGTATGTTTATCGGAAATGTCATGCTGTTGATTTTGAACATGCCATTAGTGAAAGTGTTTGCCAAAATCATTGAAACACCGTCCCATTTCCTGATTCCGCTCATTATCGCGATTTCCGTTTTCGGTGTGTACGCTGTGCAAATCAGTACGTTTGATTTGATTTTGCTCGTGATTTGTGGGGTAGCTGGCTATTTCCTGACGAAAAACGATTTTCCACTGGCGCCGCTCGTCCTCGGCCTTGTGTTGGGACCGATGATTGAAAATAACATGAGAAGAGCGTTGACCACCTCGAATGGCGACTTCTCGATCTTCTTCACGAAGCCGCTTTCCGCTGCTTTTCTGGTTTGTGCGCTTCTGTGGTTGCTGATCCCTCTCTTCTTAAAGCGCAGAGGGAAGCAAGTCATTATCAGTGAAGAAGCGTAACACCCTACTATTTGTCTTGACAGTGTCCTCGCGAGCCCGTATCATTGGAAAAATTTCGGGAAACTGTTCTGCTTGATGGATGAAGCAGAACAGTAGAGGAGAGACAGACATGTTAAACATTGAACCTGTTATCTTAGAAGGCAAGCTGGTCCGATTGGAGCCGCTCAGAATGACACATGTGGATGGAATCTGGGAAGCAGGCGCATACAAAGAGATTTGGCCGCATATGTCCGTTACCATTCGAACGAGAGAAGATGCTCAGGCTTTTATTCTGCAAGCTTTAGAAAATGAACAAGCCCAAACAGAATTACCATTCGTCATCATTCGCCAAGCAGATGGGCAGATCATCGGGAGCACGAGATTTTTAGGGATAGCGAAAAAGGATCGCGGATTGGAAATCGGGTTTACATGGCTGACCCCATCCGTCTGGAAAACGAGCATCAATACAGAATGTAAATGGCTTCTCCTTCGCCACTGCTTCGAACAACTGGGGTGCATACGCGTACAGCTCAAAACAGATTCGCGCAATTTGAATTCGCAACGTGCCATTGCCCGAATCGGTGGCATTCGAGAAGGAGTCCTGCGCAATCATATGGTGTTGCCAGATGGATACATTCGCGACTCGGTATACTTCAGCATACTTGACTGTGAATGGCCAGAAGCCAAGCGAAAGCTGCAATTGTTGCTGTTTGGTGAATAAAGGCTTGGATTGATTGAAGGGCGTTCAGCGCATGTGTACAATAGGGGTGAACCAAGAGGGTTTACTCTGACAAGACCCGGAAAAGAGGGTATACATGAGACTGCGTTTGTCGCCACCGGGCTATTTATTGTTGCTCGGGGATCTGATCGCCTTTGTGCTGTTTGTTTATTACGGAAAAATCATTCATAACTACCCTGTCACGGTCATGGGGATTATCGAAACATTAGCCCCTTTCCTGGTGGGATGGATCATCGCGATTCTGCTTTTCAAGAGCTACGGACAGCGAACGTATGAATCTGCGGGCCGACAATTGTTATCTGCACTGATTACGTGGACAGTAGCTGCACCAATTGGCTTACTGATCCGCTCCTGGTGGACAGGTGTACCGACTACGCTTATTTTTGCAGGTGTGACTTATTTCATTACGTTGGCCTTTTTGCTCGGGTGGCGTGTACCGTTCGCCATCGGATACGCGATCTACAAACGTAAGAGACTACTCGCAACCAGCTAATAAAGTGACCCGAATTGGTTACGCTATCCTATGAACGACTTAGGAGGTGAATCAATTGGGAAAGAACAACAACAGCAAGGACCTCGGAAAAAACCGTGGCAAAACGCTGGATGAAAAAGATCGCAACACAAATTTACGACAATCGAACCATAATGATCGAAATGAAGGAACTTCAAAAGACCGCTGAGCAATCAGCGGTTTTCTTCATTGATACAGGTCATGATGTGATATAATAGATTTTGTTTTTTTCTAGTGAGTGGAGGGAAACGGTATGACGGAACCGATGCAGAATGTACAGCCGGTGACCTTGTCGTCACAGGCGTTTTTACTTTTGTGCAGACTATATGATGGCTGCTATGACGATTTGAAGCAAAATGAGCAGGTTCACGAACTCGTGGAGTCCATCGGTGATATTTTGCTGGCGGGTGTGGAGACATTGGAGAAACAGGAAGCCAAACCGAAAAATATTACCTTTCCACTTACCGTGCAGCAGGCATTTTTCTTGCGTCGGCTCGTGGTTGAGCTGTTGGCTCAGTCGCCGACGGACAAAGAAGACCGAACGACGCAATGGCTACAGGAGTGTGTGACAGCACTCGCTGGAGGCGGTGTCCAACCTGATGTCGAGCACTCGTGAGCTGCATGTGATTACGAGCGGTCGGCATTCGCTCGATGAGGCATTGCGAATGGCAGAAGCTGCTTATGCAGGTGGTATGAACTTTCTACACATACGGGAAAAGCAGCGTACCGCAAAGGAATGCATGGACTGGGTAAAGGCATTGGCGAATGTCATCCCCCTTTCGGCCTTGATGGTGAATGATCGGGTGGACGTGGCTGCTGCGTCAGGTTGTGCCGGTGCTCACCTGGCATACCATAGTCTGTCTCCTGCGGAAGCGAGAATGGTGCTGAAGAAAGGTCAAAAAATAGGGCGTTCCGTCCATTCCGTGGAGGAAGCACAGCAAGCCATTGCCGCACAAGTCGATTATTTGCTCTACGGGCATATTTTTGCGAGTGGTTCGAAGCCAGGTCTAGCGCCAAGAGGAACAACAGAACTTGCGCAGATAACAGCACGATGGGATACACCGATCATCGGACTCGGTGGCGTCACACCGGATCGGACGGCGCAAGTTTTGAAAGCAGGGTGTGCGGGCATTGCTGTCTTATCGGGGATCACCGATGCAACTGATGCCAAGTCAGCAGCCAGCGCTTATCGAGAGGCATTGGATCGTTGGGAGGGAAAATAAAGCATGCGAGATATACAAAGACTTCGGGAAAAGATGGGTGTCTACTTTGTCGTTGGTACGCAGGACTGCGGATATTCCAGCGAGAAGACCGTGCAAATTGTGGAAGCAGCATTGCGTGGAGGAGTAGGCACGCTTCAGTTGCGTGATAAAGGAAGCAAGCTGACCGCTGAGGAACAATATGAGCTGGGCAGACAACTGCAACAGCTATGCCGTGACCATGATTCCGTATTTTTTGTGAATGACGATGTAGATCTGGCGATTCGCTTGCAGGCAGACGGCGTTCATGTCGGGCAAGATGACATGGCGTTGTCGGAGGTACGGGCTAAAGTCGGCTCCGAGATGTACATCGGTGTTTCGGCAGGTACGGTCGAAGAGGCGCTCACTGCCCAGAACGGTGGCGTTGATTGTATTGGTGTAGGAGCGATGTTCGCTACCCGTTCCAAGGCAGATGCTGGCGAGCCAATCGGACCAGATGGGCTAGAGGAGATCCGTAAGGCAGTCGGTCATGACTTGCCTATCGTCGGGATTGGTGGCATTACTTTGGAAAATGCTGCTGAAGTGGTTGCTGCCGGGGCCGATGGAGTCGCGATTATCAGTGCGATCAGCCAGGCCGATTCACCTGAAGAAGCAGCGCAAGCACTACAGCGAATTGTACGATCTCGTTAGCACGGACAAAGCGACGATTACATATGGTAGGGTAATAGAAACAAACCAGGATGATGCAATATTGGTGATCAAAAGGAGGTGAAGCCGATGAAAAATCGGATTTACCGTATCGGATATGAATGGGTGAGCAAACGGGAATTGCTCGAGCGATTGTTCATGACCGATTGCATTCTTATCGAACACAAGCGAATGCATCCCCCACCGGAGGATCAAGATACGGAATTGCCACCAGAAAAGGAAGTTCATGCTGTTTTGGTTCGCAGCCAGCGCCGCCCGGGTGAATGGGTGACGTTTAACGGGCTATACGAAATACAGTCGAGAGAGCCCATCCCCTGGATAGATTCACCGTTGGAGTACCATCAATTCGGAGTAGAGTTGATTCCTGGCAATATTCGCAGGGAAAAGGCACCTCAAGGCAGGATACCCGCAAGAACTAAGCTGCAGATCGCAGCAGTGCGACAAGATACGGTATTTGTCACTGTTCCTGGGCATCCATCGCGGCGCTACGAAATGTCAATGGCTCACGCGCGTTTTGCCAAGGATTACCCGACAGAAATGGAAATGAAGCTGCAAGTATACGCTTTTCCTCCACGCAATGATATTTTTGTGGATTGGTTATTGAAAGAAGGGCGTAAAACAGGAATCATTACGCGCCCCAATCAGGAAAGGGTAGAGAAATCTGCATTTCAGGTGTGGGAGGATCTTCGCCAAGAATACGGCATTAGTGTCAGTGCGGCATTGATTGCGATTAAACAGGCACTCATTGTTCTGGATCGTGCTGGTGTCGAGACTGACTTCCCATACCCGGCCCAAGAACGATCGGATTTATCTTTGTTCAGCGAATCGGAGCGAGATGCCTTTTATTCCTACCAATCCGTTCGATGCGCGATGGCCGCTGTCGCTGCGCTTCTGACGCTAGACCCCAAAGATCCATTGCAAGATACACTCTTGATGGATATCATGCTCGAGCAACAAATCAACCGCAGGCGCGAATAGCGTTTGCGGTTATTAGGTTTTTCACCAAAAGTAGTAGTATAATGGGAGTTGGTAGATGAACCCAATGAAAAGGATGTGTGACCATCATGTATGTATCCATGAACAGACTGACTGTACCAGCAGATTACCAATCCCATTTGGAACGCGCATTTGGTAATGGGGGAGAACGGATGAAGGAGGTTCCGGGTTTTTTGGAGTTCCTTTTCCTGGCACCAACGGAAGGTGACGAATACATCGTTTTTACGAAATGGACAGATGAGGAATCGTTTAAAAATTGGACAGAAAGCGATGCTTTCAAGCGCGCGCATACAGGAACCAACCCAAATAGCCCGGTAAAATCGGATTTGCGCAATTACGCTGTCAAATCCCATTCATAAAGCGAAAGCATTTGTCTCTGCGGGGGCAAATGCTTTTTGGATAATTGAATAATAAACATCCTTTACCATTTTATGCTCGATCGTGATATGATAGAAAATGTTGGGAAAGCGGTTTCAGTCAAACGTGATCAGGAGGTGAAGGGTCCGAAAAAGGTAATAGATAACGCGCGATAATAGGATGCTAGCCGAGATTGTTTGTCTGTAAGGATAAGAAGAGAACCAGATTGGATGGTGTCATTCTCTGCACGAGGATATCATCAAGCCGCTTTACATCTTGTCTCATTTACGTCCATAATAGAGCCTATACATACTTGGGAAAATAGCCTCAATGAAGCACGGAGAAAAGGAGCCAGAGTGTTTTGAAAAATCGAATAAGTAAGTATCTTACTCATTTGGTCCCTGCGGCGGTGGCCAAGACGTTTTCCTTTCTTTCAGATCATCATTACTCTGCTTTGCTTCTAGAAGACCGCGAAAATACAGAGGCTTTGTTTGTTCAGCAAATCACGAAATGGATTGAAGTAGTAAATGTAATCGACACGTATGCATTCGAACGAGAATTGAGCGAAATTGCGTATAAATTTTCGTTACTCGGAATGAATCTTACGTATTTACAGCAATTTTTGCGCAAGTGTCGCGACGTTATTATGGAAGAAATGAATATCAACTCATTTTCTCTTGCCACGACGGAAATGGAGCGAGTAGAGCTTTTGCAAGGACAGATTCGTCTCTATCAATCGATGGACTACATTTTGCATCAAATGGACGATGTCTTTAACAAAAATTCGCATCAATTTCCAGTTGAAAAAACACAAACTTCTCCTGCAACTTCGGCCAAAGGAGAAGATGTTACAATGCTCGCTGAACAGGAGCTTGTTCAATTGGTTCTGCAATCCAGCGATATTGCCGTCTTGATGATCGATCGCCAGTTAAGAGTCATTGAAGCGAATTACGCCGTCTGTCATTTATTTGGCGTAGATCGGAATCAACTCATTGGTCAAAACATTGATCATGCCCTCCGCCCGCATATAAGCGAGCGTTTTGTTCAGTGGGTAATTGAACGCGGGCAGTCCGGCCATTATGTTGCGGAATACAGAGGCAAATGGACGACAGTGAGTACGAGCCCCATTTATTACGGTGGAGAGATGTGGGGAGCGATCGCCGTTCTTCGGAATGTTACGGAAAGCAAAAAGTACGAAGAAGAATTGAGCAAGCGAGAAGCACTGGCAGCCGTTGGGCAGCTGGCTGCTGGGATGGCGCATGAGATTCGGAATCCACTGACAGCCATCAAGGGCTTCATTCAGTTGTTGCGGGAGCAAGGGGAAGCAAATCGTAGTGAATCTTATTTTTCAGTTATCTTAACGGAAATTGAACGCATTGATGGGTTATTGAACGATGTCCTTGTTTTGGCCCGGTACAGGGATGATAAAATCGTATCGGAACGTTTCTTAGTGATGGATGAGTTACATGGAGTCATTCGTTTACTGGAGCCAGAAGCGAATCGAAGAGGAATCAAGCTAGAGCTGGACATTGCACAAGGCGAGTGGCATGTGTTTGGTCATCGTTCGCGAATCAAGCAAGCCATCTTGAACATCTTGAAAAATGCCCTTGAAGCTTTGATGACCCAAGGCAACCTCGTTCAAGTGAAAGTGTACTCATCTCTCAATCAAGTCATCATTGTTGTGGAAGACAACGGACCCGGTCTATCAGATTCTTGCCTCCAAAATTTATTCGTTCCTTTTTATACGACCAAACAAGAGGGAACGGGGTTAGGATTGTCTACGACACAACGAATCATCGCGGATCACGGTGGCGAACTCTATGCGGAAAACTCTCCGAAACTAAAAGGAGCTCGTTTTGAGATTCGTTTACCTCTTTCCATTTCTTAAAAAAACAAAAAAGGATTGTGACTGTAGACGGATCGGATATCCGTCTTTTTTTATGTTCGATTGAGTAGATGGTCCTATTCGCGAAAAAGTTGCAAGTCTTTCGAATCAATCTCTTTGTAAGTTGTTGTCAAGGCGTGTCGATCAGTGGAATAATTTACAAAACGGTTACAATTTGAACGGAGTTGAACAACGGTGATTCGGATGCTGAAAAGAAACGAAACGAGGTGGAGCTACTGGGAAGTTTGGTATGAGGAAACGGAGCATCTTTACACCGTTCATTACGGAAATGTCGGAGAAATTGGCGACTATTTTGCTGTAGTAGCAGAGCAGATCGAGGGAAGGCCTGACGAAGTTTTGCAGAACTGGGCAGAAGAGATGAAAGAACAAGGATATCAGGTCATGAAAGAGAACGATTTCCATCCGATGATCATTCGCTTTCCCCATTTGTGTGAGTCAGAGATTGAGATGCGCTATTTGATCGAACAGCTGTTAGACGAATGCTTGGGAAAGACAGGGAATGGCCACAGCGACGGTGGGGAAGACAGCGAGCGGACGTTGGCAGTCATTTGCCGGGTGATCGATACGAAGAAAGCGGCTGCTGCTGTATTTGAAGCGATGTCCAGCGCACAGCTGGTCGGAGGGTTTTCCATCAGCATAAAGCAGGAGGATGGAAACTTGATTCCACTTAGTCCTCCTGCCTAGAACTGTCTGATTTATTTCACGATTTTGTGCCGTAGAGCTTTGGCCACTGCCTGGGTACGATCCTCGACACCCATTTTTTGCAAAATCCGATGCACGTGTGTTTTTACAGTGCCTTCTGATATAAACAAGTTTTGCGCAATCTGATCATTTCGATAGCCATCTGCGATCTGTTGAAGTACATCTAGCTCTCGATCCGTCAATTCATCTAGTAAGACTGATTGGGAAGAGGTAGTCGAATCAGGTGTCTCACGTTGACCTAGCAGAGCTTCGGCAAGGGCTTTTGCAGCTGTCACGGTGTGGAAGAGGGCTTCTCCCTGATGGGCTCTGCGAATGAGGTCAAGCATTTCCTGAGAGTCGGCATCCTTTAGCATATAACCGACGGCTCCAGCACGAATCCCTTCCACCACATAATTGTGATTGTCAAAGGTGGTAAGAATCAATACCTTTGTGCGAGGATGCTGCTGCATGATTTCTTTTGTGGCCTCAATGCCAGATTTGTTGGGCATCTGAACATCCATCAAAACGACATCAGGTGCGAGGGCGCCAATCAATTCAACAGCTTCCACGCCATCGGAAGCTTCCCCAATTACTTCCATATCGGATTGCATTTGAATGACATAACCCAACCCTTGGCGAATCATGGTTTGGTCATCTACTAGGACCACGCGAATGGCTCCTTCTTTTTGTTTACCGGTCATGTTCGCATGCTCCTTTCAGGTTCAGTCTGGCGAATCGGAAAGCTGAAATCGAGTTGGAATCCGTGAGGCTCTCGAATGCGATACGCGAGAGTTCCGTTCAATAACTGAATTCGTTCAGATATGCCAGTTAGGCCAAAGCCAGGTTTGATTTTTTGGTCGCTCGTGATGCTTCCATCGTCTCGAATGGACAACAAAAGGATGTCCTTCTTTTGTTCAATGATGACGAGAATTTCTTTTGCGTCAGAATGACGTAGTGAATTGGTGATCGCTTCTTGCAAAATTCGATAAAACGTTATCGTCATTTCTTGAGAGAGCGGAATGTCCAGATCGGAGCATATCAACTCCATTTTTATTCCTGTATGCTTTTGAGCCTGCGATAAGAGAGCTCGTAGAGGCGTAAGCCCCAAGGAGGTTTTATCCAGGGCCAATGTATGGACAGACGTGCGAATATCCTCCAGACTTTGCTTGGCAACACCAAGCATGTTACGCACGGCTTCTTGCGCGTTGTCAGGTCCATCTTGCAACATATACTTCAAGGCATGTAACTGGACAATGAGTGAAGTCAAACTATGGCCCAATGCATCGTGAATATCACGGGCAATTCTCGTTCGTTCCTCCAGAACCGCTACTTGAAGGGAGTGAAGTGCTGCTTCTTGAAGTTGTAAGTGCGCCTCTTGCAACTCTGTATGTGCTTTTTGCAGCTGCTCCAGGTGCTGTTGGTTGGTTTCGTACGCTTCAGTTTGAATCCGATAGCCACGTGCGCCGATATAGCAACCCACATACGTAAGGATATATGAGATGATGTGCGTGAATTTCAGGCTTTCTTCAAAATATAAAAAAAGCGTACTGCACGTACCAAAAAAAGTAGCATAAGCCAATGCACGGCGTCCATGAATGTGAAAACCGATAAAAACAGCGAGTGGGAGCATCAAGCCGAAGCCCTCTCCACCCAAGATGAGGGATTTTAGTAACGAGACAATTCCAAGCACGACTGTCACTAACTCGAATTGGAAAGGCTTCCATTTTTTCTTGGAAGTCCAAAATACCACAAGGTAACAAATAAATAGTACAATGGTAAGAGAAAATTGCAACGGAGTTTCCCGTTTAAATGAATCAGGAAGCAAAGCTAATACAATTAAGATGGAAAACCACATGATTAGTAAACGTTTTTGTATGGCTTTCATCATTATCTTCAACAATGAGAAGTCCTTCTTTCTCTGCCGAATAATCACTTAACTTCATTCTAGCATGCGTTGTCGTCTATCTCCAGATAGATAAATCCCTGTCAGAAATCTACCCCTGGGTAGACTTCACTACATATACATTTCAGTAGAATTATTTTTGGGAAATAAACGATTAGTTATGGGTGTGAAGTGGTTAAGTAAGGATGGCAAGGGAGGTTCTCATGAAAGAACTGATTCAGTTGGCAAAACTCCTGCAAGAAGCCAGTGTTTTGTTTACCACGATTTCTGAGCAAGAGCTGGATACAAGCGATGTAACTTGGCAACAGGTCTTGATTCTGGAGCAGCTTGGAAATGGGCCAAAAACGATGGGGGACATAAGTAAGACTGTCGGTCTTTCATACAGCACAACTTCCGGTCTCATTAATCGGTTGGAGCAGGAAAAACTGGTACGCAGGTTCCGAGACCAATCAGATCGACGAGTTGTGTGGGTGTCACTGACAGAGCGTGTATACCAACAGCGAGATGTGAAATGGGGAAATTCACAAACCGTTTAAAAATGGTTTGTTTCATCCCTTGATATTTCGTTAAACGAAATGCTACTACGAGGTTCACCTTATTCATTTCGTCATGCGAACTATTACTCACAAAGAATTAGCAGATATATAAAGAAGAGGTGAGTGGATTGAATCTTTCTGAACTATCGATTAAACGCCCGGTCACCATGATTATGTTGACTCTGGCCATGATGATTTTTGGTTTCGTTTCACTGCCTCGCTTGTCGATTGATCTCATGCCGGATCTTAACTTCCCGGTTGCTGTCGTGGTTACATCCGTTGACGGCGGATCTCCGAGTGAGGTAGAAAAACTGGTAACGAAGCCGATCGAAGACGCACTTGCAACGGTATCCGATTTAGATAGTATACAATCGGTATCGATGGAAGGCGCTTCGCAGGTTATCCTCATGTTTAACTGGGGGACAGACCTTGATCAGGCGACTCTCGACATGCGGGAGAAGGTAGATCAGGTTCGTGGCTCTTTGCCTGACTCAGCTAGAGCGCCACGCGTACTGCGCATTGACCCGAACAGTACACCGATCATTGAGTTTGCGGTGACGGGTGAGCAAGATATCAACAAATTGAAAAAGATGGCAGAGGATATGATCCAATCACGCCTGGAGCGTATTGATGGGGTTGCATCTGCTTCCATCAGCGGCGGACAAAGCCGGATCATCGATGTTACAGTCGACCCAGCCAAACTAGCGGCGTACGGACTGTCACTTGACCAAGTTCAGCAAGCTCTCCAGACCAGCAACATGTCAGGTTCCGGTGGAGCGGTACGCGAGGGTGACGCCAAGCTCAACATCCGTGTACAAGGTGAGTTTGCTGATGTCGAACAAATCGCGCTGACACCAATCTCTGTCGGTGGAAACTCCATCAGGCTCAGCGATATTGCCGAAGTAAAAGACACGCATCAAGATGTAACGCAAATGAGTTACGTAAATGGAACACCTAGCTTGGGGATTAAAGTGACAAAAGCTTCAGGCGGAAATACCATTGAGGTAGCAGATGACGTAAAAGCTGAGCTGGAGAAAATCAAAAGCGAGCTGCCAGAAGGCGTAGAAATCATTACGACTCTGGATACATCCATCTACATTAAGGATTCCGTTTACACCACCGCTGAACATGCCCTGTTGGGTGGCGGTATCGGTATGATCTTGCTGTTCTTCTTCTTGGGTAGCTTGCGATCCATGGTCATTGCGGTCATCGTTCTTCCAGTATCGATCGTTGCTACGTTCTTGCTGATGTACATGACTGGACAGACGATCAACCTGATTTCCCTCTCCGGTTTGACATTGGGATTAGGATCATTGATTGACTTTGCAGTTGTTATGCTCGAGAATGTTTTCCGCCATCGAGAACAGGGAAAAGGCATGATGGAAGCCGCCTTGGATGGTTCCAAAGAAGTAGGAACGGCAGTTATGGCTTCGGCTTTGGCGCAAATTTGCGTATTCTTGCCGATTGCCCTCACAGAAGGTATTGCCTCTGAGTTGTTTGGACCACTTGCATTGACGGTTGTTTACTCACATATTGCGGCGCTTGTATTCTCTATTTTGCTCGTGCCGATGCTGAGTTCGAGAATTTTGAACAAAATTCCGTCGCATACACATCATGAGAACTATCGTGGAATCAATCCTGTTACGTGGTTTAACATTGGATTTAGCAAAGTAGAAAAAGGCTACCAAAGATTGTTAAAATGGTCATTGGGCCATCGTAAAACGGTCATGATTTCTTCGGTGGTCATGATGGTGGGCTCTCTCGCATTAACTCCATTGATCGGGGCAGAATTTATCCCGGCCATGGACCAAGGTCAAGTAAATGTCTCCATCAAAATGCCAAATGGTACCGTTCTGGCTGAAACTGAAAAAGTTACCCGACAAGTAGAAGAAATTGTCAACACGGTTCCGGAGAAGAAAATTGTTGCGACTTCGGTTGGTAGCAATGCATCACCGATAGCGAGCACCTTGTCATCCAATCAGGGAACGATCAGCCTGATGCTGGTAGATCTCGACCAGCGCACACGTTCCTCCAATGAAGTTGTAATGGATCTCCAGGAAAAGCTGAAAGATATTGCTGGACCTGAAATCAAGGTAAGCGCACCATCTGGTATGACTACGGGTTCCCCAATCCAACTGAAGGTTAGCGGGGATGATCTGGCCGTATTGAAAGACATTAGTGGTATCATTAAAGGTGAAATTGAGAAGGTAGCTGGTACGAGTAACGTAACAACCAGCTTGGAAGAATCAAGACAAGAGCTGGAAGTGAAGATCGATGCTGGGAAAGCGAGCTTGTACGGCTTGACGACTGGACAAATTCTCTCCAGTGTTCGCACTTCCTTCCAAGGTCAAACGGTAACGTATTATCGTACAGGTGATGACGAGATTGACGTCAACCTCAAGCTGCCGAAAGAGTTTCAGGAAGATATAAACTTCTTGAACAATATGCGTATTTCCGCTCCAGGTGGAGCACAGATCGCGCTGACCTCAGTTGCGACTATCAGTAAAGTAGACGTGCCGGTTTCGATTAACCGTGCCAACTCCAGCCGTGAAGTTCAAGTAACGAGTGATTTGGCAGGGCGTGACCTGAGCTCTGTCACACGGGAAGTGCAAGAGAAAATCTCGAAACTGAATCTCCCGGACGGCTACACAGTCGATTTTGGCGGGCAAAGTGAAGAAATGATGGAATCATTCACTAGCCTTGCTCTCGCGATTGTGCTGTCAGTTGTGCTTCTCTATATGGTAATGGCAGCGCAGTTTGAATCGCTCTACACCCCATTTATCATCATGTTCTCCGTGCCACCGACCGTTACAGGCGTTCTGCTTGGACTATTGGCGACAGGCACAACGATCAGCGTTGGGGTTTTGATCGGGTACATTTTGTTGATCGGTCTGGTCGTGAACAACGCGATTGTATTGATCGACTACGTGAACCAATTGCGTGCAAAAGGCATGGAGCTGTATGATGCGATCCTGCATGCTGGACCGATTCGTCTTCGTCCGATTTTGATGACGACACTCACCACCATTCTGGCGATTGGACCGCTCGCATTCTCTGGCGGTGCCGGATCTGAGACGAATGCACCAATGGCCGTGACGGTTATTTTCGGTCTCGGATTCTCTACACTGATTACACTGGTTCTGGTTCCTGTCGTTGCTTCCTGGTTTGATGATTTAGGGAAAAAGAGACGCTTGAAGAAAAAGTTGAAACTCGAAAAGAAACTTGCTAAGAAACAAAAGACAATCAATCCCGCTTTGGAATCGTAAGACGTTTGTGGGAAGAGGAGGGACATACATGAAACTAAATAAAAAACCCGTCATTTTGGCACTACTGGCCATCTCGCTAGTGGCAGGGTGCTCCAGCCCGCAAGCGGAAACGCCGCCTACGGAAACAGTGGAAGCGTCAACCCCTGTACAGATTGAAACTGTTGCAACGGGAACAGTGGTATCCGATTCTGGTCTCACGGCAAAGCTGGCACCGAGTGAGGAAGTGCAAGTCTCCCCGAAAATGGGTGGGAAAATTTCTTCCCTGCCAGTGAAACTGGGCCAATACGTGACAAAAGGTCAAGTATTGTTCAAGCTCGATGAAAAAGATCTGGTGAACAGTGTCAAACAAGCAGAAGCAGCCTACAACGTATCAAAAGCGAGCTTAAACCAAGCAGGCAGCAGCTCTGATCAAGGCTTGGTTCAAGCGAAAAATAGCCTGAAGCAGGCAGAAACCGCACTTCAGGATGCGAAAGTAAACCAGCAGCGGATGCAACAGCTCTTTTCACAAGGAGCGATTTCCGCTCAGCAGATGGAGCAGGCAAATTCTCAACTGACAACGGCACAGACCTCTTATGATAACGCGCAGCAGGGAGTGCAATCTGCGGGACAAAAAACAAGTGTGCAAGTTTCCGAAGCCTCTGTACAGCAAGCGCAAGTAAGTCTGCAAAATGCTCGTGAGCAATTAGCGAATGCGACTGTGACGTCTCCGATCAATGGATATATTTCCAGCGTAAGCGGCGCAGTTGGTCAAATGGCAGGTCAGCAGCCGGTTGTAGTTGTCGTTAACACGAATCCACTTCTGGTAAAAGCGAATCTGTCAGAAGCAGACATCACAAAAATAAAAGTAGGAACTACCGTAAAAGTAAACGTACAATCGACAGGAAAAACGATTGATGCCAAAGTAACGGCGATGAGTCCTGTAATGGATACGCAGCTCAAGGCATATCCAGTGGAGATTACGATTCCAAACCCATCCAATGAGCTGAAGTCCGATATGGTAGTGAATGTAACCTTCCCAACGGTTGGGGAAAGTGGAGCAAAATCGATCGTGGTAACGCGCGGTGCGGTCTTTGATCGCGATGGTAAACAGTATGTATTTAAGCTGGAAGGTGACATTGCAAAACAAGTCGAGGTCACTACAGGGAAATCCTCTAGTGATACGATCGAAATTTTGAAAGGCTTGTCTGCCGGCGATAAGATCGTGGTAAAAGGGCAAACACTGCTTCAAGATGGCGGCAAAGTCACTATTCAGTAAAAAAAGAATAGCAGAGAAGGGGCGGAGTACATCCGCCTCTTTTTTGTGTACAATGGAAGTATTCGTCTCACTATTTCAAAAGGGGGGTGTATTCCTTTGTACTTCCGCAAACCACAGTCTGGTGATTATCCTGCGCAGTTTGAAACCTATATCAAAATCGCACCTGAAGGGAATCTGAATGAGTTGCTTTGCGCTCAGGAGGAAGAAATACTTGCATGCTTTCGATCTTGCGGGGAGGAACAGAGCATGTTCCGTTATCAGGAAGATAAATGGAGTGGAAAGGAAGTTCTCGGCCATATTATGGATACAGAGCGAATCATGTGCTATCGCTTGCTGTGTGCTTCCCGCGGAGATAAGACCCCCTTGCCTAGGCATCAGGACATGTACGTCAGTCGTACGAATTTTGACCGTCGACCGCTTGTTGATCTTCTCGAGGAGTATCGGACTGTGCGCTCTTCTACTCGAGCATTGGTAAAAGGGCTTACAGAAGAAGAGTTGAGTCGTTCGGGCGTGATTATTCAGGACAAGACAACTGCAACTGCACTCGTCTATTTTATCCTTGGGCATGCTGCTCATCATCTACATGTCTTCCGAGAAAGATACATGTCACATTTGTCACAAATCTGATCTATTTTCTAAAGTGGACCAGATCTATCCATCCAATTGTTACGTTTTGTGCTGAGTTTTAAGACATAATGAATATTATGTAAAGTAAATTGTCACGGTTTTAAGACAAAGTGTCATTGCTACTTTTGAAGGGGGAAAAGATTCGATACAATGAGAAGATAGTGGATAAAATACCCACCGGAGGTACATATGACTGGCGATATTACTGTGTTTTTGGCTTTTGCAGCAGGTTTTCTCTCTTTTATTTCCCCTTGCTGCCTGCCGCTTTATCCTTCCTTTTTGTCTTACATAACTGGGGTTACGGTTGATGAAGTGAAGAAAGGGAGAGCTGTTTTTCGCAAGCAAGCCTTCTTGCATACCTTTTTCTTCATAGTCGGGTTTTCGATCATTTTCGTTGCGCTCGGGCTGTCTACATCTTGGATCGGAAGCTTGTTCACTGACCAACAGGACTTGATTCGTCAACTGGGCGGTATTTTGCTTGCTATCATTGGTTTGGTTATGCTTGGCGTGTTTAAAATGGATTGGATGATGCGTTCTTTTAAAATCGATTTAAAATCGAGGCCATTGGGGTATACTGGGTCCATACTGGTGGGAATGACGTATGCAGCTGGATGGACACCTTGTGTGGGACCTATTCTTTCTGGCATTATCGTCATGGGTGTTTCCAATCCTGCAAGCGCCTTGGCCTACACATTGGCGTATACGCTCGGATTCGCCATTCCATTTTTTGTCATGACGTTCTTCATCAGTAAGGTGAACGCGATTGTGAAGTATTCCGACCTGTTTATGAAAATCGGAGGAGCCATTATGATTTTGTTTGGTATTCTTCTGTATACAGATAAACTGACGGATATTACACGCGTTCTTATTCAAATGTACGGAGGCTTTACGGGATTCTAACTCAGTAGGGCAGAGGTGACAAAATGAAAAAGCTGTTGCTCGCGGTGCTCGTATTATTGGGGGTCGGACTTGCTGTTTGGGAAAAGCCTCAAGAAACGGCCGCAATCGTAGCAGAGGTTCAAAAACCGGAAGTTGGCTTTGCGGCTCCTCATTTTACACTGACAGGATTAGACCAGCAGACGTACAAGGTAGAAGGAAAAAGGGCAAAACCAGTAGTCTTGAACTTTTGGGCTTCCTGGTGTGGACCATGCAAGCTGGAGGCGCCGGATTTACAAAAAGTCTACGAAAAATACGGTGGACAGGTTGATCTGTATGGCGTGAACGTCACGAGCAATGACAGCCCGGAAACAGCTATGGCCTTTGTCACTACCTACAAGCTGACATTTCCGATACCAATGGACGTAGCTGGTACTGTGTCGAACCGTTACAAGGTGATGGCATTTCCAACTACGTACTTGATTGACACAGATGGAATTGTACGAAAGAAAATAATCGGAATGGTTGATGCTCCTACACTGGAGCTAGAACTGCGCCAGTTGCTAAGTCCAAAGCCATAGGGAAGGCTCATAAGTCGCTTGGAGAGAATTCTCCGGCGGCTTTTTCTATTTGTAGACACGTATGACAAGGCCCATTTTGCAAGTGAATATCTTGATTTTGTATGTTTGCCTAAAGAGCGGGGTTGTTCTCCTTCATAGACTGGAGTGATCTAGGGCAAAGGGAGGAAAACGGATGGCCAAGGGCAAAAAGATCAAAAAGAAGAATTCGCGACAGCACCCCAATCAAGTACAGCTGAAAATCGTAACGTCCCATACATGTCAAGTATGCAAGCAGCAATGTGCACGAGGGTTGGCATATCTGGAACAGATGTCCCAGCCCGGAGCGATCGGCTTAGGTGTACCATGCATCCTCACTAAGCAAAAGCCATAGCTCGTCCTTTTCCATGTGCGGAATATAGTGTTTAAGAGAGAGAGCCCCTTCGTGTGGCTCTTTTTTCATTTTTTTATGAGGAGTTGAGAGGTGAGTAAATGGGTCAAAAGTGGTTCAGTAGAGCCAACATGTCACAAAGTACTTGATGACGATGTGTAACTGGTGGGGATGACAGCCATGTGGTTGATAAGGTAACCAAGAAAAGATTGGGCCTTCTCTGCCCCCAGAATTCGAGCCAGGAAAAGGCTGGTCTTATTCAAATATGTGATACTGGGGATGCTTATTTGGCAAATAGGCAAGCATGCAGACCAAATAAACGACTTTTTCATCTATGTGGATTCGTAAACTTCCTATTTTATCTGCTGCCTAGCAAGCTAATGTCATTTTAATCAATGATGTTAGCTTGTTATTTAAAGGCTTCCGAGTACCAGACTTGTATGCTGGCAGGTTTAACGGCTGTGTATTATACTGAAGGGACTGATAAAAGCAAGGGAAAGGGGCAAAAATGACATGCGTCCATTACAAATATCACCAGAGACGGCTGTCAAGCTGTCGGAAGCTCTTCAGGTACCTTTGGAGCGTCTCATGCACATGCCACAGCATATCTTGTTGCAAAAAATGATGGAGCTGGCTAATCAAGAGAAGGAAGCAAACGAAGCAGCAAATAAAAACCAAGAATAGGCGAGCGATACAAAAGGAGGAGAAAAGATGGGGGCAAACGTAGCACATAAATTCCGTACGGGGCTCAAGCCACAGGCGTTTGTGGAAAGCATGACAAAGAATCAGGATACATACCAAAATTGGTCGGATGCATTTTCATGGACGGATGAACAAGACCGTGCGTTTTTTGCTTCGCTCCAGCATCGTGATGACCTCAGATGCTTGATTTTGGCTGCGGACTGGTGTGGCGACGTCGTTCGCAACTTGCCAGTCGTCTTGCATGCTTTGAAAGAAACAGACATGCCCGTGGAAATGATGGTGATGGAAGAACACCTCGATCTCATGGATGAGTTTCTCACGATGGGCGGTCGGGCGATCCCTGTTGTTATTTTTGCGGACACAGGCGGGCATGTTCTGGCAAAATGGGGACCGAGACCGAAGCATGTCCAAGCTGTCATGACGGCGTTTAAACAGCAAAACCCGGATCGAAACGCCCCAGATTATGAAGACAAGATCAAAGTGGCACGTGCCGAAATGCTCGAGCAGTATGGAGAAGGCACTGGCTACCAGCAAGTGATTGTCAAAGAACTGAGAGAGCTGCTTTCCTCGATCTAATCTATCACATCAATAACAGGGCGGAGTCACGGCTCCGTCCATTTTCATGCAGAAGGGCTGAATAACATGTATTACTACGGGAATGAAACCATTATGTCCTTGGAGCAGGTGCTTCGTTTAAAGGCATCGGAAGTTCGAATTCTGGAGTGGGTACGTACCTACGAGTTTTTAGAAAACAGCTATGGAATAGATGAAGCCGTTCCCTACTTCTTGGAGATAAAATGCGAAGAAGAGCAAGTGAAGATTCGTAAAAACCGCATACTTGACTTCCCGGAATACTCCTGTGAGGAAGAAGCAATATTTCAAGAAGTAGACGAGGCACTGCGCGTCTTCCACGAGTGGGCACAGGAGATTTTGGCGAAAAAAGAGAGTCAA
This sequence comes from Brevibacillus sp. HB1.2, assembly GCF_013332495.1. Taxonomy (NCBI): domain Bacteria; kingdom Bacillati; phylum Bacillota; class Bacilli; order Caryophanales; family Paenibacillaceae; genus Brevibacillus; species Brevibacillus sp. HB1.2. Next base: position 89,462 of record NZ_JABMIU010000007.1, on the reverse strand, counting down.
TCCAAATAAATATATTGACGTCAAACAAAGTTCATGGTAAATTAATAAATGTCGCTTCTGGTTGAAGAAAGTAAACGCAGAAGAAAGACAGCACATATTGTGGGGAGATAGTGAAGTGGCTAAACACGGCAGACTGTAAATCTGCTCCCTCCGGGTTCGGCGGTTCGAATCCGTCTCTCCCCACCATTGATTTTCTATTGATGATGTGCTATTTTTTCATAGTTTCACATGCCGGTGTGGCGGAATGGCAGACGCGCGCGACTCAAAATCGTGAGGGAAACCGTGGGGGTTCAAGTCCCTTCACCGGCACCACATTAAAAACGAATGCACACTAACCATGGTGTTTACAGACACATGGAAGGTGTGCTTTTTTCATATACGAAAAAACAATTCAAACAGCGGCGAGTCTAAGACTTGATTTTTAGGTCTTAGGTCGCCGCTGTTTCATTTTCGGGGAACGAAAATAGCTGGCTTAAAAGTTCAATTCTGCAATCGTCTCGCCAAACAGAACCATGCCATTTTTTTGAAATCCGAGTGAAGCGTAAAGGTTTTCGGCTGCGACATTGGCTGGAGCATAACCAATGACAATTTTTTGACAATCGTCTTTTGCTTTCAGTATATCAATGACTTGCGAAATCGCAGCACGTCCGTAGCCTTGGCGTTGATAGTTGGCATCAACTAAGAGTCTGTAAATCCAGTAGTTTCCATCGTCAGGGTCAAGCCCATACATGACAAAGCCAACCATCGTGTCCTCATGGTATATGGCCAGAGGGACAAATGTAGTTTGAAACTTTGCTTCGGCTATGGAGTAGAGGTTCGGGGCAACAAACTCACTCTGTTCAGGAGTAGGTTCCAGTTCAATACACTCTTCCCAGTTTTCCAGGGTTACTTCACGAAGTGTCACAGACATCTAATCACATTCATCCTTCCAGGGGGTGTTTTTGCCAATATATTACATTTTATCCTACGTGAAAAGACAGCCAAAATCAATAGCGTGCACAAAATTTTTTCCATTCTATGCAGCGCTAGAAAAAGGAAAAAAGAGATGGAATTCATCTAATTTTCTGAAATAACATTTAATGGAAAATTCATTTGACACTATAGAAGAGTCATCGATATAGTTGGGATGGAAGTATTTGTAATCAATTAGATTTTTTGCCATATTCGAATTGTGATTACATCTGCACAATTCCGAAAGGGGGAAATGCATTGCATCAGGATAAGAAGCAATGGAATGGCGGATATCCTTTAAGTCATCCACAAAAGCGTATCTGGTATACGGAAAAATTACATCCACAGCTTCCTGTCCATACGTTAGGGGGGATGGTGCGGGTTCAAGGAAAAGTGAAACTGGATGTACTTGAAGCGGCCATTCACCTGTTCATTCAAAAGAACGATGCTTTGCGACTCAACTATCAGGAAGAAGAGACAGTCCTTCAGTTTGTTGGAGAGTACGAACCGCAGCCATTGCAGGTATTTGATTTCAGACAAGAACCGAATGCCCCTGATCGGTGCAGACAATTCCTGCAAGCTTTGTTTGCAAAACCATTTTCGATCGGACAGGAGCCTCTATTCTACTTTTGTCTGATTCAACTGAGTGACGTAGAAGCGGGATATTTTGTAAAGTTTCACCATTTGATTGCTGATGGTTGGTCCATCTCCATTATGACAGAACAAATTGCTCACTATTATGACACGTTGTTAGCAGGCGGTTCCGTTCATGTAGGAGATGAACACGCTTATCAAGCTTTTGTCGACAGGGAGCATGCCTATTCTCAGTCTGAGAGATTTGAAAAGGACAAGCGATACTGGCGGGACAAGTTTCAGAGCTTGCCTGTGATCACGACATTAGCAAAGGCAACAGATACGACCGAGGGCAAGCGTAAAGTCTATGCATTCAACCGTGAAGATTCGACAAGAATACGCCAATTTGCAGACCAGATGAAATGCTCGCTAAATTCCTTGTTTGTGGCTCTCGTCAGTCTTTACCTTCAGCGTTGTACGAGGCAAGAAGAGATCGTGATTGGTACGCCGCTGTTAAATCGCTCAGGCAAAGTGGAGCGCAAAATATTCGGGATGTTCACCAGCACTATGCCATTTCGTCTGGCAGTTCCGATGGAAATGGATGCCTTCGATTATGTTAAACATGTCAACAGGGAATTGACTTCCTGTTTTTTTCATCAGAAATATCCGTACGATTTGCTGGCTCAAGAATTGGAATTGAAGAAACATGGCTATGACAGCCTGTTTCAGATTTGTGTAAATTATTACAGCACGCAGCTGCCCTTCACCATTGGTGGGTATCCCGTGACGAATGAGGAGTTTTACAACGGTCACCAGTTGTATTCGCTCCAAGTAATTATCAGGGAATGGGCTACAGATGAACAATTGACGCTGGAAATGGATTATAAAATCGCCGAGTACACGGAAAATGATGTTGATCGAATAGCGGATCATCTCGTAAGGCTGCTCAATCAAATGATCGCGAATCCAGAAGTACCACTGTCCAATCTGAACTTCCTTGCTGACGAAGAGTTGGCACTACAGCTCAAAACGTGGAACGATACAGCTGCTTCCTATTCCAGCGAGAAGACGGTTGTCCAGTTGTTTGAAGAGCAAGTTAAACGCTCGCCACAGGGAGTTGCATTAGAGTCAGAGGGGCGCATGCTGACATTCCAGGAACTGCATGATCAAGTAAATCGACTCGCTCAGTCGTTGCGTAACCGTGGAGTTGGCCCTGGCGTTATTGTTGCGCTTCTGGCAGATCATTCGCCAGAGATGATCATCGGGCTGTTGGCCGTGCTAAAAGCAGGCGGGGCTTACCTTCCGATTGACCCTCAACTCCCTTCTCAGCGCATCGAATATCTGCTGTCTGATTCTGGAGCGGACCTGTTGCTTCGACACACCACGCGAACAGAGGTTATTTCGTGGTCCAAAGTAATCCTGGAGCTCGGTGATTCGTCCCTGTATCTAAATGATGGGGCAATCCTGGAATCGGTTAATCAGCCAGAGGATTTGGCCTATGTTATTTATACCTCAGGCTCTACCGGCAATCCGAAGGGAGTCATGGTTTCTCATCGAGGGTTAGTCAACTATATTTCGTGGGCAAAAGACCGTTATCTCTCCTGTCCTGAAGAAGCGTTTGCTTTTTATTCCTCACTGGCATTTGATTTGACGATTACGTCCATTTTTTGCCCGTTGGTAAAGGGAAATCGGATGGTTATCTATCCGAACTCTGATTCAGAGTTTGTGTTATCGCGCATCTTTAGCGATGGACGCTCCCATGTCGTAAAGCTGACACCTGCCCATCTGTTTTTGCTGCAAGAAATCGCTTTGCCTTCTACTACAGTAAAGAGAGTGATTGTGGGCGGTGAGGACTTGAAGGTGAGTCTGGCTGAGGCGATTCATGCGAAATGGAACGGACAAATCGAAATTCTCAATGAGTATGGCCCTACCGAGACAGTAGTCGGGTGCATGATCTATCAATACGATCCAGAGATCGATGTCGAGGGATCTGTACCGATAGGACATCCGATCAGTAACGTGCAGCTCTACATTTTGGATTCATATGGGAAGCCAATTCCGATCGGATCGACAGGAGAGCTTTTCATCTCGGGAGATAGTGTGGCACGGGGGTATCTTAACCGCGAGGAATTGACGCAAGAGCGTTTCCTACCCGATCCGTTTTCGCCAGGAAAAGTGATGTACAAGACGGGCGATCTGGTCCGCTATCGACCAAATGGAGTCATGGAGTATCTGGGACGGGCTGACTATCAGGTGAAGATTCATGGTTACCGCATTGAATTGGGTGAAATTGAACAGCAGCTACTTGGTCATTCTTCTGTGCGTGAGGCAGTGGTGATCGATCGCATGGATACGTGGGGGCGTAAGTACCTTTGTGCTTATTTGATCACGGAAGCATCTTTCCGGGAAAAAGAGCTCCGCGAAGAGCTGGCAAGTCGATTGCCCGCCTACATGATCCCGTCGCAAATCGTGCAGCTTGAACAGTTTCCGCTGACCTCAAATGGCAAGGTAGATCGGAAACAGCTTCCCGAACCTGTCATGGAGCGAAAAGGTGCGGAGGATGAAACCAGTCCTCGTGACGAGTTTGACAAGCTATTGGTAGAAGTGTATGAGGACGTGCTTGGTCGTTCACCATTTGGTCTACATGACCCGTTTTCCCAACTAGGGGGGGATTCGATCAAGGCGATTCAGGTTTCCTATCGATTGCATCAGCGAGGAATCAAGATTCCGGTGAGAGATATCTTGATTTATGACACGATTACAGAACTAAAAGCGAGAAGTGACTGGAGCTGGGGAGTGGAACAGATCTCACAAGAGCCGTGTATTGGCGAGTTGCCGTCATCTCCCATCGTTTCTTGGTTTCTGTCCCAACAGTTCCGCAATGCTGATCAGTGGAACCAGTCGTTGCTCCTTGAAAGCAAAGAAAAAGTAACGCTGGAGGAGTTTGAAGCGAGTCTATCTGCACTGGTTAACCATCACGATTGTTTGCGACTCAATTACTCTGCAAAAGAGGGGAAGCTCTTTTACAATGAGAGCCACCTTACCAGCCGAGTGTCAGTGTCTTGCATCGACCTTGCTTCCTTACCGCAGGAAGAACAGGAGAGTAAAATGCTTGAGGCGATGGGAGCTTGCGCTGTGAGCTTCAAGCTGGAAGAATCTTTGCTGTTTACCGGTTGTCTCTTTGAATTAGGTCCCGATCGACCTCAGCGATTGTTTCTGACGGCCCATCATCTGGTTGTGGACGGTGTCTCCTGGAGGATTCTCCTGGAAGATTTGATGAGTGCCTTGTCCAGTCTTAAACGGAATGAGCCGATCGTCTTGCCGGATAAAACACATTCGATGCAAGCTTGGATAAAGGAAGTCGCCGCCTTTTACCAGTCGGATCAGGCAATCAAAGAAAAAGCATTTTGGGACATGTTTTCCATCCCGGAAGACAAACTTCCTACGGATTACGATTTTGGCGAAGACTTGGTAGAATACAGCGCTACATCTACACGCACACTTTCAGCCGAGATAACGTCGCGACTGTTGACAACGGCCAACCGAATGTTCAACACAGGTCCCCAAGACCTATTGGTTGCAGCACTTACCCGGACATTGTGTGATGTGTTTGAAAGGGAGCGTCTCTTGCTGGTAATGGAGTCGCATGGGCGTGAGTCTGCTATTCATACGATGAACGTAACCAGAACAGTAGGATGGTTTACCAGCATGTATCCTGTTCTTTTCGAAACGAATCCATCCAATCGGACTGATCACCTAAAAGCAGTTAAGGAGAAATTGCGTCAGATTCCGATGGGAGGGCTTGGGTTTGGTTGGCTAAAGCCTCATCTGCTCACGGCAGAGGAAAAGTCCCATGTTCGATTCAATTATCTGGGAACCGTTGATAATCAACTGAGTGATGATCTGGTTCTCATGGGAGGAAACTTGGCTGTTGATGCCGGAGTGGGTAATCATTTGACAGCACTGCTTGACGTGGCTGCTCTCATTCGTCAAGGAGAACTCCAGGTTTCTGTTACGTACAGCTTGCGAAAGTATCGCGAGGAGACCATGGAGAAGTTACTCGAGTTGTTTTTCCATGAATTAGAGCAGTTCATAGATCATTGCTGCCGACAGGACGTCCCAGAATTTACTCCATCGGATTTCGAAGATGTGGAATTGACACAAAAAGAACTGGATTTGCTGTTTGGTTAACAAGCGAATCACATGGTTGACCAAGTGTTCGAGAAAGCAAAGATGACGAGTGTTTATGAATGAAAGGGAGGGATTACATTGAGTGTTAAGGTATTAATGGGAAAAAAAGGATTTGAGGAGTTCGCAACAATTGTCGGCTTTACAGAAGCAGAGAAGGAAGAACGCGGTGCATTACTGGAGCAGTCTTATATGCCATTTAAGGTGACTCGCTATTATGCCGAGTTGATTGCGAGTCAATCAGAGCCTTATCGTACCCAGATGATCAATATCGTGCTTCCGCCACCGGGAGAGAAACCCTATAAAGGGCGCTTTGATCCGTATGGCAACAAGTCGTACCGTCAGGATGAAACAGCTTTCCTGCAACACAAGTACAAAAAGACATTGTTGCTTCACATCGACGACTTTTGTATTGCCAACTGCCAGTTCTGCTATAAAGTGAACGAAATCCGCCATGAAGATATTGGATATACCAATATTATGGAAAAAGCAGAAAGGGCAGTGCAGTATTTGGAAGCTCATCCGTACATCGATAATGTCCTCTTTACTGGCGGAGATCCAGCTTCCTTCCGTAAAAGCTCTGACTTAATCAAGCTGATTAGCACTCTTTTAAGTGTAAAGAGTATTCGACTCGTTCGTTTTGCAACCAAGGCTTTGGCCTATGATCCGGCTCGTTTTCTTGATGGAGAGCTGCTTGCGTTTTTTGACCAAGTTAGACAGACACCCGGCAAGCAGGTAAGTGTGATTTCCCAGTTCAACCATCCCGGGGAAATTAGCGACGTTTCGATCCAAGCAACACAAGCGCTGCTATCTGTCGGTGTACAGATTCGCGGACAGCCTGCCATTATTCGCGGAGTAAACGATTCTGTCGAAACCTTGATCGACTTGCAACGGAAGTTTCTCGATAATCGAATCATTTCGTATTATTTGACAGTGTTTATGCCAGTCAGGGGAGTCGAGCAGTATGCCATTCCACTGGACGAGGCGTTCCGGAATGTGGCCGAGTCCAAACGCAATCTGGGTGGCTTGGAGAAAAAAGGGGTACTCCTTACTTCGCACGACTTTGGAAAATTAGAGATTTGTGGTTTTTATCCGACAGCTGAGCGTCCTGAAAAAATTGTTTTGAAATGGCATCAAGCGGTCGGACCAGACTATCTTCCAGAGCGGTTGAAGGAATTAATCCCAACCCGTTCAGAAGACCTGATGATTTTGGACTACAAGCAGGGAGAGATGTATTGTCTCGACCATGTGTTCAAACACAATGGTTTGCCGTACGTGGATGCAGATGGGGAGATCGTGGAAAACCTGCCGAGTGAAGCTGTTCGGTAAGGGAGTCAGGAGAGAAAAATTGTGATGAACAAGATCGACAAAAACAATATAGCTGACATTTTGCCGTTAAGTCCAACGCAGGAGGGCATGCTGTTTTACTACCGACTCCAAAAGGATTCCAATTTGTATTTCGAACAGCATCGGCTAACCCTTCGTGGCAAGTTTCAGCTGGATTTGTTTATGCAGGCTGTTACGATGGCGTTTGAGGCCAATGAAATGCTTCGTACGGTTTTTCGCTGGGAGGGGCTTCAAGCCCCTGTCCAGCTGATTCTCAAGCAAAAGACATTGGAGATTCCTTATTTCGATTGGTGCGAGTTACCATCTGGAGCGCGGGAAAGAAAACTGTCTGTCTTGTTGTCACAGGACAAGCAAACACCCTTCACGCTTGAGTTGGGCAATACCATTCGCATTCAAGTAGTAAGGATGGAGTTGTATCGTTATGAAGTCATATGGTCATTTCATCACATACTCATGGACGGATGGAGTTCCGGCATTCTCCTAAGAGAGATATTTACAGCATATGGACAATTGTGCTCGGGGCTGTCCCCTGCGATCAAACAGAAGGCGAAATACAAGGAGTATCTGCGTTTCCTCAAAGAAGCATCGAAAGAACAATCGTTATCGTATTGGAAAGATTCCTTACAAGGAATTAGCTCTCCTACACCGCTTCCCTATATGCGGGATCGTAACGAAGAGCCGCGGTATTCTTCTTATCATCTTCGGCTCAGTCAAACGCTAACGGAGACATTGGAGGAAACATCCAAGCGTTACCGTGTGACAATCAGCACACTGTTGCAAGCCGCATGGGGTATTTTGCTGCAAAAATACAGCGATACGCGGGATGCTCTTTTTGAAGTGGCGTACGCCGGACGTCCTGCCCATCTCACCGGAGTAGAGGATATCGTCGGCCTCTTCATCAAGACGTATCCGCTCCGAGTCAAACGGACAGAAACGACAACAGTCAAAGATCTACTAGGTGTCATGATGGAAGAACAGCATCAGATGGCACCGCATTTGTACGTGCCAGCAGTTGAGTTGAAAAACTGCTCAGAGATGGACGCACAAACCCCTTTGGCGCACAGTTTGTTCGTTTTCCAAAACTATCCGATCGACAAGACGCTGGCCGGATTGGAACTTGACTTCGAGCTGGAGAATATCACTTCACATGAAACAACCGATTATCCAATGGTGCTGGAAGTATCACCAGGTGATGAATGGACAGTCCATGTCAACTACCAGGCATGGAAGTTTCAAGCGAAGGAAATCGAACGCCTGGCGCTTCATTATCTGAGCCTTCTCGAGCAGATTGCGGCTGATCCGGATCAAGAGATTCGTGATCTTACCTTGCTCAGTGATCATGAGCGGCACGAGATGATCGAGGAACAGATGAAGGTCGTGCCAGTTCCGAGTAACTACTGCGTGCACGAGTTGATTGATCAAGCGGCAGAAAAAACACCGGATGCAGTTGCGCTTGTACAAGGAAAGCTGACTGTGACCTACAAGGAGTTACAAGAGCAAGCCAATCGCCTGTCTTGGGCTCTGCAAAAGGAGGTGACAGATGCAGGTCGACCGATAGTTATCATGTGTGATCGTTCCCCTGAAATGATTACTGCACTGCTAGCTATCCTCAAAACTGGGTGTTACTATGTCCCGCTTGATCCAGACTTGCCGAAAGCGCGAATCGAACAGATCGTAAACCAGATTCAGCCTAGTCTGATTGTGACAGAGGGTAGCTATCTGGAACTCGTCGCTGACTTGCAAACAAGGGTGTTTCGTCTGGATGAACCAACATGCTGGGCGCAGGAGTTAATTCAAACACCACAGCGAAAAACGGTACCTTCGAGTACTGCGTATGCCATCTTTACTTCTGGTTCGACAGGTACACCAAAAGGTGTGCGTGTAAAGCATGATCAATTAATCAACGCTCTTTGGTGGCACATTGAGTTTGTCGGGTTCGGAGAGCAGACGAGAACGTTGCAGATCGCCACGTTGACTTTTGACGCATCTGTTGTCGAGATATTCTGCACACTGATCAGCGGCGGTACCCTTTGCTTATTGCAGCGACATGAAAACAAGTCTCCGCAAAAGCTCGCCGCTGCCATCGAGAGCCAACAGGCAAACGTGATACTCGTCGTCCCTACGATGTATCACGCTTTGCTTGACCACGTGACTGATGGCTCGATGAATTCGATTCAAAAAGTGTTGTGTACAGGAGAGATGTTGTCTTCTTCGTTAGTGGAGCGACATGCAGCCTTGCTACCTCAAGCGCAGATGTACAACTTGTATGGCCCAACGGAAAATAGTATCTCAGCATCTGGGTATTGTGTACCGCGACAAGGGCCTTTTGAAAACCCGCTTCCGATTGGACATCCGAGTTACAACGTTCGTGTCTTTCTTCTGGACCAAGATTTTCATCTGTTGCCCAAAGGGGTAATAGGGGAAATGTACGTAGGCGGGATGGGAGTAACGGAAGGTTACATCGCTGATGAGGAAAGAACCAAAGCGTCCTATATCCTGACCCCGTTTGGCAGGCTTTATCGTACAGGAGACTTGGCCTGCTGGACGGATGAAGGGCATCTGCAATATTTTGGTCGTAAGGATTTTCAGATCAAGATTCGTGGCAACCGCGTTGAGTTGGAGGAAATTGAAGCTGTCCTGCGCCGTCAGCCTGGTGTCCGGGAAGCAGCGGTAGTGGCCATTCAGGAGTCAAAACGTGATCCTTATTTGGTTGCATGTCTGGTTGCGATGCATCCGATTGAGGAACACGTTCTGCGAGAAGCAGTGCTGACTTATCTGCCTGACTACATGCTACCTGCCTTTTTTGTCCATCTTGATGCGTTGCCTCGGACGCAGAGTGGAAAAGTAGACAAGACTGCCTTGCAACGTCTGGATTACACGCAGTATCGCACGGGAAAGGAAGAGGCCCCGGCAGATGAACTTGAGCAGCAATTGGCACAAATATGGCGAGAACTTTTGGCAGTCGAAAAAATAAGTGTGCACGATCATTTTTTCTCGCTAGGAGGCCACTCGCTGAAGGCCGCTCAACTCGTGACCAGATTGCAAAAAGAGAGTAAAACAGACATCACGATCAAGGATGTATTCCAGAACCCGACCATTCGACAATTAGCTGACCGCATCAGGGGTAGACAGCCGATATCCTACGCGCCGATTGATCGGGTAAGTAAAGCGGAGAGATACAGGGCTTCTTCTTCACAAAAACGAATTTTCGTGATGCATGGGATAGAAGGGGAAAGCACCAGTTACAACATGTCGGGTGTAATCGCGGTGAACGGTCATCTGGATGTAAGTCGAGTGAGAAGTGTGTTTACGGAAATCATCCAAAGGCATGAAGCATTCCGTACTTCGTTTGCGGTACAGGATGGAGAAGTGTATCAGTACATTAGCGACAATGTGCCATTTGAGATCAAAACCATTCATAGCGACGGCAAGACATTGGACGAACTGATGGAAGACTTCCGACAATCTTTTGATTTGACGAAAGCACCTCTCCTTCAGGTTTGCCTAGTCGAGGTCACAGCCACTCAGCATTATCTGCTGTTCAACTCTCATCATATTATTTTGGATGGCATTTCACTGAATGTGTTAATGGAAGACTTCGCTAGATTGTATGTGGGTGAAGAGCTGCCTGCATTGCCAATTCAGTACAAGGACTACGCAGACTGGCAGTGGCAGAAGCGGGGGAGCGATCAGTGGAATCAGCAGGAAAAATATTGGGTGGATGCTTTCAGCGACCGAGTCCCTATCATGTCTTTTCCGCTGGATTTCCCGCGTCCTTCTGTTAAGACATTCCAGGGGGATCACCATACGTTCTTCCTTACTGATTCTACGTACGGTGATTTGCATGCATTTGCCAAGCAGAACGAAGTGACTGTCCATGCTGTTTTGATGTCAGCTTATTACGTGTTGTTGATGAAATACACGTCTCAGGAAGATTTCGTTGTCGGTTCACTCGTAGCTGGACGAAACCATCCCGATTTGGAGCGAATCGTCGGTGTCTTTATCAACTTCCTTCCGATACGTAATCGTCCACGTGCCGATCTTGTGTATACCGATTTTGTACAAGAGGTTCAGCGCAGTCTGCTACTGGCCTACGAACATCAGGAGTATCCGTTTGAAGAGATCGTTGCTCGTAGCGCCGCAGGCATCCAGCAAACGCAAAATCCATTGTTTGATACGATGCTGATCTTCCATAACCAGCGGGAGCAAGAAGTGCAGTTTACAGTGGGCGACGCGCAATTTGAAGAGGTTCCGCATGAATCGAAGACGTCGAAGCTTGACTTTAAGCTGGATATTACACCGCTTGCTGATCAATTCAGGTGCGTGCTGGAATACGATACCCAGTTGTTTAAAGCGGAGACAATGGAAGGCTTCGCGGACAACTATTTGCGTGTACTCACAGCGCTTCTGAAGCATCCGAAACAGCGATTGGATGATGTTGAGATCGAATATCACCAAACAGAAAAAGAGGGCGTGATGAACCGCCTTCATCATGTCGGAGTTGCAGTTCCAGAACTGGGTCCGGCTCAAATCATGTATGGCACTCTTGGATTTGATGCAAGCGATTCCCTGCATGATCCAGAACAAAACGTGTATCTCTCGATGTGCATGAAACCGGGCTGTGTGCCAATCGAGCTAATCGCGCCTGTCGATGAAACGTCACCTTGTGTTCGTTTGTTGGAAGAAAAGGGGACGGGTCCGTACCATCTATGTTTTTCTATTTCCAATATTGATCATTTTTTGAAAATGTTAGTTGATTCTGGCTTCAAATACGATTTGGTCAGCGCTCCAAAGCCAGCGGTACTTTTCAATCATAGACTCGTTGCCTTTCTCTTTCTGGAATCAGTTGGCTTGATTGAACTTGTAGAGAGCGAGAACATGACGCATGACAAATGGCAAAGCAGCGATCAGCGATCTGCTGTCCGGTTACTTACATCAGATGCTGAAAAGGCACTGTCGTTCTATACGTTTATGGGCTACCGTGTTCACGAGAAATATCTGGATCGGCAATCGCAAGCCAGTATTATCACACTTGGCAAAGCGAGAGAGAGCAGCATCCAGTTAGTCGAGCCTCGAATGGAGCACACACAAGAACAACGCGAGCTCATGAAAAGTGGTTCTGGCGTTTACCAAATCGAGGATCGGGTAGCGAACCTGATCGAACGGATCGACACCTTGATAGCATGCGGCATTCCCGTTTCTTTTGCAGACCGGGCAGGAAGTATTCTGCAACTGACAGATGCCCCCTACCTACTTTTAACCGACGGGAAATCAGCTGCTGAAAGACCTAAGCCGATTCTAGGCGAGTTTCATTCGGAAACAACGCCCATCTATTCCTTCGTTCAGGAACGTTTGCTCAAGCAGGAACAAGAAGATGGGATTGTGGCTGTCAGATGTTTTGACATCGAGCTTCGGAGCAGAATCGAACTGTCGTATATGCAGCAAGCATGGCAAGCGCTTGTGCGACGTTTTCCTCTGCTATCGCCCCAAGGCTTTTCCGAACCGATTCCGCTTGCGCTATGTGATTTACAGAAGAAAAGCGAGGCAGAGGCAACGATATGGTTGCGAGAACGATTGGCTGCCGAGCAAAAGAGGCCGTTTAAGGACAAAGCAGGAAGTTTGGCTCGTTTTGAACTGATAAAGCTGGCTACTGATCGCTATCGATTGATTGGAAGTCTTCACAGCTCCTTTAGTGATTGGCGAGGTCTCGGACTTCTCCTGGAAGAATGGGAGGCTCTGTATCAGGCGATTGCAGAAGGGCATGAGCCGACTGTGGAAGAACAGCCTCGCTACGAAGCATTCGCTGTTTGGCAGAAAAAAATGCTTTATTACGGGCATCTCGAGGCCCAGCGTCACGAGTGGTTGACAGTAGCAAATCCACATTCTGCTCAACCATTTGGTGCGGGTGGGGTAGCGACGCGACAAGTCGAGCAGTCTATCGACCCGATAGGTCACGCTGATTTGCTGCATGTAGCTACTCATTCCAATCAAGAGCTGGGAGATATCTTGCTTGCCTCCTATCTGCTGTTGCTTCGACAGGTCACCCAATTGCCGAGTTTGACACTTGGGGTAGTGACAACGAATCGGACGCAAGATGTGCTGGAACAAACGCTAGGCAACTTTGACAACATCGTACCACTCACCGTCGATATGCAGACGATCAGTTCGTTTTCACAATTATTGGATCAAACGAAGCAAGTACGTGCCCGAATGCAAACGCTCGCGTTGTATCCGTCAGAGCACTGGCAAGCGACGACGCATATGGAATGGCCGACACTTTTTGTCAACCAGACGATTCCGTTCAAAGCTCAGTCAGCTGTTTGGAAACGGGAAGTCAAACATTCCGTTGAGCCAGAAATGGCCGGAAGTCCGTTAGTTCTTCAGGTAGCGGAAACTTCGGAAGGTATCCATGTCGTTTTTACCTATGATCCATCTATGCTTCAGACGGCATATGTTGAATCGCTTTCGGATCGCTATGTGAAAATCCTAAAAATGTTAGCAGAAAAATCCAAAATAAAGTAAAAGGGGTAGGAAAATATGGAAATCAGATCCTCTATTAATTTTCACGACGAGCGCTTTTTGATGTTTGTACTGGACCAGATGGCAAATGAGCTTGAGAGAAACGGTGGAGAAGCAATCCGCATGACTCTTGGGAAGTCAGAAATGCCGCTGCATCCCGAAATTATCAATTCCATGCAACAGGCATTGAACAGCTTTGAAAAATATTCGCTCGTGTATCCAGGTGGGCTGCCAGAACTGAAAGATAAGCTCGCGACCCACTATAAAACAAAATACGATGTGTCAATCAAACCGGAGAATTTCGTGATCAGTGTCGGTACCAGCACACTCTTCCGTAACCTGTTCTACCTCCTGCTTAAAGAGGGCGATGAAGTGTTGTTGCCACTTCCGTACTACTCGCTTTACCATTTCTGCGCGCTGCTAGTCGGAGCGAAAGTTCGTTACTACAAAATTGATATGGATACATTGAGACTTGATGTGGAGTCGTTTAAAGAGAATTTTACAGACAAGACGAAAGTGGTCGTGATCAACACGCCAGGAAACCCGTTGGGAAATATTCTTACAAAAGACGAATTGTATACGATCGACAGCATCGTAGACGGTCGTGCGGCTATTATCAATGACGAAATTTATGCGAATACCTACTTCGATGACGAGTGCGAATCCGTGATGCAGCTGAAAAATACCAAGTCTACGTTCATCACAACCGATGCGTTTTCCAAAGCATATCGGATGTATAGCAGACGTGTCGGATATGCGATCGTACCAGATGAGCTGGTACAGCCACTGACGGTCATTCAGCACCACACACTGCTCACAGCTGACCCAGTCGTACAGTTCGGAGCAATGGCTGCGCTTGATTACCAGCATGAGGTTGATCATTTGGTCCAATTGTACAAAGGTCGTCGGGACTACACGATCGATGCTTTCCAAAATGTAGCGGATGTCCGTGCTCTGCCAGCGAGAGGCAGCTTCTACTTCACGCTTGATTGCGAAGCATTTATGAAGAGAAAAGGTATCAGCACTTCGCTTGAGTTGGCTACGCAAATTTTCGAAGCTACACATGTGGCAACTGTACCGGGTTCTGACTTTGGTATCCCGAACACACTGCGCCTCTCATACTCTGCCGCCAAGTATAACGAGGGAATTAATCGTTTGCGAGATTTTTTCACCACCACCTAAAAAGGGGAAGAGTCGCAATGAATGGACGTATGCAGCTCGATCTGGATCTGAACGAGTTTAACCTGCTCACTGATGATGAAGCGAACTTGTTAACCCGAGTCAATCAGACAGACAAACCGTATCGCAACAAAGTAACAATCGCTGAACTGTTCGCCCGGCAAGCGGAAAAAACGCCTGATAGAGTCGCTGTGGTAGAGGCGGATCGAGAAAGAACATACGCAGAACTACACGCGGAAGCAAACCAGCTAGCCCGTATCCTAAAAGATGCGGGTGTAGTTCCTTCGCAACTCGTAGGAATACTCGCAGACAGGAGCTCCCGTTTGGTAGCGGCAGTTCTTGCAATCCTCCAAGCAGGTGGGGGATACGTCCCGGTTGATCCGCATTATCCCCGAGCTAGAATTCGGTATCTTTTGCAGGATAGTCGCTGCAAGGTGCTTGTAACAGAATCTATTTATCTCGATGAGATCATACCCGACCTACCTGACAGCATCGAAACGATCATTTGTTTGGACGAGACTTCCTTCCAGCACGAAGGATACAAGGTCTATACAGCGCTCGATATTCGCGGTCAAAAGGATGAGGCGATAGCCCCGGCAGGTTCAGAGGATGATGTTGCTTACGTCATCTACACATCTGGTTCGACCGGTGCACCGAAGGGCGTCATGATTACGCACAAACAGGTCCTGAATACGTTGTTTTGGCTAGAGGAGACATTTCCGCTAAGCGAGACAGACGTAGTTGCCCAAAAAACCTCGATTTCTTTTACGGACTCGGTGTGGGAATTGTTTTGGCCGCTGATGGTTGGATCAAAGCTGTCTATTTTGAAAGAGGAAGACGGGAAAGATCCGGGAGCGTTGTATGACTGGCTGCAAGAGCAACGCATTACAGTCACCCAGTTCGTTCCAGCGATGATGAATGTGTTTCTGGCTCATGTGCATTCTCGTAATGAACAAGATCCGTTGCCCCACTTGAAGTGGGTCTTTAATGGAGGAGAAGCACTGACGGCTAATCTGGTTCGCGAATGGAATCGTCTGTTCCGTATCGCGCGAATCGCCAATATTTACGGGATGACAGAATCAGCGATATACGCCTCTGTCTATCTTTGCACAGAGCAGCCCGCTGAAGAAACACTCCGAATCCCTATTGGTGTTCCCATTGCCAATACTCATATGTTCATCCTTGGACAGACGGGGGAAATTTGTCCCCCAGATGTCAAGGGCGAGATTTGTATCGGGGGCATTGGCATCACCGACGGATATTTGGGTAAGCCTGAGTTGACCGAGAAAGCTTTTACGAATCATCCCATTACCGGCGAGCGCCTTTACCGTACGGGAGATGTAGGATTACTCAGCGAAACAGGCGTATTTGAATATCTAGGGCGGATGGACGATCAGGTTCAAGTGCGCGGCTATCGTGTGGAACTGAAAGAAGTGGAACGCGCTGTCCTTCAGCATCCTGCTGTGAATCAGGTAGCTGTATTGGCTATAACTGATCAAATGGGCATGACCGAACTGGCTTGCTACTATGTAGGGCAAAAGGATGGCGTTCAGCCAGATGGGCTTCGTACGCACCTGCTAGAGTGGCTCCCCGGATATATGATCCCGAGTTACTTTATGGAACTGTCCGAGATGCCGCTTACCCCGCATGGAAAGATCGATCGTAAAGCTTTGCCTGCGGTAAAGCCCGGCGTCAGTAGTGATTACGTGCCTCCGGCAAATCCTATCGAACAAATGCTGGCTGAGTTGTGGTCGGATGTTTTACAGATTCCATCTCCTGGTGTACTTGATCATTTTGTCGGACAGGGAGGACATTCGCTGAAGGCCATTCAGCTTTTATCCCGGATTGAAAGTGACTTTCAAGTGAAGCTTTCCATGCGCGACCTGTTTGATGCGCCAACGATTCGTGGTTTGGCGACAAGGCTCACAGGCAATCTCCAAGAGATGGAGCAAAAACCGATCGTCTTGCTCTCTGATCAGGAATATTACCCTGTCACGCGCGCACAAGAGCGGCTGTACCTGTTGTGGCAGTTGGAAGAAGATGCTACCAGCTATCATACACCGGGAGTTATGCGGATCAACGGTTCCCTTGATTCAGGGCGTCTTCAAGACGTTGCGGATCAACTCCTCGCACGACATGAGGCGCTGCGCACCTCGTTTCATTTAATGGAAGGTCAGGTGAAACAAAAAGTACACAGTGACCTGTTTGTACAGATCGAGACATGGAAAGCAGACGAGGAAGCTGTGGAAAAGACAATCGAACGCTTTTTCCGGCCATTCGATTTAAAGCAAGCCCCTTTGCTTCGTATCGGTGTCATTGAGGTTTCATCAGAGGAGCATCTGTTGATTTTCGACATGCACCATATCATTTCAGATGGCATTTCGAAGTCCATCTTGCTTGAGGAGTTTTGTACCCTTTACCAAGGACAGGTGTTGCCGGAATTGTCGGTACAGGCCAAGGAATTCGCTTGGTGGCAGACAGAACAAGCTGCCGAGATTGGTTGGGCTGAGCATGAAGCCTACTGGTTGGATGCATTTTCCGTGCAGCCGCAACCGTTGACAATCCCGACCGATTATCCTCGCCCTCAAACCATGACATTTGATGGAGACGAGTTGCTGACAGAGCTGTCTGGAGAGTGGTTGGAAAAACTCGACTCGTTCACCCGTCAGAGTTCTACGACGCTGTACATGCTTCTTTTGGCCGTCTATTCTGTTTTGTTATCCAAATACAGCAATCAGGAAGACATCGTCATCGGCTGCGACATGGATGGTAGACAACGTGCGGAGTTTGCCCCTGTTGTCGGAATGTTTGTTAACACCTTGGCCTTGCGAAACAGGCCCAAGAAAGAATTGACCGTCCAAGAGTATATCGGGCAGGTACGCCAAAACGTGCTAAGCGGTTTTGAGCATGGAGACTATCCATTCGATCAACTCGTAAGCCAGATTCAATTGTCTCGCGATCCAGCAAGGAACCCGTTGTTTGACGCCATGCTGACCCTGCATCATGCAGCAGAGCAGCAAAAGGTTCATCTCGATCAAATCGAGTTTGCTCCGTACGAGTTCAGACGCAAAGCCGCCATGCTCGATTTGGCTTTGGAAGTGGTTAAGGCTGAGGATCACATATGCATGCACTGGCAATATAACACGAACTTGTATCACAGAAGAACAATCGAGAAGATAGCTCAAGACTTTGTCATTCTTCTGGAGCAAATGGTAGCCCACCCGAACCGAACCATCGGACAACTTCAGATCGGTCATGGAGTAGTACAAGTAGCACAGGGACAAGTGGACGATGATGACTTTGCTTTTTAAGAAATACATGACGGACAGAAAAGAGGGATTGGCTTGACAACGATAACTGCACAAAACATCTTGCTGGCCAGTGGGCAGTTTGATCGCGAAAAAGACTATTGGATGGAGAACCTCTCTCGAGAGTTTCATTCACTCGACCTTCCAACAGACTCTCGGGCCTCGTTTCAGCGTCAGTCTGAACTTCGTGAGCTGACTATCGTGTTTCCGGACGAGCTGAGCAAGGCACTGATTCATTTGAGCAATGGCTCGGATCAGCGTTTGTTCATGGCTTTGCTGAGTGGATTTGGCATCTTGTTGTCCAAATATACGGGACATCAGGACATATGCGTTGGAACGGCTATCTTTCGTCAAACAGAGCCGGGTGAGTTTTTGAACAAGGTATTGCCCTTGCGTCATCAGGTACTCCCGGAATGGAGCATCAAGGAGCTGCTACAAGAAGTTCGGCAGATCTTAAAGGTCGCTGTGGAACATCAGAACTACCCAATCTTGCGGTTGATCGAGGAACTGCAAGTACCGCAGCAGGGGAACAGCACACCGTTTTTTGAGGCGACTTGCTTATTGGACGTCCTTCATGATCAGGACAGCCTGGAACAGGTTTCGAGCGAGTTGCAATTCCTCTTTTCTAAAAAGGGAAACTCGCTCGAATTACTCGTGCGTTACGTGGGGCAAAGATACCAACTACCTATGATGGAACGGATGATGGAGCATTTAGTCCGTATCTATCACGTTATCGTAACGCAACCGAATCAGAAGATCGCTGAGATAGCGTGCTTATCTGAGGAAGAGGTTCGGGAGTTAGTTCTTTCATTCAACGACAACCGGGTTGATTTTCCGCGCGATCAGAGCTTTGATCGCCTCTTTGAGGAGCAAGTAAAAAAGACTCCTCATCGCAAAGCGGTGACAGACGGAAAAACAACCTTAACCTATCAGGAATTAAACGAGCGATCCAATCGACTCGCGCGCCATTTTATCCAGCAAGGATTACGACCTGGCACGAAAATCGGTATCTATATGAAGCGCAACGTGGATACGCTTGTTGCGATACTCGCGGTGTTCAAAGCGGGGGGAGCCTACATACCGATTGACCCAGACTATCCGCAGCATCGGATCTTGTACATTGTGCAGAAGAGCGAGATTGCAGGGTTGATAACTCAGCCCGACTTGCTAGATGGACTGGAGTCGATTCAAGCATCCTCACCTGAGCTGAAGTATCTCTATGTCTTTGGTCAATCCGACGAATCAGTAGAGTCACTTTCGGGAGAGGACATCGATCGGGAGAGTGCGGGAACAGACTTGGCTTACATCATCTTCACTTCGGGCACGACCGGACAACCGAAAGGCGTTATGGTGCACCATCGTGGAATGATTAACCACATTTTCGCTAAAATCAACGATCTATCCCTCTGCGAGGATGATCTTGTCGCACAAACGGCTTCCCTTTGCTTCGATATTTCTGTTTGGCAATATCTGGCTGTTTTGCTGGTGGGTGGCTCTGTGCAAGTGGTCGATACAGAGACGGTAATGGATACGCAGGCCCTTCATAACGTACTGCGTTCCAACCGCGTCACTGTAGCGGAAGTGGTACCATCTCTGCTCTCTGTGCTGCTCGATCTCGTTCAAGAATGGTCCGACTCCGAACGTAGCTTCCCTGATCTGCGGTGGATGGCAGTGACAGGAGAGGAGTTGCCTGCTCCTCTGGTACGGCGCTGGTTTGCCTGCTATTCGGAAATTCCATTGGTGAATATGTACGGGCCAACAGAAGCATCCGATGATATTACCCACCACATTATCAGGGAAATGCCGAGCGATCAGCAGATTGTGGTTCCCATCGGCATACCGATCCAGAACACTCATATTTACATACTCGATCAAAATCAGTGTATCTGCCCGCGTGGCGTAAAAGGTGAAATAGGTGTGGCCGGTCCGGGAGTTGGATACGGCTACTACAAAGATGAGGAACGGACGCAAAAAGTTTTTCTAGCAAATCCGTATGCCAGTTGGGTAGAAGACCCTGACTATCATGTCCTCTACCGAACGGGTGATGTAGGCCGGATCACGGAGGACGGATATATTGAGTACTTCGGGAGAATGGACAATCAAGTCAAGATTCGGGGTTACCGAATCGAATTGAGTGAGATTGAACAGGTTATGCGCAGACATCCTGCGGTCAAGGATGCAGTGGTATTGGCACTTTCAGAGGACACGGGTGCAAAGTACTTATGTGCCTACGTCGTTCCCCTGAAGGAATTTTCCGCCCGAGATGTGCGTGATTATCTGTTTACTGTGCTTCCGGAATACATGGTGCCGATGCACTATGTAAAACAAAATGTATTGCCACTTACCCCTAACGGAAAAGTGGACAGAGGCGCTCTACCGATGCCTGGCATACAGGATCGGATAGACACATCTATTTTTGTGTCAGCTACAACCGAGACGGAAAAAGCTCTCACCCACATCTGGGCACATGTGCTACAGCTCGATCCAAATACAATCAGCGCCCGGGACAATTTCTTCGCTCTAGGGGGGCACTCGTTAAAAATCAACGCCGTGGCTACGCAGGTTGCACAGCAGTTTGGCGTACAGCTTCCACTGCGAACGATGTTTAATCACCCAACTATTCAGGATCTTGGCAAAGTGATTGATGGAGCAGACAAGACGATTATGAAAAGACGATTCTCGGTCGAAGCCAGATCGTACTATCCTGTTACGGCTGCCCAGCGTAAGTTCTTTATTCTTCAGCAGTTGAATCCGGCTGACACAAGTCTTCACATTACGGCTGCCCGCTTCATCGAGGGTGATTTGAGCCGTGAGAAGGTAGAGTATGCTTTTCAAGGATTGATTGACCGCCATGAATCTCTTCGTACCTCGTTTGATTATATAGATGGGCAAGTGGTTCAAATTGTACATGATTCGCTAGTCTTCCGTCTGGAAGTGAGCGAAGCAAGTGCAGAGCAGTTGGAGGCCAACCTGGCAACGTTTGTACGGCCATTCGACTTGCGTCAAGCGCCCTTGCTGCGTGCAGGGCTAATCAGGATTGCACCGGAAAAGCATCTCTTGTTGTTCGACATGCACCATATCGTTTCAGACGGTGTATCTATGGACATTCTTGTAGAGGACTTTGTTCGACTCTATGCAGGCGTGACGCTTCCTGCATTGGAAGTTCAGCAAAAAGAGTTTGCTGTTTGGCAAGAATCTGCACTCGAGTCAGGGGAGCTTCAAGCTGACTATTGGGCAGACTTGTTTACCAGCCCGGCTCCACTTCTATCGATTCCGACTGATTACGAAAGGCCAGAATCTATTACGTTTCCTGGTGAGACGATTGAGTTCGAGGTATCTGCAGAGGAGAAGCAGCGGTTGCAGGACCTGGCAGCACAGGAACATGCGACACTTTACATGGTGCTGTTGTCGGTTTACAACATGTTGCTTGCCAAATACAGCGGCCAAGAGGATGTCGTTGTCGGAACTCCAGTAGCTGGGCGTAAATTTGCAGAGTTTGATGAAGTAATCGGAATGTTTATCAACACCATTCCCCTACGCAATTATCCAAAAGGCGAGAAAACGTATCGCGAGTTTCTTGCGGAGGTCCGTGAGCATACGCTAGCCTCTTTTGAACAAGCGGATTACCCGATTGATCTATTTGTCCAGACTCTTGGTCTTGAGCCAAATACAGGTCGTCAGCCCCTTTTTGATACGATCTTCGTCCTGCAAAACATGGACAATCCGGAAGGGGAGCTGGAGCTTGAGGACATGATCGTCAAAAACTATCCACTGCAAAACAACACGGCTAAGCTTGACCTTCATTTGTCGGCTTATCCTGTTTTTGACAGACTTACATGTAAGCTGGATTACCGCAGTGACCTGTTTAGAAGAGAAACGATGGAACAGTTTGTGAATGACTTCAAAAGCTTGTTGCAGCAGGTGATGGAAGATCCCGAGCGCCTCCTGCATGACTTTGAATTGACCCGTGAGGTAGCCCTCATTCAAGCACAGGGCGTCGATTGGGATTTTGAATTTTAGAGCAAGCGGTGAGTAAGAGGGGGAGGGCATATGGAGACTACTATTTCGCAAAACATTCTGCTAACCAGTCGAAAATTTAGCCGGGAGGAGCACTACTGGCGCGAGAAGCTACAGGGGGAGTGGACGCTCTCCCTCCTTCCAACCGAAGGGACGGAGAAGGAGGGCGATGGGGAGGAGACAAAAGAAATATCTTTTGTATTTCCAGATGATTTGAACGCTGCCGTTGCGGCCCATTGCGATCATCATCCGATGAAGCTCTACCTGTTCCTTCTGTCGACGTTTCAAATCATGCTGAATCGGTATAAGCAGACAGACGACATGATCATTCTCACGCCCGTCTTTCAGAATCCGCTTCCCCCTAATGCTTGGAATCGGGTACTGCCGCTGCGTGTACGGATGCATCAAGAAGCTACTTTTGCAGAAGTGGCGAAAGAGGGTAAGCAGCTGGTCAAAGAGGCAATTGAGCATCAGAACTATCCGTTTTCGCAAATGATGCAATGGCTTGATCTATCCGACACCGATCTGATGACACTGACAGATACTGCTTTCGTACTAGAAAACATGCAAGATATTGCTGCTTTGGAAGGCCTGTCCCTGCAAGTGGTGTTTGCATTGAAGCAAACAGAAGATGGAATCACAGGTCGCGTACGGTATGCGGGCGAGCAGTTCCAAGAGGCTGTCATCGAACGCATGATCAGCCATTATCTACAAATTCTTCGTGAAGTGGTCGCCGATCCCAAGCGGTTGGTTCGCACAATCGATATGTTGACAGAAGCAGAGCGGACTGATCTGTTGTATACCCGCAATCAAACAGATGTTCCTCATTCTGCTCCAAAGCTGATTCATCAACTGATTGAAGAACAGGCAGCGCGTACTCCTCACCTAACAGCAGCTGTGTTTGGCAACAAAACCCTTACCTATGCTCAACTTAATGGGAAAGCGAATTGCCTAGCACACATGTTGAAGGACAGCGGCATTGGAAAAGGGAGCTATGTTCCGGTCTTGATGAATCGTAGCTTGAATTTGGTCATTTCCCTGCTAGCCGTGATGAAAACAGGTGCGGCATTTGTCCCGCTAGACGTGCAGAGTCCGAACGAACGGAAAAAGCAGCTACTGGATGAATTGGATTGTCCGGTGACGCTGATCGGGCCAGAAATACGTCAAGACCCATCATTCGTACAATTGACACGTGCTGTAATCGTCGATGCGGATGAATTCCGGGAAGAAGGGGACTTACATGTCCAGGTCGATGTGGACGACCCGATTTATGTGATCTATACATCTGGTTCCACCGGCAAACCAAAAGGTGCTGTCGTTCCTCATATCGGTATTTTCAATCGGTTTCGCTGGATGGATGAACACTACGGTTGTACGGAACAGGACGCCATTTTCCAGACGACTCCCCATCACTACGACAGTTCGGTCTGGCAACTTTTCTGGCCGCTCTTGCACGGTGGTCGTACAGTATTGCCGATTCCTGAATTTGAGATGACGCTCGATCAAGTGTTGCACGCCATTTCAACCTATCAGATTACGATTACGGACTTTGTGCCGTCGGTCTTCAACCTGCTGGTGGATCAAATGGAAACACGGCAGGACATACACGATTCACTTTCTTCGATTCGCCACCTGATCTTGGGGGGAGAGGAAATTACGGCTCACACCGTGCATCTGTTTCTTCAGCGGTTTCCCCACGTTCGTATTACGAATCTGTACGGTCCGACGGAGACGTCTATTGGTGTCATCTACTTTGAGATCGACCATACCCATCAGGGACCGATACCGATCGGAAAGCCGATAGCCAATACGAAAATTCTGCTGCTGGATTCAAATCGCAAACTAGTTCCGGCGGGGCATCAAGGGGAGATTTATATAACAGGCTTGTGCTTGGGACACGGTTACTTGCACGATCCTGAGAAAACAGCAGCCAGCTTTGTTGACAACCCTTATCCGGAAATTGGTTATCAAAAGCTTTACCGGACAGGCGACCTTGGGCGTTATCTGCCGAATGGCAATATCAAGTTCTGCGGTCGCATCGATCATCAAGTAAAAGTACGCGGGCACCGAATTGAGCTTGGCGAGATTGATGAGGTTCTATTGTCCCACCCGCTAGTAAAAGAGTGTGCCGTGCTATTTCAAGAAGAGAAGGCTCGATTGTGCGCTTACTACGTACCGAATGCTCAGGAATTGACCGCAAGTGACTTGCGTGGTTATCTCAGCGAACGGCTTCCCGATCACATGATTCCTTCCTTTTTTGTCAGCATTGAAAAAATGCCGTTGACAGCAGGGGGCAAGATCAATCGCAAGCTACTGCCAGAAGTGGATGAACAACAGGCGTCCGATGCTGACTATGTAGCCCCACGAAATGAGAACGAAGAACAGCTGGTTACCATCTGGAAAGAAATCTTGGGAATCGAAAAAGTGGGGGTACACGACAGCTTTTTCCAGCTGGGAGGGAATTCCCTGCTGTTGCTCAAAATGCATGCGCAAATTGTAAAACAAGTGGATAGCGAGATTAGCGTCGCACATTTGTTTTCCTACTATACGATTGCTATGTTTGTGGACTTTCTCGAACAAAGAAAACAGGATCAGTTTTCATCAATGGAAGATCAAGGCGATGATGATGAATCCCTTTTGGAATTGCTGAGGGAGGTCAAGGAGGGAGTTCTCTCCGTAGACAAGGGTGCCGAACTGATCGACAAAAGGAAGGGGAAATAGGATGAGTTTGCTAAAAAAATACATCTTGCAGCAAGTGGCTGCTCATCGACTGCAAGAGAAGGAAGCACTTCCTTTGCTGAAAGAACTGTCCTCTGCCAACGTAAACACTCGCCAAGATATCGCGATCATCGGTATGGCTTGTCGTTTTCCCGGAGCCAGCAGCCTCGAAGAATACTGGAACAATTTGCAACAAGGGCACGATTCAATCAGTGATATCCCTGCTGCAAGGCGTCCAGATG
This sequence comes from Brevibacillus sp. HB1.2, assembly GCF_013332495.1. Classification (NCBI taxonomy): domain Bacteria; kingdom Bacillati; phylum Bacillota; class Bacilli; order Caryophanales; family Paenibacillaceae; genus Brevibacillus; species Brevibacillus sp. HB1.2. The sequence continues at coordinate 64,420 of NZ_JABMIU010000007.1, read as the reverse complement.
TCGAGAGGGTAGCGAGAGAATTTTTTAACGACACAGATTTTACGTATGAGCGGATGGGGTATCTCGATCACGTGGATTTATTTGATCATGCGTTTTTCGAGATATCACCTGCAGAGGCTCGAACCATGGATCCTTATCAGCGGATGTTTCTCGAGTTGGCATGGGAAACATTTGAACATGCCGGGTATAGCGAGAAGATGATCAGCGGTTCTCCTACAGGCGTATTTCTGGGATATTGTGACAATGAATCACAATACCAGCGTGTGCTGAAAAACGTTGATTCGTCCTCGCTGGCTGGCAACGTTGCAGCAATTATTGCTTCACGAATTTCCTATTTGCTGAATCTGTCAGGTCCGAGCCAACTGATTAATACATCTTGCTCTTCCTCCTTGGTCGCTCTGCACCAAGCATGTCAGGCCATTGGAAATAACGATTGTCGAATGGCTCTCGTAGGTGGAGTGAACCTTTCCCTGTTTCCGATTCAACAAGATACTGACTTTGGCATCGTTTCTGTAGAACGTAAAACCAAAGCATTTGATGACTTTGCTGATGGAACAGTATGGGGAGAAGGTCTTGGTGCTGTTCTTTTGAAGTCATACGATCAAGCAGTCAAGGACAACGACTATATCCATGCCGTGATCAAAAGCACAGCGGTCAATTGTGATGGCCGTTCTACTAGTATTACAGCGCCCAATGCGATTTCCCAGTCTGCTTTGCTGCGAACAACGTGGGAGCGGGCGCGAATCAATCCGGAGAGCATCTCCTACATTGAGGCACATGGGACCGGTACAAGATTAGGCGACCCTGTCGAGATTGAGGGGATCATGCATGCCTTTCAGAAAGTTTCAAAACGTAAGCAATTTTGCGCAATAGGCTCAGTCAAAAGCAATATCGGGCACACGATAGCGGCATCCGGTGTAGCTGGGATCATTAAGACGGCTTTGATGATGAAGCATCGTCAGATTCCGCCGACGCTACATGTAAAACGTCCGAATACCTTAATTCCTTTTATAGATTCGCCTGTTTATATAAATGATGTGCTAAAGGCTTGGGATGTAGAGGCTGACCAACCTGTGAGGAGAGCCGGCGTAAGTGCATTCGGCCTGAGCGGGACAAACGCCCACGTCATCTTGGAAGAGCCTCCTAAGCGCGAGGCGACAGCCGTTTCAGAATCTGGTAATTACCTATTTACGTTATCTGCCAAGACAAGTGAGTCGCTATGGGATTTGCTCGAGAAATACCAAGCATTTTTATCAGCGCCTTCTGAGCATCCCCTTCTTGATATGTGCGCTACTGCCAATACTGGGCGCGGACACTATCGGTATCGCCTTGCCTTTATCATCAACAGCAAAGAGGACCTTTTGCAGAAGATCCATCGCCTGTGCGTGGGAGAACGGATGGAGGACGGTGCTCCGCTTGTTGATGGGAACCAGGTGTTCTACGGGGTATTGAATTCCCGTGGTGAAAGTTCATTGCCGATCAGCATGCAATTAGACAGTTCTGACCCAGTAGACATGGCGAAACAGTACGTGCGAGGGGTGCCAATTAATTGGCATGAATTCTACCGTCCAGTTAAATGGAAAAAAGTACCTTTGCCAACCTATTCTTTTGCCAAAACCCGCCACTGGGTGCAATCGGATCAATCTGTAAGCGAAACAATTGAGCAGTCCGCTGCTGTAGCAACTGAGGCGGCACATGAGAACGCAACTGCTGATGTTCATAAAATTGCTTCCACCTTCTTTACGTTTGGGGAAACTTTACTGAATCAGGTGAATGTCCAAAAGCAAACAGGCTTAGAAGAGGATGAGACTTTTTATTCCGGCTTGTCATCGCTTGAATGCTTCAATCAACTGGGCGTTTTCCACAAGCAGAGTCAAACGTATACGCTGGAAGAATTGCGTGAAGCTGTAAGGTTTGATGGAAGGAATGAACATCTCTTCCAACTCATGCTTGGGCTCGTCGTTCAAGCGTCCCTTGTTGAACAAGTTGCAGGAACATATCGACTTGCTGCTCAAGCAGAGGGTCTCGATGCGGAAACGTTTTATCAGGATTGTCTAGATCGTTATCCGAATGAGCGTGAGACGTTCACCCAGTTAAAAACGTGTTTTGCCCATTACTCAACCATCATGACAGGGCAGACCGTACTTATGTCGGACGATACTTCTGACTTTTTCAAGCTGTATGCGGATCGCATTACTCTTGAAAACCCTTCTGGACTTATGGCAGTGGAAACAATTGCCCAATACATCCATTCGTATAGCCGTCCTGTCCGTATTCTGGAGGTTGGAGGCGGTTCAAGCAGTCTTGCACGCCTCTTGCTGCCGAAGATTGAAAATCAAGCAGTCACTTATCTGTTTACGGATAGTGTCCAAGGGACTCTCGATGAGACAGAAAAAGAGTGCAAAGAAGTGTATCCATTTGTGGAGTTCCGCCTGTTCAACATGGAGAAGGCCCCAGCCGAACAAGGATTCGATCTACACGCATACGATGTGATTATCGCTAATCATGCTATACACAGGACGAAGGATGTTCGGGCATCCTTATCGATTTTGCATCAGTTGCTTGCAGAGCAGGGCGTGCTGTTTGCGATTGAGCTCGTGAAAAATCGTTCAACGGCAAATGTGATCGGGGGGCTTGCCGCAGACTGGTGGCAGTACGAAGACACCGATCTGCGACACCAATCCAGACTGATGGATGCCTCACGCTGGGAAAAGGCTCTTCGGGATACGAACTATCAATCGGTTGCCATGTATCCGTCGTCAACAGCGCTGCTTGATCTGTCTGATTCAGCGTTATTGGTCGGGCACTCAGCGTATACGCCACAAGAGTATCGAGAGTGGCTCTACCAGATCAATTGGCAAACGAAAGAGCTAACAACCAATCATCAGTCCCAGCGTTCAGGGATCTGGTTAGTGTTTCAAGATGAAGGCGGTGTAGGAGAAACTCTTGCTGACGCGATGGCATCGGAAGGACATGAAGTGTTCATACTTCGCAGTGGAGAAGCTTTTGCCTCCGTTTCTTCCCACGAGTTTATCCTAGACCCCAGCCAGCCAGAAGATCTGCGGCGTGTGTTCGAGAGACTCGGGGACAAAAAGGAAAAGCTGACTGGGATTATCCACTTATGGAGCTTGACCTCGGGCGTCCAACAGCCAAATGGTCTCGGAGAGCTTGAAGCTCTGGAGTCAGCGCAACATCTTGGCGTTTACAGTCTGTTCCATTTAACACAAGCGTTGCTTGAGCTGGATCTGAAGCAGGTGCTAGATTTACGGATCGTTTCGAACTACGCACAAGCAGTAGATGACAACGGCCCTGTTTTTCCAGAAAAGGCGCCCTTGTTCGGTCTTGCCAAGGTTATCTCGCAGGAAAATCCAAAACTGCAATGCTTTAGCCTGGATCTCGCAACAGAGGGGCGTTCAACATCGCAGTTGGCTGGTCAGCTTCTAGCGGAAATTCGTTGCAATCGGGATGACACTTTGGTGGCCTATAGAGGAAATCGCATCGTACCAGAAATGAATCGCTGCGATATCGATCAAATTCCGAAACGGCCTGTAGAGATACGTGAAAATGGCGTTTACTTGATCGCCGGAGGTACCGGAAAACTGGGACTGGCATTTAGTAAGCATCTAGCCGTTCAAAAAAATGTGACGCTCGTGCTGATTAATCGTTCTCCACTTCCACCTAACCACGAGTGGCAGGAGCGTTTACAGCATCCAGACTGCAGTGCTGCTGAGGCACGAAAGTTGAGAGAACTGATTGAGCTAGAGGAAATGGGAGCGCAGGTAGTCTGCTACGCAGCCGACGTGTCCGACCGTCAGCAGATGGAGGATATTTCCGAGCAAGTCCGCGCCCGCTACGGACCGATCAACGGTATTATCCAATCCGCGGCGCATATCACCTTCGAGACGATTCAGACGAAGTCGTTTTCCCATTTTCAAAATGGTTTGAAAGCGAAGATGGCGGGCACAGTCATCCTCGATCAAATAACTGAACCGGAGCATCTGGATTTCTTTGTGATCTTCTCATCACTTGCTTCAATTTGGGGTGGAGCGACAGGCAGTGACTATGTCTCGTCCAACTGCTTCCTGGATGCCTATAGTGCAGCTCGCAATCGAACGGGAAAACCAACGATCGCTTTGAACTGGTATGCGTTTGAAGGCATAACAGGTCCTGGTTTTATCGGTTACATGCCAATGGATGGGGCGATACAGGCCTTTGATGCTTCGCTGTCTTGCCAAACTGAGCATTTGATCATTGGACAATTTGATTTGCAAGTGCTGAAGGAATGGGCACCGTCGCTGAAAGTAAAGCTCGGAGACACGATCTTTGCAAGCGTGAAATCTCATAAGGAACGCGAAGTACCATCCGCAGTTACCATACAAAACCGTGTTGTTTTGTCTGGCAGGGAGGAAGGCGATCAGTACACGGTGTTGGAGCAAGACTTGGGTCAGATTTGGTCCGATGTGCTGGGTTACTCCGAATTGAGCATTGACGACGACTTCTTCAGGCTGGGTGGCGATTCGCTTTTGGCAATCGGTATCGTTTCCCGTGTCACCAAGCAGTTGCAAAAAGAGATGACAATCACCGACCTGTTTCAGACTCCGACAATCCGTCAATTGGCTGTGTTACTGGCTCCGAATGAAGAAACAGCTGTGTCAGCGATTCCTGTAGCAGAGTATCGGGAAGCTTATCCCGCCACATCGTCTCAGCAGAGAATTTATGTATTGGAACAAATGCAGGAAGGGGCAGTTGCCTACAACATCCCTACAGTTATGATGCTTGAAGGCGAGCTGGACAGAATGGCCTTCGAACATGCATTTGTCTCGCTGGTGCAGCGTCATGAGTCGCTGCGCACCTCGTTTTCCATCGTGGATGGCGTTTTGATGCAAACGGTTCAACCGAGCGTAGATTTTACGTTGGCGTATAGTGAAGTCGACGAGAACGAGGCCAAGAGAACGGTCGAACAATTTATTCAACCATTCGACTTGTCAAAAGCGCCGCTTGTACGCGGTATGCTCATTCGCATGGATGTCAACAAACACTTGTTGCTGTTCGACATGCATCACATTATTTCCGATGGTGTGTCCATCAACATTTTGATCCGCGAGTTCTTCCAATTGTATCAAGGACTCGAGTTGCCAGAGCTGCGGATTCAATATAAAGACTACAGCGTGTGGCAAACAGAGCAGCTGGGTAATGGGGTATTGGCTGCTCAGGAGAAATTCTGGTTAAAAGAGCTGGATGGAGAACTTCCTGTGCTTAACCTGCCTACGGACCACCCTCGACCGTCCGTCCAGAGCTTTGAGGGGGATGTCCTGACCTTTGAGATTCCTCAAGTGATGACAGAGAAGATACTGGCACTGGCAAAAAACAATGGTTCAACCTTGTACATGACACTACTGGGAGCGCTCACCATTATGCTGTCGAAATACGCTGGCGAAGAAGACATTATCATTGGATCGCCAGTGGCTGGCCGTCATCATGCAGACCTGGAAAACATCGTTGGTGTCTTTCTGAACACACTGGCGATGAGAAACTTCCCGCGAAGCGATCGAACCGTGACAGATTTCCTTCAGGAAGTAAAAGAACGGGCACTGGCGGCGCTCTCTCATGCCGATTATTCGTTCGAAATGCTGGTGGATCGTCTGACGCTGCCAAAAGATACGGCGCGCAACCCACTGTTTGATGTGATGTTCATTCTGCAAAATACCGGCGATGCGAAGGGAAGCATGAGTGCAAATGGGTTGACGCTCTCTCCTTATCCATTTGAACAGCGCTCTGCGCAGTTTGATCTGACCTTTGACATCATTGAGCGAGAACAGCGCCTGATTGTCGATATCGAATACAGCAACAAACTGTTTAGCAAAGAGACGATCGCGTCGATGTCCACACACTTCCAGAAGATTCTGGAGCAGATGGTGGAAGATCCTGAACAGTTGATCGGCAAGATGTCCATGCTGGCAGCAGAAGAACGCTTACTTCTGATAGAGCAGTGGAATGACACGAGTTTGGAATACTCTCGTGAAAAAACAGTCGTCCAGCTCTTTGAAGAAGTAGCGGCAACACAGCCGAACGCGTTAGCTGTCACATGCGGAGATGGGAAAGTCACTTATGCGGAATTAAATCAGCGGGCAAACCAAGTAGCTCGTTTGATCAAGCAACACGGCGTCACTGCTGATACTTGCGTGGGCCTTTTGACGAATCGCTCTGTGGAAATGATGGTCGGACTCTTGGCGATCTTGAAAGCAGGGGCTGCGTTTGTTCCGATTGATCCGCACTATCCAGAAGAACGGATCTCCTATGTTTTGGAAAACAGCATGACTCGCCTCGTCTTAACCCACGATTCTCTGGCAGAGAAGCAGTGGGGAAGTGTTGTCCGAGTGGACGTAAATGATTCTCGGTTGGAGAGGGAAGACGATTCCAATCTTCCGCTACAGGCTACACCTGGCGATCTCGCCTATGTCATTTACACATCGGGTTCTACAGGCAAGCCTAAAGGCGTTATGGTTGAGCACGGCAATTTGATGAACTTCTGCTCGGGGATCGGGGAACACATCGATTTTGCCAGCGCAGACAAAATGCTGGCTGTGACAACGATTTCGTTTGATATTTTTCTGCTTGAAACGATTGTACCGCTGGCGAAAGGGATGACCGTAGTCATTGCAACGGAAGAACAACAAGCAGACCCGCAAGTGCTCAAGGAGTTGATTTTGCAGGAAGAAATCACTTTCCTTCAACTGACTCCATCCCGTTTACAGCTCATGCTGGAAGAGAAGAGCAACTTGCACGCACTTGACTGCCTGAAAGCGATCCTGCTTGGAGGAGAAGCCCTTTCGGCGACTTTGTTCCAACGGCTTCGCACACAGACGAAGGCGAGACTTTACAATCTGTACGGTCCGACGGAAACAACGATTTGGTCTACGGTGCAGGACTTGACCGACGTAGGGGAAGTAACGATTGGCGCACCTTTGCCCAATACACAAGTCTACATCCTCGATGAGCATCTACAAGTGCAGCCGATGAAGATCACTGGCGATCTTTACATTGCAGGGGATGGGGTAACGAGAGGCTACTTCGGTCAGCCAACACTGACGGCTGAGCGCTATATCCCTCATCCGTTTAAACCTGGTCAACGCATGTACAAAACAGGTGATCTCGCGAGATGGCTGCCGGATGGACGTATTGAATATGTGGGACGATCCGATTTTCAGTGCAAAGTACGCGGTTATCGCATCGAATTAGGTGAGATTGAAAGTGCCCTTTGCCAGCATCCGGATATTACGGAAGCGGTAGTCAGTGTGCGAGATACCGCTAGCGATCCTTACCTGGCTGCTTACTATATGGCAACTCGAACGTTGGACAGCGATGAATTGCGAGCTATGCTGAGCAAAAGTTTACCCGATTACATGATTCCACATTTCTATACGCATATGAGTGTGTGGCCGCTGACACCAAACGGAAAACTGGATCGCAAATCATTGCCAGAGCCTGATGCCCTTCAAGACAAGCACACCGAATATCAAGCTCCTGCTACCAGACTGGAAGAACAGATGGCTGACATTTGGCGGGAAGTGCTTAAGCGTGAAACGGTCGGTATGCAGGATAACTTCTTCCACATAGGCGGTAATTCGCTTTTACTGGTGCAAGTTCATGCCAAGCTTGAACAGCTTTACCCTGGACGGGTTCGAATTGCCGATTTGTTCGCCCATCCTACGCTGTTTGGCCTAACCAACTTTTTGAAGAACACCGCTTTAGATGTAGCAGATGAACAAGAGGAAACCGATACGACCACTTATTGGTTGAAGGAGTTGGATCGTGTCTCGCTGATCGAGTTGCCGTCTCAGTATTGGGCTAGTGGAGAAGCGAATTCGGACACAAACTGGGTCCAATTCTCACTTACGGATGATCTGTTTGAAAATGTGCAGCAGGTAAGTCAAATGGAGGCTGTTGAGGTTAGAGACGTTCTGCTTTCGATGTATCTATACCTCATGGCTGAATTGACGGGACAGCAGGATCTTTATATGGAAGTGGCTGTCGCCAAGGAGCTGCAGATGAATGCCTATCCATTCCGGGTGAACATGTCAGAGGTCAATACCTTCTTCGATCTATTCAAGCAGGTGCAGCAGAAGCGACAGTTTATCGAGAAAATGACGGGAGAAGCCTCGTTGTGGCTAAAAAAATTGCGGACGGATCGCAACGACGGAACCATTATTCCATTCTTCGGCAGTGTCAATGAGTTTACAGATACATCATTCACACACCGTGAACATGAGCTTACTTTCTGGATCAAGGAAGGAAAAGACGTGATTGATATCATGTGTGCATTCGACCCAGATTGCCTCCGCGCAGAAAAAGTCACGGAGATGACTCAGGATTACCAGCAATTGCTCAGGATGCTAGTGAATGAATACATGACGTAGAGAAGGGTGATCAAAAATGGACAAAATCGCACTCTTATTCCCTGGACAAGGTTCGCAATATGTTGGAATGGGCCAAGCATTATGTGAGGCCCATCCCATTGCCGCTCGCACCTTTGAAGAAGCAAGTGATGCGCTTGGATTTAACCTGCAAACCCTTTGTTTTGCAGGGGATGTACAAGAACTGACCAAAACAGAGCATGCACAGCCAGCAATCTTGACGGCAAGTGTCGCAGCCTTCCGCGTTTATTCAGAGGAAATGAACATCGAACCGAAGTGGGTGGCTGGACACAGTCTGGGCGAGTTTACGGCCCTGACTTGTGCCGGTGCCATCCAGTTTGCAGATGCCGTCCGCCTTGTCTATCGCCGCGGTCAGTTCATGCAGGCGGCCACACCGCAGGGTGTCGGAGCGATGTCAGCAATCTTTGGGTTGAATGTTCAACTTGTCGAGGAGATTTGTCGGGAACATTCTCGTGACGATGCGATCGTCGTGGTCGCCAACCATAACTCCGCTGATCAAATCGTCATCTCCGGACATGCACATGCGGTGCGGCAAGTAGAAGAAGCGTGCAAGCAGCATGGATCGACTTCCGTAGTCAGCCTCAAGGTGAGTGCGCCTTTCCATTCACCACTCATGGTGCAAGCAGCTGAACAATTACATGAAGAACTGAAGCGATACACGTATTGCGATCCTAAATGGCCTGTGATTTCCAATGTAACAGCACAACCCTATGTCCATGCTGATCAACTTGTCGATTTGCTCACAGCACAGACAACCAGCCCTGTTCGCTGGCAATCTACGATGGATTACTTGGTAAAACAGGGAGCGAATACCGTAATTGAGCTCGGCCCTAAAAATGTACTGACAAATTTGGCCAAAGGATATCCCCTTCGCGCCTTTGCCTTTGACAAGCAGGGGGAGATCAATCGTTATCAGCAAGAGCTTCAGGATGCCAAAGCGCGTAATCAAGCAGCAATTGCCCAACTGGTCGATTCTTGCATTGCGATTGCTGTTTGCACGAAAAATCGCGGTCTTGATGAAGAAGCGTACCAGCAAGGGGTGATCGCTCCCTATCAAGCGCTACAACAACTGAGACAACAGCTGGAACATGGAGAAAAAGAGGGGGGCTATGGAGATGTACGCGAAGCTTTTTCTCTGCTTCGTTTGATCTTCCAAACAAAAAAAGCTCCTGACGCGGAACAAGCCATGCGCTTTGATCAGCTGACCAGCAAATCGGACTTGCAACAGCGATTTCCTGAGATCGGCAACGAATGGCAAGCTAGCTAAGCCAAACCAGGTGAGCAGAGGAACCAAGGAGGAAGAATGCAGTGAGCAAGCCATTAGGACTGAACCGAGTCAAACTGAATAAACAGCAGACGGATGCTCATTCAACAGACAGCAAACCCAATTCACACGATATTGCGGTGATTGGTGCTGCTTGCCGATTCGGAAGCGCAGAAAACCCGGCAGACTTTTGGCGTCTGTTGCAAGCTGGTCAAGATTGTGTGCGAGAGCTGCCCAGAGAGCGCCAGAACGATTTGATTCCTTTGTTACTCGCCAAAGGCTTGACGATGGAACAAATTCAATTTCGAGAAGCTGCCTACCTGAATGAAATTGATAAATTCGATCCGCAATTCTTCGGTCTTTCTCCGAAGGAAGCCAGCCAGATGGACCCGAACCAGCGCTTATTTTTGCTGACATGCTGGGAGGCGATTGAGGACGCGGGGTATGGTGGAACGATGCTCGCTGGTAGCCGTACAGGTGTATATCTGGGGTTTAGCAGTGATTTTGGTGAAGAGTATAGACGAATGATTCGAGAGCTGGAACCAGATGCGCTGTCCACCTCAATCATTGGCAATATGAAATCGGTCATCGCTTCTCGCATCTCCTACCTGTTGGATCTCAAAGGTCCGAGCATGCTTGTGGATACGTCCTGCTCCTCATCGTTGATGGCTGTTCATCTGGCATGCCAAGCAATTCGTCGAGGAGAATGTGAGATGGCGCTGGCCGGCGGTGTCAAGCTCATCTTGCTGTCTTTACAAGATGGAAGCAATGATTTGGGAATATTATCGCAATCTGGGCGTACTCGCCCTTTTGACAATGATTCAGACGGTACGGGTGTCGGTGAAGGCGTTGGCGCCGTTTTGCTAAAACCGTTGACAAAGGCTCTTGCAGACGGGGATTCGATTTATGCCGTGATCAAGGGAAGCGCCGCCAATCAAGACGGTCATTCTTTCGGGCTTACGGCGCCTAATTCATTGGCACAAGCCGAAGTGATTCAGCAGGCATGGAAAGACGCGCAGATAGACCCCGAAACCCTTTCCTATATCGAGGTGCACAGCATAGGCACTAAGCTGGGTGATCCTATGGAGATGGACGGGTTGGAGAGAGCGTTTCGCCCCTACACAAACCGTCGCCAATTTTGCGGGATCGGCTCGGTAAAGACGAACATCGGTCACACCGACCACGTAGCAGGTATGGCTGGTCTTTTCAAGGTGATCCTGTCTCTGAAACAAAAGCAGATACCTCCGCATTTGCACTTTCAGCGCGCGAATCGGATGATTCCTTTTGAACAATCTCCCATTTACATCCATGACACATTAACAGAGTGGGAACCAGAGCAAAGCGTGCGACGGGCTGGAATCAGTTCGTTTGGGATGAGTGGAACGAATGTGCACCTCGTAGTAGAGGAAGCACCATTCATTCAGCCTCTCAAGCAAGACGAAGGGTTTCAGGCAATCGCTTTATCCGCTAAAAGCAAGGAGAGCTTGCTCAACCTGTTGCTCCGCTTTCAGAAGTGGACCAGCAAGCCTGTGGAGGAATTGCCGACATTGGAAAGTCTCAGCTTTACGGCAAATACGGGCCGTAGTCACTACGGCTACCGTTTGCTGCTGATTTGCAGGGACATGGATGATTTTTTTGCAAAAATCTCTAAGTTGTGCGCGAGCGACTGGACAACACTTTCTGAACCAGATATTTTCTTTGGCTGGCACAAGGTAATCTCGCAGGAAAAAGCGGATAGAGAGCCTGGGATACTGACTGAGGCAGAACAACAAGCGATGAATAAGGCATCTAATGCACTTTTGCAAAAGCTTTTATTGGCGCAAAGCAAAGAGTTATCTGATCTGAAAGAGCTCGGCGAATTGTATGTGAGTGGGGCAGATGTACGCTGGAGTGCCATGTATACGTTTAAAAAGCCGCGCCGCGTGCACCTCCCTGTTTATCCGTTTGAGCGTAAGCGTTGTTGGCTGGACATCTCTTCCCTTCATTCTCTTGACAAGGATGCCGGGAGAGAAAAAGACAATGTTGCACCGCAAATATCTGGAGAAGCGAAGCTGCCAAACGTGGTGGTACGTGGGAGAAAACAGGATACCTTCACCGTTTTAGAGCAAGAGCTGGCTAACATTTGGGGATATGTTCTGGGGCTTGAAGAAGTAGACGTCCATGACAATTTTTACGAGCTGGGCGGGGACTCGATCATCGCGATTAGAATGATCAGCGAAATCTCAAAGCGGATGAACCGAGAAGTAGAAGTACAAGACCTGCTTACCCATTTGACGATTTCCGATTTTGCTGCCTATCTTGATGCTGCTGGGCATGAAGTTGAACAGGTTGCGAAAGCAGAGGCAGCTGCTACTGCCGTCCAAACTGTTCAACAACGAAACACAAAATCATTGCATGGTACGCAAATCAAACGCAGCTCGTATGCCGATGTCAGTCATTTATCCTGGCGTCAATGGAATTGTTATGATCGCGGTCTCACTTTATTAATGGAGGAGCAGGATGCCCATCTGATTCCGTATTTTAAGCTTTTTCTCGGGTTGAAGCGCGGCTATCAGCTTGATGCTGAGGGGTACCCCTATTCGTATCGGGAGCATGCTGAGGTTATGGGATATTTGTCGGATGAGGAGATGCTTTACAAATTTGGTTATCGAGTCAAACTCGTACCTGTCGCTCGTCTGGATGAATTGCATGAGTCGATCATTCACCAGTTGGATCAAGGCAAGCCCGTAATGGTTGCGTTTGACGAGTACTACACCTTTTACACGCCGCAATACCAGAAGGAACATACCGATCATCTCACCGTTATCACTGGCTATGACCATGACAAGCAGGTTTATACGATCATCAATCACAATCATTTGACTCGCGGGCAGGCTCAACGAATCCAGTACGATAAATTTTCCACCACGTATCAAACGCTTGAGGAGATTTATGCGAATTTAGAGCCGCAATCCCGGCTGATCATGGTGCTCGATCGCGTTACAGATGACGAAGCAATCTTACGTACCAGCGCGGAACAGGAGTTGCTGTGTTTACTAAAAGTGGTTGAGAGTAAACAGCAAGTTGGCCGTGAGCTTACGCTGTTGCTGTCACTAACGGAGCAGCCAGACAACTATTTTCATGAAGCCAATTTAAACGAGCTCTACGTTCAATTAGGCGGGAAAGAACTGTGGATGGAAACATTAGTGGATTGGTACATACCACAGGCGGATCAGTCTGTACGCGAAATGGCGGAGGAGATTTTGCAGGCATCCAATCACGTGGTGAACCGCTATGCTCTTAGCTTATACAAAGAAAAAATGTTGAAGCGATCCGATATGGAAGCTGCTGTCGATAAGGTGAGGTCTCTCACTAGTCAATTTTTGCAACAAGTATTTGCCTTGCGAGAACGTGATTCGGATATCCGATAGTCGCATGTGTTTACCATTACGATAGACAGGAAGGAGAGTGCTCATGTCACTCACCGAGATTCAACCGAGCAAGCATCCGAACCTGGATTGCATCGGTGCTTCTATCTACACAGTTCTGAAATACCTGAACTTTTCCGCCTTGGAAACAGCATGGAAGCAGTGCGGTGCCATCTATCTTAAAACGCAGGATTCGCCTTATGGAGATATAAATGGTCAATACATGAGAACAGTCGATGAGTTGAAGTGGATTCACAATATCCGCGTAGAAGGACGGGCTGAACCAGAAGACGACCTATTTTTGGCAAATATACAAGATCGTTTGGAACGGGAGGTACCGACAATCGTCCTCTGCAATATGGCAGAACTCCCGTACAACCCTTATTATCAGGACCTGCCAGAAATGCATAGCATCATTGTCACAGGAAGAGAAGATAACCAGCTTCTGATCGTCGATGATTACTACCGCTACAAAGGACTGTTGCCCATCGAGCAATTTTTACAGGCTAGTAACTCTTCCTATCGGGATGCAGGTACAGGTGAATGGTATCCACTCCACAATCGTTCATTTGAATTGGTACTTTCCGATTCCCTGTATCCGACGCCCGATCAGTTGATAGAAGCAGTCAGGAGCAATCTCAGCGTACTAGAGGGTCGTTGCGAAGTAAGTCAAATCAAGCGGGAGTTGGATGTACCCGACGATGTCAACGTCGAGGTTGGGTTGAAATCGCTTGATCCTTTTCTCAAAGACGTAGAGGCTTTTCTCGCTAGCGGAGTGGAGATTACAGACGATCATCTCGATATCCTTAACCACAGCTTGATCAGCATGGCCCAAACACGAGCGATGTATGCCAATGTCCTGCAGGCGATCAGTGAGAAGTACGAAAACTTTGCAGATCTTGCCGAGCAGTATCGCAGTATCGGGCATCAATGGAAAATTACGACCAATATGATTCTTAAGGCTTTTGACAGTAATCGCAGTGACATGGTTCATCGCGTTCTCCAAAAAATCAGCAGCATACAAACACAGGAATATGAAGCGGTCGTTAAAACAAGAGAAGTACTGGAACGAGTTGGCGTTGTTGTGTAAGCATCTACCACTTGGAGGGACTCCTATGGAAAGGGAAAACGAAGTATACGAGACGCTCCTCCGGTTGTTTTCTGAGTACGTGAACGAAAGCGGAGAACTTACGGAGTACATTGATTCCTTGACCTTTATCAAGTCGGTCGTAAAGGTTGAAAAGGAGTTTGGCATTGAATTCGATGATGACATGCTCCATCTGGAAAACTTTCAAGATATGAAAACGTTGGCAGGTTACATCCAGCAAAAAATGGATGAAAAATCTGCCTGATCGAAGGGCCAAGATGTATATAGTCGATCGGACGAAGACGGGAAAAATCGGGAGTGAGGGCTCAATATGCTAACAAAAATGATGGCCATAAGTCACATGATTGGCAATACGCCTTTAAACAAACTTGAGCATGAGCACATCAATCTGTTTTGCAAGCTGGAATACAACAACCTCATGGGAAGTGTAAAAGTGAGGCCGGCCTTTTACATATTACAGGAGGCGATCAAAAGAGGAGAGATCACGCAGGAAACTACTGTAATCGAATCTTCTTCGGGAAATTTTGCTATCGCTTTGGCGACTTTGTGCAAGCGACTCGGAATTAAATTTATTCCAGTCATCGATCCAAACATCAATCCCGTCTACGAGAACTTGCTCAGGGCATTTTCCCATGAGGTCGTAAAAGTAACGGACCGTGACGAGACAGGAGGATTTCTCCTAACGCGCATCCAAACGGTCAATCGCCTGCTGAATGAGACGAATAACTCGTTTTGGACCAATCAGTACGGAAATCCGGATAGCGCTCGAGCCCATTACTACGGACTGGGAGCCGAGATCGCAGACAGCTTTGAGACATTGGACTATGCTTTTATCGGCGTTAGCTCTGGGGGCACGATTACTGGAATTTCGCAGCGATTGAAGGAACGTTTTCCAGACATCAAAATCATTGCTGTCGATACAGAAGGATCCGTTATCTTTGGACAAGAGCCGCAAAAACGATACATCCCGGGAATTGGATCGAGCATGCGGCCTGACATACTTAAGGGCGCGATTATTGATGAGGTCGTCCATGTTTCGGAGGAGGACACAGTCAAGGCTTGCTATCAGCTGTACGCTGAGCATGGCATTTTTGCTGGAGGATCTTCTGGGACTTCCTACTGGGCGATTGAAAAGTATTTCAAAGATCAAAAGCACGTAGCCAAGCCAAATGTTGTCTTTTTATGCCCAGACGGCGGTATGCCCTATGTCAATACCGTATACAACCAGGAATGGGTTCAGTGGTTACACCAGCAAAAGCATTCTTTCGTTGGCAATTAAGCAGTGTCTAATCAAATCTACTACGATAAGCAGGGTGGGATGCACGGTGTTATATCTAAACACGAGTGATATCGAAAAGATCGGCAAGAATTGGAAGGAAACCATTGATGTAATTGAACATGCTGTGCATGCCTTACAAAAGGAAGATTATGCGCAGCCGATTAAACCTTATTTGCGATATCATGACATGTCAAACCGCATTATTGCCATGCCAGCATTTGTAGGCGGAGATACCTACATGGCGGGAATCAAGTGGATTGCCAGTTTCCCGAAAAACCTCCAAGAGGGTATCCAACGCGCGCATTCGATTACCATCCTGAACGAAGCCAGAACGGGTAAGCCTGTGGCAACGATTAATACGGCTCTGGTCAGCGGCATTCGAACTGCTTCTGTTTCCGGTCTTCTCCTCAAGCATTACGAACAAGTACGCCCCCTGCAAAATGTAACGGTCGGAATTATCGGATTTGGTCCGATTGGCAGACTTCATCTGCAAATGGTAACGGCCTTATTAGGAGAGAAGATCGCCAAGGTGGTTCTCTATGACATTGCGGGTATCCAACAGGAGTATATTCCGGCTGAGATCAAAGAGAAAACGGTTATCGCGCAAACGTGGGAAGAAGCATACTGCGAAGCAGATGTGTTCATTACGTGCACAGTATCACCGCATGGTTTTATTGACAAGCAACCAAAACGTCATTCCTTGTTGTTAAATGTGTCGTTACGCGATTTTACACCAAAAATTCTCGACTATACCCGCTCCATTATCGTAGACGACTGGATCGAAGTTTGCCGTGAGAACACGGACATCGAGATCATGCATCTAGAGAGAGGGTTGCAAAAAGAAGATACCAAATCCATCACAGATATCGTCTGCCTTGACCAGATGAAAGACTTTCCACAAGATGAGCCCATCATGTTTAATCCGATGGGGATGGCGATTTTTGATATCGCCATTGCTGGCTACTATTACAAACAAGCACTCTCGCAGGGGATCGGAACTCACTTGCAAGACTAACTGGAGGTTACCATTTTGTACGATGTGCTGGCAAATCTAAAACTGGTAGAGTCATCTCGAATTTGTTTGCACGAGTCACATGAATACAAGCGACTACACAAGACCAGACAGATCATTGAGGAGGAAGGTATTTTGCGCCATCCTCCGCTGGCGATTCTCATGCAAAACGGCCAGTATTTGATCATTGATGGTGCACATCGGACCTTTGCTCTTCAAGCGCTTGGGTGCAAACATATCCCCGTACAGGTAGTGGAGCATGAGGATTTTCACTTGGATATGTGGGATCATATTGTGCCAGTCGCTACATGGTTGCAATCAGTGGAGCAAGATTCTGTGTTTCGATGGGAAACAGAGCGTTTACGAGAAACGCCTGTGGCAGAAATGAAGATAGGGAACAAGAAACGCTTCTATCTGTATCCAAATGAGAATCGGCACGATGATGAGTGGCGAATGACGCTATGGCGTCAATTAGTGGACAGTTACAACTATAGCCACCAGGTGCATCGTCTGCCCACAGGTATGCTCGAATGGCCGGAAACAGGAGCCGCCTTGATACGGTTCCCGCCAATCAGTCTGGCAGAATTGGAGCGTATCGTATCGGAAGGGCATGTTTTGCCTGCGGGTGTTACCCGTTTTGAAATAGATGGGCGTCTATTAAACTTGTGTATCCCGATTAGCCTATTGAAACAGGAGCAAATCGAGCTAGAACAGTGGGAGCGATTGGTTAAAAAATGGAGAGAAACCTTGCGCCTCTACTCGAAACCCGTGTATATGTGCGATGCGTAATAGGAAACCGTGGCGAGTTTGATTCGCCACGGTTTCTATCCAATCCCAATTACATCACGTACTGGTTGCGGTCTTTCCCACAGACGCAGTGCCTAAAAAGGAGTGGATCATTCTGCAAAAGATCATAGATGAGTCGAGACGAAAACTAGGATTCTTGCTGATATGTCTGGTTCTCGTACTTTCCGGCAGTATGTCCGTGTACGCCGAAACGAGCGTTCGACAGGATACGGAAATCACAACGGCAATCGAACAGCTAGTCAATAAAACCATGGAGTCGGAAAAAATCCCGGGTGCAGCTGTTGTGGTTGTCAAAGAGGGGAAAACCATTTACAAGCAATCGTTTGGTTTCTCTGACACCCAGAAGCAAGAGCGGGTTACTGCTGACACATTGTTTGAAATCGGATCGAACTCCAAAGCCTTTACGTCGCTAGCTGTTCACCAGCTTGTCGAGCAAAAGCGACTTTCGCTGGACGATCCGGTTCAGAGCTATATCCCGTGGTTTCGCGTTACCTATAAAGGACAACAGCAACCGATCCTGATTAAGCATTTGCTGTATCATACCAGCGGGATTCCTTTTGAAAGCATTGGCTCCATCCCTATTTCTTCCAGTGAGAATGCAATCGAAGAAACCGTGCGAGCGATCAATGATACTGAACTGGTTCGCAAGCCGGGGACCGAGTATGAATACGCCACCATTAACTACGATATCCTGGGCTATGTGGTCGAGAAAGTTACCGGACAGTCCTATGAACAGTATGTGCAGCAACAAGTCATTGCTAAATTGGGGCTAACCCATACCTTTTTGAAGGCACAGGCACCCGTGGCAGAGATGGCAAGAGGGCACAAAATCGAACTATTTTCCCCACGCGTGTATGATGCACCGGAATATCGTGGAAATACGCCAGCCGGTTATGTCGTTTCCAATTTAAACGATATGGAACGATGGTTGCAGATTCAGTTGGGGTTGGAGGCATCTGCATTTCGTCCTGAGCTGGTGCGTGCTTCCCATCTTCCTGATCGTTCGGTAGCTCCTGCTGGAGATGGTTTTTCGTATGCATCAGGCTGGATGATTTATCAGGATGGTGGAGGGCAAATTTCGCATGGCGGCAATAACCCTGCATTTTCTTCGTACATGGTATTTCGTCCAGAGGAAAAGCTGGGCGCCGTCGTTTTGACCAATATCAACTCGTTGAACGCATCTGTTATCGCAGAGGGGGCCGTCAATCTCGTACTAGGCAAAGAAGCTCCCTTAATCGTGTCTGACACCAATCTTCAAGCGGATCGTATGGCAAGCATTTCTCTCGTGATCCTTGGTATCCTTTTGTTGGTACTTGGTGGGGCGATCGTGCAGATTTTCGTGCAAGCTTATCGAGGCGAACGAAAACTCGCCGCGAATGCGGGGCGAATCTGTCTGGCATCCTTCGTTGCATTTGTTGTCATGGGAAGTGTTTTGACAGCCGCCTTATACTACTTGCCAGATGTTTTTTTTATGGGCTTACCATGGTCGTTCATCGAGGTTTGGCTTCCCATCACCATTTTTTACGCTATGTATGCATTGGTGGCAGGACTCGTTCTGTTTAATGTCTACATCACACTCACCCGCTTGTTCCCGAAATCGCAAGAAACATCCATGACCTCTATTGTCATACAGGGGCTGATCAGCGGATTTGGGAATGCGCTGATTATTTTTATGATCAATCTGGCGCTCACTTCTACAAACAAGTTTCATGCATCCATTTTCCTGTATTTTCTCCTGGGTATCTTGTTGTATATCGTCGGGGAGAAAATGATGCGTAGCCGATTGATTGTGATCACAAATGAAATCGTATACGAAAAAAGAATGGAACTGATCCGCAAAATTTTTCGGACCCCTTATCAAAAGTACGAGACACTTGATAACGGTGAAATATATGCGGGGTTAAATAATGATACGGAAACGATTAGTACGTTCGCCAATAGTGTCGTTGTGGCACTAACTAGTGCGGTTACACTCGTGTTTTGCTTCATTTATCTAGGCTCGCTGGATCTATACGGATTTTTGTTTTGTCTGGCTGTCATTTTTGTGGCTGTAGGCTTGTATACGCTGGCAGGTCGCTTTGCAAACAAAGTATGGGAGGAAACCAGAGACATCCAAAATGTGTTTTTCTCCTATATTACCGATATGATCGGGGGCTTCAAGGAGCTGTATCTAACGCAGGCGCAACGAAAAGAATTCGAAGAAGACATGGAAAGAAGCTGCTCTGACTATCGACATAAGAAATCAGCGGGCCAATTTAAATTTGTGAACGTGTATTTGATTGGGGAATTGCTATTCGTCGTGGTAATCGGTACGGTTGCCTTTTTATTCCCGGTTCTCTTCCCTTCCCTGCAAAAAGAAATGCTGATTAGTTATGTGTTTGTCTTCCTGTATATGACAGGGCCCGTTCACGGTATTTTGAATGCGGTACCGGAGCTGATTCGGATCAAGATCAGCTGGCAGAGATTGAATGCGCTGCTTGATTCGTTATCAGTGGAGACGAGAAGAGAAGAGGAAAGCTTGGCTGAGCGGAACACGCAAGACTTTGAGACATTTTCAACTGAACAGGTGCGTTTCCGATACAAAAACAAAGAGGGCGAAGAGTTTTCCGTAGGGCCGCTGGACTTCTCCTGCCAAAAAGGGGAAATCGTCTTCATTGTTGGTGGGAACGGTAGCGGGAAGTCAACGTTTGCCAAGCTGATTACCGGATTGTATGAGCAAGATGAGGGCGAGTTTTTCATGAACGGCCAAAAAGTGAATGCTGATCAACGCTGCGAATTCTTCTCCGCGATTTTCAGTGATTTCTATCTGTTTGAGAAGATGTATGGAATCGATTACCAAGCAAAGCAAGAAGAAGTGAGCAAACATTTAGAGGTGCTTCGCATCGCTGACAAAGTAGAAGTGGATGAAACGGGAACGTTTAGCACGACGAAGCTGTCTACTGGGCAGCGTAAGCGTCTTGCCTTAATGCTCAGTCTGGTCAGAGATCGGCCGATTTTCCTCTTTGACGAGTGGGCTGCTGACCAAGATCCAGAATATCGTCAATTCTTTTACGAATCCTTGCTGCCAGAAATGAAAAGACAGGGCAAATGTGTAATTGCGATCACACACGACGATCGCTACTTCCATCTTGCTGATCAGGTAGTGAAAATGGAGAGTGGGCGAATTATTTCGGAGCAAACACTTGCGCATGCCTGATGGCAAAGCATGCAGAGAAGACCGTACGGGGATGATACCCGGCGGTCTTTTCTTACATGAGTGGCACGGTTCCATTCGATTGGATGTACTAGACAAACAATTCAGACAGTTATATAATTGGAAGCAGTTGGAATGAATGCGATAACATCATGCGGGTGTAGTTCAATGGTAGAACTCCGGCTTCCCAAGCCTGCGGCGTGGGTTCGATTCCCATCACCCGCTCCATACGAAATGGTAGAAAAGCCTTTGCTTACAAAGGCTTTTCTTTTCTTGTTTGTTCAAATAAGTTTTAGACTGATCCGATCAAAGAAAACACTGATGAACGAATGACCTCAATTACTTTGAGCTTTACATAAAAGTAGCATGTCTTTAACGATATCGACTACAACATTTGGCTGATCAATATGAATTGCATGACCGGCATTTTCAACAATTATATGCTTACTACGGGTTGATAATTTAGTAAGCTCTTTATGTAATGCGATCCAAGCAGACATAGATTCAGGATTATGATGAGGTTGTAATGTACCTGATACGACAATGAGCGGCTTGTTACCAAGTGATTTAGATTTTCGAGCTTGATCAAAGCTTTCTTCAATTTCTTGAATAGAGCCTTCAAGAACAAACTGACTATAGTACTCTGTCTGAACTTCTTCCGAAAATAAAGGAACCATGATTCTATTTTGATCTTCATGAGATGGATCTAATAAAATCACCCCGGCAACTTCTTCTGGATATGTACTTGCATATAGTCGAACATTCAATCCCCCAAAAGAGTGCCCGACCAAAACATAAGGGGGGGACACGTTTGCTTTCTGAAGCAAGCTTCTAAGATTCTCAATGATTTGCTGACTATGTCGAGGTCTCTCATCACTTTCACTTTCACCTATACCTGCTCTATCATAAATGAACATCCTTGTTTGGTTTGAAATTTCAGTACTAATGGAACTCCAGTAGTTTAATGTGCACCCATAACCAGAATCAAAAACCACCGTTGGAAAATCACTTATTTCACCATAATATTTAAAACATAGTTTAACTCCGCCTATGTCGAGTTTTTGACTCGTTTCATTTATTACCATGTCACTCATTTTATCTCCTCCAGATATTATTCATTAGGTGAATTTCCACAAACAATTTAACAATCCCTTTTTTTGTAAGTTTACTTGCATGAACAATGGAGATGCCTTGCCCATTAGTTGAATAATTTACCATCAGTCTAGTACTTTATTTTCTAGTCTAAAACTTTATTTTCATGGAACAAGCGAAACTTTTAAGTGGTTCATGAGTATTTTCATGTAGATAAACCCGAAGGAGGGTGTGCGATGAAGGAGATGAATTACGGTCATTAACTTCCCAAAAAGGAGGTTAGTGATGAGTAAAAGTTATAAGAAGTTCCCGGTTGTAAAGGACAAGACTGGACCAAGTAAAAAGTTTGCAAAACGGTTAGCAAGTAAGGCTGTAAGAAGATACAGCTCTGGCATTCATGCGGGACGCATGTATCGAAAAATTTTTTGCTCATGGATTATTAATGATTTCTGGTTTTACAAGTCATTTCGAGAGGCTATTCGAGATTGGGAGACAAGCGATGTCCCTAAGGTGAAGGCGAAGACGAGAAAACAAATCATCAACGAATGGGCGAAATATTACTACCGAAAATAGAAGAATCACGGGTGTACAGGGAAGTTACACCAAACAAGAGTCCTTCCAGGTAATTGGGGAAGGCTCTTTGCTCTATCGCACGACCCACTTATTAGAATCGGGGGTTTGACATGAGAACCATACCACTCGGCACGAGCAAGTTAGAAGTACCAGTCATCGCAATTGGGTGCATGAGGATAGGGTCACTAGACAAGCCGCAAGCGGAGCGCTTCGTACAAACGGCGCTTGAAGAAGGTGCGAATTTCTTCGACCATGCAGATATTTATGGAAAGGGCAGATGTGAGGAAGTATTTGCAGAAGCGATTCAGATGAGCCCTAGCGTTCGTGAGCGTATCCTTTTGCAATCGAAATGTGGCATTCGGCCCGGCATGTTCGACTTTTCCAAAGAATATATTTTGAATGCTGTGGATGGCATTCTACAACGTCTAAAAACGGAATATTTAGATGTATTGCTGTTGCATCGCCCAGACACTCTTGTCGAGCCGGAAGAAGTAGCGGAAGCGTTCGATCTTCTGGAAAGCACGGGTAAAGTACGCCACTTTGGCGTCTCCAATCAAAATCCGATGCAGATCCAGCTGTTAAACAAGTATGTGAAGCAACCAATCGTCGCTAACCAGTTGCAGCTCAGCATGATGAACGCAACGATGATTTCGCAAGGCTTCAACGTCAATATGGAGAACAACTCGGCTGTAAACCGCGATGGCAGTGTACTCGACTTTTGCAGGCTGCATGATATTACGATTCAGCCTTGGTCGCCGTTCCAGTATGGATTTTTCGAAGGATCTTTCCTTGGGAACGAGAAATTTCCTGAGTTGAACAAAAAAATCGATGAAATGGCAGCTAAATATGAAGTATCCAACACAACAATCGCCATCGCTTGGTTACTACGGCACCCGGCGAACATGCAACCTGTCATTGGCACGACGAATATCGACCGAATGAAAGAGTGCGTGAAAGCGACCCATATTCGTTTGACGCGAGAAGAGTGGTATGACATCTATCGCTCTGCCGGAAATGTGTTGCCGTAACTGATTCCATTTACAAAAATACCTGATCGATCTTGGCTCTGTCATAATCTAATATCCAATGAGGATAGCTGTCATATATCCCTCTGATTGTTTCAGGAGAAGTGGCTAATAAATCACAGCCTCGATCGTCATAGATGTGAAAGATGGTATGTTTGCTCGTATTGATAAAGTAGACGCGATGAAAAATACGTGGTTTTAATCCCATATCCTGACGGCAGATTGCTTTTAGCATGGGAACATAGGCAAAGTCCGATGTCTTACACTTCAAGAAGAACCGATGCGTTCGATAGACTTCATTCTCATCGTCTTCTGGAAAAACATAAGGAATGGTATTTTGCCTAAGCTTATACAAAAGTGATTTGTTCTTCACATACTTGGAAAAGGCGTTCAATTTACGCTTAAAGGCCCGACTGTCTCCAAAATCGTTTACATCCACTACGATAAAAATGTCATCATTAGGTGAATGTGAAGCCTTAAATAAGGCAATCGCTCGCGTATAAACCCCCTGTAAGTAGGGGCAATTTTCATAAACGTAATGATAATCATAGTTCACGCCTAGTTCAAAGCGGATTCCAATATCCCAGCTGTAAAACAAAGGTGGTCTTAGCTTTAACGTTGGAAAGGTATGCTGTAAATACTCGTGTGCTGTCATCAAAGCACCTCGCTCTACTAATAGGATACAGAGAAAATAAATAGGAGAGAACAGAGACTCTCCTACTATCCATTGAATGGATTGTGCCTCTATTCCTGTAAAAAATCTTTTTCTTTCCACTCTTTGTACAGAGTAAGGTCGCTGCTCACTTGTCGAAACACCAATCCAATGATTGTCGCGTCATCTAGTAAACCAGCAACAGGAATAAAATCTGTGATGGCGTCTATGGGTGAAACAAAGTACAAAATCCCGCCAATAATCATCAATATGGATTTAACAGGGATTGTTCGATATTTTCCACTCGTCCAATCACCGAAAATATGAAAGAGGATCTGTAAATTCTCCCAAGCATCTCCGATCGCTTTTTTATCTGCTTTTTTCATTGCTTTTTTTAGGAGATTTGATGCTTTTTCTTTATCGTTCAGATATTCAGAGGCTTTTGATTCATAATTTTTAAGAAACATCTTTTCATGTTTAGCCATAGGACCTCCTATGTTTCGTCGAAGCCAAAAAGGGCGAGAATACGCTCATGTTTGGCTTCATGTTATGTAAACCACTTGTACATCCCTACAGAACGAGAGCCGTATAGGACCAATTACACCAAGATGATTTTCCCCGTACGCTGACGGCTCTCCGCAAATTGCACTGCTTCTTTAACATCATGCAAAGCAAATTTCTCTCCAGGTTCTGCGAAAAGGAGCTTCCCATTCTGAACGAGCTCGATGACTTTCTCAAACGTTTCGTGCCAGGTAGACACGGAAACACGTTGATTCCATTGGCGCAATAAAAATAGTTGAGGGAGAACGCCAAGCTCTTTCGAAATGATCGACCAATCCACTTGAACTCCTGATAATAGACCTAACGACAAGAAGATTCCGCCAGCACGTGTAGACTTCGCCAGCTCTAAACCGTCTGGACCGCCAATGGAATCAATAGACGCATGAGCACCTTGTCCGTTCGTTACACTCATGATGGCATCATAAATAGACACACGTGAACTGTCGATGACATGCCACGCCCCAAGTTGCATCAACTCCTCGGTATATCTTGCGTTTCGGACGATGGCGATCACTCTAAAACCAAAAAGAGCGGATAGCTGAATAAATAAGCGGCCAATGGCTGAGTTGACTGCATTGACTAACAAAAACTGATGAGAAGACAGTTGAAGCGTCTCATTGCAGATGACCCACGCAGTGATGGGATTGATGTACAATCGACAGGCGATATCATCTGGGATCGAATCGGGAACCGCAATGGCTAGCTCGGCTGTCGTTTTTACGTATTCTTGCCATGTACCCTCACCGCGCAAAGGCAGAACACGTTTCCCGATAAGAGAGCGGGGAGCAAAAGGACCTGTATCCATAACGGTACCAACCCCCTCATACCCAGGAATGGCGGGAAGGTTGATGCGATGCTTGTAGGCACCACGAATCGGAATGACGTCAGAAGGATTAATAGGTCGTGCGCTCATTTTTACCAAAATTTCATCTTGCTTCAGAGGTTCAATCAGCCGCTGTTCAACCTTCAATACTTCATGGGGTTCGCCAAATTGATCGTAACGTACTGTTTGTGCATACATGGTTGTGAACTCCTAACTTTGTCAGCCATAACTGAACGAAGGATCGTTCTTCGTCAATGCGTATGGGATCGGAATGTCATTATTGTAGGTATAAAAAATAAACGCCGTCAATCAAAACGAGAACTTGGCTAGCGGAATGTTAGAGAATCTGGACAATCATGAAAAATAAGACCGCTCCTAAAAAGGCCGTGGTTCTTCAAAATTATACCAATGAGGAAACAAATTTACATCATAAGTGATCGATAAGTGAAAAAAGAGCGCATCTGCGCTCTTTCAAATCATGCTTTTGCCCGTGGTGCACTTTCAAAACCTACTTTTTTATGCGTGCCATCACAGAACGGTTTCTTCTCGGATTGACCGCATCTACAGAGTGAAAAAGATGAACCGACTTCATACTTGTCGCCTGCTCCATCCAGCAATTCAACTGCACCAGTCACACGAATTGATCCATTGTCGTTAATCTTGATGGTTACTTTTTCTTGATCCACATGTCATCCCTCCTTTTTTACTATCTTTACCTACTATGATTTCGAGCAGAAGGGTATGTGAAAAATAATTGTTTGACTACATAGGAAGAGCCAGCCATCGCGATAGTGAACTTGCTGGCAGAACATGACGAATTCGTGTTAAAATCAGGACAAGGTACGGTTATTTTTAGCAGGGAAAGGGTTTTGTCTCATGACGATTTCGATGGATGACTTAGAGCAATCCTGCTGGGAATGCGAAGGTAAGGGGATTCTTGTGAATGAAAACAAGCAAGAGGAATCATGCCCCAAATGCCAGGGTAAGGGAGCGATTCTTACCGCACAAGGTCAGACCCTCTTACACTTTATAAAAAAGCATTTGTAAACGAACGAGCTTGAAGAAAAAGCGGGAGGCCGTCAGATCCTCACCTAGCTACGGGTGGGAACTGACGGCCTTTTTTGTGAGCAGTCGGATTAAATCGGCGTAGCGTTATTCGGCTGTTTTTTGCTACCACTCTGGCGACCGATAAGCAAGAAAACAAGGAGTAAGACAAACGGAATCGCTACCGTAGTCATATCACCGTGTAAAAGAAGAGTGATTGTAGCACCAAGCATAATCACTGCGAGCGTATAGGCGGCGTACCGCGCATACTTTTTCATCAGTAAGCCCAGCCCGCCGAGCACTTCGCCTAAACCGATCACAACCCTACGATCATTACCCATTTTGCAAAAATACGCAGACCTATCATACTGAAATCCTCCAATCGTTTCGTTGATGGATTCAGTATAAACCGCCCATTATGACATCTTTTGTCATATAGCAATGACTGAACGTTCTACAAAGGATCGTGTATCTGCGAGTCCTCGGATAACAGGTACGACTTGCTCACATCACTTGTATTTTTCAGTGTACTCGGTGTAGTTTACTACTTCAATGACACTTGACCAACGGAGAACGGTTCCTACAAACTGTTTAATGTCTAATCCTTGCATGCTGTATGATTCGGCGGTATTGGTTGTTCCAGTTGCGTCCTTAATGAACGTCACTTTATATCCGCGATCATAGGCAGTGATCGCCGTAAACATACAACAAAATTCCGTCTCAAAACCAATGATAAAAAGATGATCGACCCCTATCTTTTCTATAGTCTGTGTGAGTTCAGTTTGGAAGAAAGAACTAGGGGTTTGCTTCTCAATGATGAAGTCGGAATAGTCTTTTAATGAAGGGTGTATTTCAGAACCGATAGAGCCTCTTTTCAGGGGACTTTCTTCTGCATCATCCACATGCTGGACAAAAATGACAGGACCATTGCTCTCTTTAAAATCTTTGATCACCTGTTCCATCAAAAAGAGTTCCTCTTTGTAATCCCCACAACTCACAATTCCGTTTTGCACATCAATCACTAAGAGTGCGTTCATTGTTTCACCTTCCTTCTACCATGTAGAGAGAGAATTCGGAAGGAAAGGGTGGACTTCCTGCAAGGGAAATACCATGAGATAATGAGGGGAAGGAAATAATAGGAAAGGTTGAGTGAGATGAGAATTTCATTTTCTTATGCATTCATTTTTGTCGCATTCATTCTCGTTACAGGATGTGGTTCAACGAATTCAAGTACTTCATCCGTGTTTTCCAATTTAGCCAAACAAGGCTCTTCTTCCACGAGTGAAGGTACAGAGGCAGTTGAGGAATCAGAAAATAATAATGTCGCTATGTACTTTTCGATGGCTGTACTCGCCTTACATGAAGGGAATGGCTTTGAAGCTGGAGAAGAATTTCCACCGGAATCCAAATCGTTTTTGGCAAAGCATGCTCGTCTGTTTCCGGCAACTGGGGACAAAGTGAAGGAAGCTCAGCAATTAGTCGATCAAAATGTGCAACCGAAACATATCAATAAAAACATTTCCAAGTATCATGCTTCGATGATTCAAGATAAAGGAACGGTGTTGAGCATCGAAGAAGAAGAAATACCGGAAATCGGGATGATTTCTGTCTTGCATGTCGTCAATGACGAGGAGGATAGCTACCAAGTTGTTTACTTAGGTGCATTAGATGTCTATGAAGATGATACGGTTGAATTTGTTGGGGTCCCAACCTTGCTCTCAGGTTTCGAAAATGTAAGTGGTGGATACACGAATTCGATCATCATGGCAGGGAGCTATGTAGGAAAAAGCGCGAATTAAGTTAGGGTAGTATGGATTTTCGTAGGAAACAAGCTATTGACCAGTTCGCCTCCTTGTCACACTGAATACAGTGATAGCAAGCCTGGGATGGAAGGATGAAAACAATGGCTAATAAAAAAAGATTAAAATGGAAGTTAAAAAGTAAACGTACAACAAGAATTCAGAGACATGTTCATGAGTTTTTAGGTAGCACGCAGCTTGCAGAAGAAGGAGCAGATCGACACAATCACCGTTTTGCTGGCGTCACTGGTCAAGCAATCCCCAGAGGAAAAAGCCACGTTCATGTCATTCGGTCCAATACAGACTTCTTCACTCATCTCCATCGCGTGCGAATTGTAACTGGACCCGCAATTCCGGTTGGAAATGGAAAACATGTTCATTTCGTAAGTGGGAGGACCACGTTTAACGACGGACATGTCCATCGGTTCAAATTCGCCACGTTGATCCAGAAGCCGCTCCTCTAATAAATCTCGCACAGCCTCGAATGATACAGTTCGAGGCTTTTTGTATGCAGGTTGGCCTTCTGTTTTTGATATGATAGAAAGGTGTTAGTTTGTACGAATACTTGATCAGTAAAGATTTATGGAGGTTACCATGCGCTATCAAGTCATATTATTCGATGTAGATGATACACTTCTCGACTTCAAAACGACAGAAGAAAATGCTTTGCAAAAGACGTTTTCTCAGTTTGGACTCGCTACGGGATCGTCTGATTATGGAGTGACTTACAAAGAGATCAGTAAAGGATTGTGGGAGGATTTAGAAAAGGGGCGAATCACTCTAGCAGAGCTGGGCGTAGAGAGATTTCGAAGACTTTTCAAAGCTGTTCAGCTAGACGTCGATGCAGAGGCGTTTGGCAGCGCCTATCTCGAATCCTTGGGCAAAGAAGTGCATTTGATACCGGGAGCGGTTGAGTTGTGCAACAGTTTGGAGGATTGCCGCTTGGCGATCATTACGAATGGGTTCGCCTCTGTGCAAACGGCAAGAATTGCCGCTTCACCGCTTTGCAACTCTTTTGAGCACCTGATTATTTCCGAAGAGGTAGGCTATAAGAAGCCGGATCGGGAAATTTTTGAATACGCGTACTCCAAACTGCAATGGACGGAGAAGGCGAACGTATTGATGGTGGGAGATTCGTTGACCTCTGATATACAAGGGGGAGCCCTTTACGGGATCGATACATGCTGGTTCAACCCTCTGGGCAAGGAAAATCAGACGAGCATTCAGCCAACCTACGAAATCAGAGAACTGAGCGAGCTTCAAGAAATTGTGCGGAAGGGTAACGTGAATTTGTAGGATCTTTCCTGTATGATGAGAAGGTATTGATCTACAGGTAAATCTAGAATCTAGTGATTGGAGCCCTATAGATATGTATCAGAATTTAGAAGAGTGCATCCTTGACTTGGAAAGGCACGGACATTTGGTCCGTATTCGCGAAGAAGTAGATCCCTATCTAGAAATGGCCGCGATTCACTTGAAGGTGTACGAAGCTGGCGGGCCAGCCTTACTGTTTGAAAACGTAAAAGGCTCAAAGTTTCGTGCGGTATCCAATCTTTTTGGCACAATTGAGCGCAGCAAGTTTATTTTCAGAAGCACCTGGCAAGCCGCTGAAAATATAATCGCTATGCGCAATGATCCGATGAAAGCGCTAAAGCAGCCATTTAAAAATATCGAAAACGGCTTTGCTGCTCTAAAGGCTTTGCCTGCAAAAAAATCGACTAGCATGCCGGTAACCGCACAGGAAATCAGCATAACAGACTTGCCACTTATCCAAAGCTGGCCGATGGATGGTGGAGCTTTTGTCACGTTGCCCCAAATCTATTCGGAAGATCCGGACAAGCCTGGAATCATGAATTCCAATTTGGGGATGTACCGTGTGCAGTTGACTGGTAATGAATATGAGGTAAACAAAGAAATTGGCTTGCACTATCAAATCCATCGTGGAATTGGTGTCCACCAAGCCAAAGCGACCAAAATGGGGATGCCGCTGAAAGTAAGTTGTTTCGTTGGCGGTCCGCCTGCCCATACTTTATCGGCT
The DNA here is from genome assembly GCF_013332495.1 of Brevibacillus sp. HB1.2. NCBI lineage: Bacteria > Bacillati > Bacillota > Bacilli > Caryophanales > Paenibacillaceae > Brevibacillus > Brevibacillus sp. HB1.2. The sequence goes on along the minus strand of NZ_JABMIU010000007.1, from coordinate 34,308 downwards.
GTCATGCCGTTGCCAGAAGGCTTGAGCGAAATTACTTTTGCCGGTTTGCTTTCTGGGCGTCGTTTTCACTACAGCTATATCGATGGTTACTGCATAAGCAATGATGCGGATTTTGTAATCACGGGAGATATTTATCCTGGAGATACGAAACCAGAAGGACCATTCGGCGACCATTTGGGCTATTACAGTCTGATCCATCCATTCCCTGTGATGAAGGTAAAGAAAGTGTACGCCAAGCCGAATGCGATCTGGCCATTCACAGTTGTGGGCCGTCCGCCACAAGAAGATACGTCATTTGGTCAACTGATTCACGAGTTAACGGGCGATGCGATCAAGCAAGAAATCCCAGGTGTAAAAGAAGTTCATGCTGTAGATGCTGCCGGTGTGCATCCGCTGCTGTTTGCCATCGGAAGCGAGCGATATACGCCTTATCAGCAAGTCAAACAGCCGACGGAGATGCTCACCATTGCCAACCGCATTTTAGGAACTGGCCAATTGAGCTTGGCCAAGTATTTATTCATTACCGCAGAAGAAAATCGACCATTGACGACGCATGATGAAGTCGATTTTATGACCTATATTTTGGAGAGAATCGATCTGCATCGCGATGTTCATTTTTATACAAACACGACCATTGATACGTTGGATTATTCGGGAACAGGCTTAAACAGCGGTAGTAAGGTTGTCCTCGCTGCTTACGGCGATCAAAAACGAGAGCTGTGCAAAGAGGTGCCGGATGAGTTGAAGGATTTGCGAGAGTTTGAGAATGCCCGCTTGATTATGCCAGGTGTGGTGTCGATCCAAGGTCCTGCTTTTACCGATTACGCGAGCGCCCAGCAGCAATTACAGAATCTGTGTGACGCGATTCAAGCGAGAGGTCCGATCCCGTCTTGCCCGATGATCATCCTTTGTGACGACAGTACATTCATGAGCACGTCTCTTCAAAACTTCCTGTGGGCAACCTTTACACGCAGTAATCCATCCCACGACATTTACGGCGTGAACAGCTACTACGAGAACAAGCATTGGGGTTGTGATAATCTGATTATCGATGCACGTACCAAGCCCCATCAAGCACCGCCATTGGTACCCGATCCAACTGTCGAGAAAAATATCGAACGACTGTTTGTCAAAGGTGCGAGCTTGGGTGGAATCCTGTAAGTGAGCTCTTTTTAAAAGTAGAGGTCCGTAACCTTTCGTTGCGGGCTTTTTCTATGCGCTGTCGAATCGAACTGATAATTGCAAAAATTGCACGATTGATGGGGAAAGGAATCGTTCTTTACCACTGAGAAAGCGTTTTCTATAATGAATCTCAAGCAAGGACACAGCTTTTTATGGAAAGGAGAAAGGAATGGTCTTCTTAACCACACGTTCCCATGCATTACTGAAGGTGATACTCGACAGCTACTATCCGCTGAAAATTAAGGACGTCGCGCGCGATTTCCAGGTAAGCGAACGCACCGTCAAGTACGACCTGGATAACGTCAGGCAATGGCTAAAGGAACGAAATGTCATCCTCCATTCTCAACCGAATAAAGGGCTGTGGATAACGGAAGAGCAAGAGCATCGAAATGCTTTGAAGGAAAATTTGCAAAGGGATGACAGCAAGACACTCATTCTGCCGCAAAAGGATCGGGTCAAGCATTTTTTGTTCATTCTTCTGCTGTCAGAAGGGTATCAGCGGATGAACGATTTGGCCGACCATATGGGCGTCAGTCGCAATACTGTCGTGGCCGATGTCAAGGACACGGAAAAGCTGCTCGATGGCTGGCGTCTCGAGCTCGTCACGAAGCAAAGGTACGGTGTACGTGTGGACGGGAGTGAGCGGCACAAGCGGTATGCTCTCGAAAACTTGATTCACGATCTGCTGGATGGAATCGACATGTATCGGATGGTACAGGGAATGCTTTTAGAGTATGGACAAGAAGCGCGAACAGGTCCGTTATTGGAGAAATGGCTGATCAGCCGGACAGAGTTAGGGGAGATCATTCACAGCATCAAAGCATGGATGAATGCTGCTGCGGAGACGCTGGCAGACCGAGTGTTGATTAGTTTACTGATTCGCTTATGCATTGTCGTCCATCGTGTACAAAGGGGCCAATTGGTCACTGCGGATGATGCCGAGATGGGAGAAGCGAGGCATTGGAGCGGGTACGAGCTGTTTTCACACGAGGTTCGAGCATTCTGTCAGCGATTGAACGTCGATATTCCCGAACACGAGATTGCGTATGCGTGCCTTCCGCTACTAGGGACTGAACAGGTGCCAAGAGAAGCGCGTGCAGGTAGGATCGTTTTGGACGTTTTCCAGGCAACCAAGGAGCTGACAGAAGCGGTTAGCAGTCGGATGTTGGCACCGTTGTACGAGGATCAGGAGCTGGTCAGACTGCTTTTTGCTCATCTGGATGATAGTTTGAACCGTTATCGTCAGGGAGTTCTTTTTGCGAATCCACTGACGGAGGAGATTCGCCGTTCCTACGCACGCATGTTTGATGCAGTCAAACGCTCTTGCGAAGAAGTGTTTTGGCATCGGGGGGTCTATTGGCTTGATGCAGACATTGCTTACTTTGTCCTGCATTTCCAAGCAGGTTATGATCGCTGGCTGGAGCAGAAAAAGGCAGATGCGCTTGTCGTTTGCGGAACAGGCAGAGGGACTTCGCGGTTTTTGAAAACGTATCTGGAAAGCGAATTGCGTTCACTTCGGGTCGTAGGTCTGTGTTCCAGTACAGAGGTAGAGAAGTATTTGGCGAGTCGTCGTGTGGATGTCATCATCAGTGTCCTGCCGATCAAAGCCGAGGTGCCTGTTGTGATTGTCAGTCCTCTTCCAACACGCCAAGATATCAACCAGATTCAGAACTGTCTGGAAGCTTTGCAAGTGGCGGAAGGAAATCGACAACAGGCTGTGAATGCTCGCAAGGAAGCTTGGTTCCCAACACTGACTACTGATCTCAATCCGTCAGATTTGCCGGTGGTGGAGAGATTGTCTCAGGATGTTATCTGCAAAGGGTATGAGATCAGTCAAAAAATCGTGACTGCTTTTCGGGAGTACGTAACGGAACAAATGGCAAGCGGACTGACGCTGCACCTGCTGTTGATGGTGAATCGACTGGCTTTTGGCTCACCCTATCAGGAGGAGTGGGAATCGGCGACTGAGGCAGAATCGAGAGAATGGAAGGCATGGCGTGAAAAGCTGAACCAATTGATGGCTGAGGTAAACCTCCAAGTTCCGCCTAGTGAAGTGACGGCCATTATGCGCTATTTTTCAGGAAAGGGGACGGTAGAAAGTGAAAGTGGATCTACTCATACGCAACGGACGGGTTATTGATCCTTCCCAGAACGTGAATGGGCATTATGATCTTGCCATTCGGGAAGGGCGGATCGTTGGGTTGTATGAGAAAGGGAAGACAACCGATGACCAAGGGATGAATCTGGAAAGCAAGGAAACGATCGATGCAGAGGGATATGTGGTGACCCCCGGTCTGATCGATCTGCACGCTCACGTTTTCCCGACAAAGACGAGTTTGGGCGTAGTCGCGGATCGGGTCGGCGTCGAGCAAGGAGTGACAACCGTAGTAGATGCTGGCAGTGTCGGGCTATGGTCGTTTGATGCTTTTCTTGAAGAAGCAGTGTATCCTTCTGTTACTCGTGTTCTGGCATTTCTGAACATTTCAGGGGATGGTTTGTGTACAGGCGGCGGGGAGCTCGCAGACATGTCGCGGTTAACCCCGAGAGAAGCGGCTGCGCTCATACGAGAACAGCCGATACTACGAGGGATAAAAGCCCGCATGAGCGGTTCTGTCGTCAAGCAAAACGGGATCCATCCCTTGCTCGTAGCCAAGGAAGCCGCAAGGGAAGCGGGCGTTCCCATGATGGTGCACATCGGAAACGCTCCGCCAAAACTCACGGAAATATTGCCTCTGCTAGACCGAGGAGACGTGGTGACACATGCGTTTCACGGAAAAAAAGGAGGGATGTTCGACGAACGAGGCGAGTTGATTCCAGAGGCGCAAGACGCGTTGGAGCGGGGAGTCTTACTCGACATCGGGCACGGCGAAGCGAGCTTCAGCTTCCAAACACTGCGTCATGCGCAGGCCCAAGGTATTATGCCACATGTCATTAGCACGGATGTTCACCAGCGCAACATCGATGGTCCTGTGCACAGCTTGACGCACACACTTACGAAGTTTCTCGCTATGGGCTACTCGCTCGACGATGTGATTGCGGCGAGTACGCTAGGTCCAGCACGAATTCTCGGGCTGGAAAACGAGATCGGAACGTTGAAAATAGGGGCATGCGCGGACGTATCCATTTTGCAGATCAAAAAAGAGCCGACAATTTTGACGGACAGTGAACAAGAAACGTTGGAGACAAAGGAAAGAGTAGTGGCTTATCAAGCGATTACTTCGGGAAAGGTACTGACATGCAAATGATTGATGACATTCTCAAGGAACTGGCTGAGACAAAATTGGATTATTTATCTGAAATTTCTGAATCAAAACGGATTCTCCAAAAAATAGAGGAGGAGTTTCGCCTCATGGAGATTCATATACCGCGAGATCGCTGGCTAGCTATCGGAGCTCATGTACTGGCATTTGTACGACGGATGACAAACGGTGAAAAGCTGCCCGTGATTGAAGCGGAGTTGTTCGCCGAAATTCATCCCGATATGGTTACACTCTCACACAAAGTCCTCTCAGAAGAAAAAAGTGCGTGGCAAGCAGATGATACTGAAGCGTTTCTGTTGGCTGTTCATTTTGAAGCCATTCGTGCCATGCAGATGGGGCCAACGTAAATCATCGCTGTGAATAAAAGGAGGGTATGTATATGTCTAAGGTAAAAATCGTAATTGGTGATCGTCTCGGAAAAGGACAGAACATCGCAAAAGGAATCGAAGCTGCTGGCGGGACCGCGATCGTCATTCCAGGTGTTGGCGCTGATATGAAGGTAGGAGATGTCATGGTCAGTGAGAGTGCAGATCTCGGGCTTTCCTTTTGCGGAAGTGGTGGGGCTGGGGCACTGACTGCCAAGACCAAGTATGGTTTTCCAGTCGAGTACGGCTTGCGCTCAGTCGATGCTGGTATTACTGCCTTGCGTAGCGGCAAAAAAGTGATTGGTTTTGGCTTCATGGATATAGAAGAGCTGGGCAGACGCATAGTGGAAGAATACATCAAGCTGGGAGGGAAGTAATCCATGTACACGGAGACGACGCAGACCTTGCGATTATCCGGCAGTGGCGATACGAAAGAAGGAGCCTTCAACAAGATTTTTTCCCAAATCAAGCATGTAGTGGCGAGACAGACGAGTGATTTGGTCGTGCGAATCGAACCAGTAGGAGTTTCCATTGTGTCTGCGACGGAATCAGTGAAGCATGAGCGGTTTTTTGGATTGTTCTTTCCACGCAAACGAACGCGGTATGACATCACTGTAGATATTCAAGTGAGGCTGGGATTGGTCCAGGTAGAAAACATAACATTTCAGCAGCAGACCGAGCAGACTGCGGGTGTGGGGCAGTTGGTTCGTCAGCGATAGAAGCAGACAGGGGGTAGGTTCATGGTTACTTTGATGATTGTGTTGAAGTCGATCGTCATCGGGGCATTGGTCGGCTTCGGTGTTGGTGCGGGGTCGGCGAGGATGTTCCATGCACCCAATGTCCAAGGGATGGGAGCCTTCCGGACTTTTGGAGAGCTGAACGCATGTGCGGGCGATCCCATTTCCCACTTTTCATTTGGACTTGGCTTTTTGTTCAACTCATGGGCGTCTGTTGTCGGTGCCGGTGCTTTGACGCAAGATGTGGATCATCGCGTCATCCCGAACTGGGCAGCGGCTGTGCTGCTCTGGCGTAACAAGAATGTGGCAGAGACGTTGCACAATCCAAAGCAAATGGCGATTGCCGGGGCGGCGGTTGGTGTCGTTGTGGTCACACTTTTGAATTCTACAGCAACAGCGATTCCCGAATCGATGCAGCTCGTCGCGACGAAGGTACTGGTTCCTGCTGCGAACTGGTTGATCAACCCGATCATGCCGATTGTGTTCTGGATGGCGGCGATGGATGCAGGTAAACGGACAGGGATTTGGGGAACGGTCTTGGGCGGTTTATCGCATTTGGTCATGGGCAATGCGGTGCCTGGAATCGTCTTGGGTATATTGATCGGTAAAGGCTTGGATGACAGTGGTTGGAACAAAATTACGAAATCCATGTTTATTGCAGTCATTCTCTTGTTTGTATTCAGTGGCTTCTTCCGCGGTTTTGACGTCGCGCTCTTGAAGAGCATGTATGTAGAAATTCCACAGTGGTTGATAGAGCTTCACGAAACATTCGGATCGGTGGTGAAAAAGTAATGGGTGAATTGCAGGCAAAAGGGTTTTGGTATTCAGAATGGGCATTTCCCCTCTTTGTGGCGTGCTTGTCTTCAGGAATCTTTGCAGGTACTCATCTTTACTATGTGTATCATGTTGGGGCCTTTAACGATATCGCCATCGTTGCGATGCTGGAGGCAGGGATCAAGGGTGGCGGATACGGGGCGGCTGCTGCGTTTGGTGCGAGCTTTTTGTTCGCCCGCGTTTTGGAGGGACCGCTGGTTGGAATTCTCGATATTGGCGGCTCGTTGCAAACAGGTATCGGGATTGGCGTTCCAGCATTGATGTTGGGAGCAGGCTTTACAGCTCCGTTGACTTCTTTTCCTTTGGCGCTGGCGACAGGTGCACTCTTGGGCTTCATCATTGGTACCGTGATTATTTTGATTCGGAAGTACACGATCAACGCATCGAACTCCACTTTTGGTGCGGATGTCATGATGGGAGCCGGAAATGCAGCAGGTCGTTACTTAGGTCCATTGATTGTCATTTCGGCGATTATGGCTTCGATTCCAGTTGGACTCGGCGCAACAGCAGGTGCAGCGATTTTTTACTATTACAACAAACCGATTGCGGGTGGTGCGATTATCGGAGCCATGATCCTTGGAGCCATTTTCCCGATCCCGACACAATGACGGAAGAGCGAAGAGTTTTCACAGGAAGGATGGGCAAACCATGGGAATCTATCAGCAGCTAGGGTTGAAGCAAGTCATTAACGCAAGCGGTAAGATGACGGCACTGGGTGCAAGTGCCGTCCATCCTTCTATCGCACAGGCCATGGGAGAAGCGGCCATGGATTATGTAGAAATTAGCGAGCTGCTGATTGTGGCAGGTCGTCATATCGCAGAGGCGACCGGAGCAGAAGACGGTTGTCCTACCTCGGGAGCAGCTGCAGGCATTGCCATTAGTGTAGCGGCAGTCATAGCCGGTTGCCATCTGAGTTTGATCGAACGGCTTCCTCTTTCCGATGGGTTGAATAACAAGATCATTATCCAAAAAGGACACGCGGTGCACTTCGGTGCTTCCATTCAACAGATGATTGCACTGGGCGGTGGGAAAGTCGTAGAGGTCGGGCATGCCAATCACGTAGAAGAAGACCATTTGCGAGAAGCCATTGATGATCAGACCGCAGCGCTGCTCTATGTCAAATCTCATCATGCGATTCAAAAAGGGATGCAGTCGCTAGACACGATGCTTCAACTCGGTCGGGAGTTTGGAATTCCGGTAATCGTAGACGCAGCGGCGGAGGAGGGTCTGCGGCGCTATGTAGCGATGGGTGCCGATCTGGTCATCTACAGTGGCGGAAAAGCAATCGGCGGGCCAACGTCTGGGTTTATCACAGGTCGTGCCGATCTGGTGGCTGCATGTCGCGCGCAATATAAAGGCATCGGTCGTGCCATGAAGGTAGGAAAGGAAGCCATTGCGGGTTTACTTGCAGCGATTGGACAATATCACCCCGAAAAGCAAAATGTTCCCGAGCAGCGTAGGCGAGTAGAGTGGCTGGCAGGGGAACTGAACAGCTTGCCTGGTGTGAAAGCAGTGATCGCACAGGATGAGGCAGGTCGGGCGATCTATCGCGTGCAAGTTCAGCTTGACGAACGAGTGACGGGAATGACTGCTCGGGAGCTTACACGCCAACTGGAGCAAGGAAATCCAGCTATTTTTACCCGCAACCATTATGTGAATACGGGTATGATTGCCTTTGATCCACGACCGTTTCACCAGGGGCAAGAGCACATCATCGCAGCGCGAATGAAGGAACTGCTGCTAAAACAGAGAGAAGGAGAATAACAAAAGTGGGCACACCGAAAATTCGTTTAAACGTTTTGGCAAGGGATGTAGAAAACGCAAAACAAATATGTTCCGTGGCTGATGGCCGCGCTCTTATCGGAATCTTAGTCAAAGGATTTGCGTCCGTAGAAGCAGCAATAACCGCAGTTGAACAATATCAGCAAGCAGGTGTACCAGTGTCTGTAGGGCTGGGCGCAGGTGATCCTACTCAATGGAAAAAGGTCGCTGAAGTCGCGGTGCAGACACAGCCAGATCACGTCAATCAGGTATTTCCGGCAGCAGGCTATACGCTCGGGGGGCTACAGGCAGTCGGCAACTCGCATACCATCGTGAATGCATTGATTGCCCCCGGCGGACAACCAGGAAAGGTTCAAGTCACCACAGGACCAATGAGCAACAAAGTGTCTGAATGGCTCTCTTGCGATGCAGCCGCCGCGATGTTGGCGGAGATTGGCGTACACTCGGTCAAATTTTATCCAGTTGACGGGCTGGAGAGGCTCAATGAAATCAAAGCGATGGCAGAAGCAGCCGTACGTTACGGGATTCCCGTTTTTGAGCCGACTGGCGGGATCGATGCAGCTTCGATTCGTCCGATTGTGGAGGTATGCCTTGCCGCAGGTGCAAAGCAGGTCATTCCTCACATTTATACATCGATCGTCGACAAGGAAACGGGATTGACTCGTTTAGATCAGGTAGAAGAACTGCTGACTGCTATAGAAGGCCTGTAGCAATTTTACGAGAAAGGGGTAGGAGTGAATCAGATGAGAGAGAGACAGGTCATCGTCGGGTTGGCACAGGGATTACACGCGCGTCCGGCTACTTTGTTTGTGAAAGTGGCAGCTTCCTTTTCCAGTGAAATCGGATTGAACAAGGATGAGAAGAAGGTGAATGCCAAGAGTATTATCGGCGTCATGTCCCTTGCTGTTTCAAAAGGACAGTCGGTCGTCTTGACTGCGGATGGTGCAGACGCGGAACAGGCGCTGGATGCGTTGGAGCGCGTTTTGGTTAGTGTGGAGTAAAGGGATGCGTGAAAGCGTGTAAAAAAAGGGATGTCTCCAATGAAAAGTCAGGAGACATCCCTTTCTCAATCCTGTTCCGTTGAGTTGAATCCTTTCATGATTAGCCATATAGCCAAAACCAATTGTTGAAAGGCTATTGGAATGTTCAACGTCATGTAGGTTGCATCCAGACCGATGAAGCGAATCATAAAGAATAAGCTTGCCAATATGGACAATGTAGACCCAATAAGACCCCAGACTGACAACCACCGTGGAACTAATTTTGTTTGGTAAAATACGCAGGTAAACAAGAACATAGCCAAAACAAATGCCAGTGTCGTTGCCACATGGTTAACCAAATCACGTCCTTCCCGTAACAATCCACCCAGGGTCTGAAAATACGATACATGCAAAGTTCCAACTTTTGCAAATTCGTGGCTTACTGTCAATAGCAACAGAAGAGTGATTACACCAATAATAATGAACACACCCGCAATGATCCCAAAAGCAACAGAGCCAAGAGCTAAACCTTTATGATGCTTACTTAAAATCGGATACAACCAAATAGGTATACCAACATAGGCAACGACCATTAACAACTGGAAAAACGCACCTATTCGTACCTGATTTTCATTTGTAGAAGCTTCGACAAGGTAGTTTGCTCCATCTATAACAGGAACAACACTACATATACCTGTAACCAACCCGACTATTAATAACAACCCAATCATTACTGCTGACCTTCTACCTGCATTTGTACTCTTTCTCAGCATAATGAGCCTCCTTCTCATACACTACCCTCGGCGGATGAAATGAAGTGATGCTGCCTTCCTATAACATTATTATTCAGTTGAGATCTATGATTTGCTTCATTCTGAAAGCTCCGTTTCTTTAAAAATGCTGCCAAGTAAAATCAATACTCAAATACCCAATCTGTTTCTCTTTGAAGGTCAGCGCTTCTTTCGTTGCCAATTCCGGTTTGCGAAAACAGACAAGCTCTTTGTAATACCCAAAAGCGCGACACACTTCCGGTCGAACGCTATGGATGCCACACTGATCTTTTTGCATGTCGTAGAAGATACAAGTTCCAAACATTCTCGGTTGATTTTTCAGATCGTCACGGAGCTTTTTTGGAAGCGCTTTCAATTTCTTGTGTATCATTTTATACTCCTTCTCTGTTATGGGAACTGGACCACAGCACAATCCTTTACAGCCTTGGCAAGGCAATGCATCCATATCATCTACAACCTTTCGTCATGTGATGTTTGCTAGAAAGAACAAAAAAGATGATCCTCGCTGTTTCAGGAGATCATCTTAAGAACTACCGCATTCAATTGTGTTGGTTATTCAAAAATTCGGTAAGAAGAGAATACTGTACTTTTATTATAACACATGTAGGAAGATTTTGACGAATGCTTTCGAAAGAATGGCGGAACGTTTGGGTAGGGGAGTGAATGGGCTGCCATACAGCAGGCCCCTTTGTATGCTCTCTTGTTTATTTCGTCAAAACATATAACCATTCACCGTTGCAGTCCTCGTCGTCCCCAGTTAGGCCATCTAAGACGCGTTCAAAAGAGAAGCCGAGTTTCTCAATGATGTGTAGCGATGCTTTATTGTCTGGGTGTGCTTTTGCGTACAATCGTTCCAATCCGATTACATCAAATGCGTACGTAGTAAGAGCGGAGGCAGCTTCAAAAGCATAGCCGTTCCCCCAATAATCCCGTCCGATTAAATAATAGAGCTCTTTTTCCGGAGCCAGAAAATCGAGAACGCCAACACCACACCAGCCAATGAACCTGCCAGTAGCCTTTTCGCGTATGGCCACAGAATATTTAAAAGGCTTGTCAAAAGGGGTTTCATAACTGCTTCGTAGCCAGCGAAATAAGCGCTTGTAGTTTTCCAGAGGCATTACGTCCATGGGCAGGTAGGTAAACAACTCTGGGTTTTGCATGAGTTCAAAAGATTCCATCAAATCATCCTCTGCGTAAGGACGGATGATGAGTCGTTCTGTTTCTAAGTGCATGGCAGATATCGTTGCTTGCATGTAGGATGTCCCTTTCCATTTAGAAAATGAGCGCTGCATAAAAAAAGGAGAAGCGCTCACGGAAGCGCTTCTGACCTCATGTGTGTTTGATCAAAATGAGTTCTTCCACTTCTTCACTTCGTGCCTCCGAAAATGCCCGATCGACACCAATAGGCTGAAAACCGTTTTTTTCTAACACACGTATGGATGCAATGTTGTCATGAGCGACACGCGCATATACAGGACGTGTTCGGAGTTCCTCTAAAAAGAGGGTAAGTGCATTTGTCGCGATTCCTTTACCCCAAAAGCTTTTGTCAATCCAGTATCCAATCGTAGGCAAGCCAAACAGTTCAAAGCACAAAACATGACCGACAATCTGCCCATTCAAGACAATGGCTTTTTTCACAATGGAATCATTGTTCAAAATCCTTGTCCAATGAGCGGTGAATCCGTCTCTATCTTCAGAGTCCTTGACAGTAAAGGCCGCCATCTCATGAGCAGATTTGTCCAATTGCTGCCTGTAAAATATAGGGAGATCTGCTTCTGTTACTTCACGTAAAGCAAGGGACTGATCACGCAATGGCTCCAAGGAAAAGCACCTCCAAAAAACATCAGCTATTCTCTCTTCACCAACACTTTGATAATCAACGAAAGTACCGCGAGAACCAAAATGACATTAGCGATGAGCATAAAGCTAGGTAAACCAAGCCTAAACAAGATGTACACACTCCTACTCGTTACAACCTTTGAAAGTGAAAAAGACTAGTTCTCTCCGGTGACAAGCATGATCGCAAAGCCATCATAGCCCTTGCTGCCAACTGTCTGTACAACGGTTCCACTGACACGTTGCTCTTCCGCTACCAAATCGGTGAATTGACGTACACCGACAATATTAGGATCCGTGCTTGTTTCGTCCACGACTTGACCACTTCGTACAACATTATCCGTGATAATCACAGTACCTTTGCGAGAGAGCTTCAATGCCCATTGGAAATAGTCGGGGTTTCCTTTTTTATCTGCATCTATAAAAATCATATCAAAAGGACCCTGATTTTCTTTGTGAAGTTGGATGAGGGAATCAAGGGCAAGTCCGACTTTCACTTCTACGATTTGATCGAGTCCTGCGCGTGCAATATTCGATTGTGCAACTTCTGCATGCTTCGGATCATATTCGAGAGTAATGAGACGCCCGTCAGCAGGGAGTGCCCGGGCTAGCCAGATGGTACTGTATCCACCAAGAGTGCCAATTTCCAAGATCGAACGAGCGCCTTGGATCCGTGCTAACAGATGAAGGAATTTCCCCTGATTGGGTGCTACATCAATAGCTGGAAGGCCTGCAGCTGCGTTCTCTTGAAGAACTGTGTCTAGAACGGGATCGGCTTCCAGTAATTTATCCGTAAAATAGTGATCAACCGCTGTCCATTGCTCTCTATTCATGATCTCAACTCCTCAAGATTTTACAGGGATATCATAACACGATTAGAAACTTCTGGCTGGCTTTTTTGTAGCGAATCACACATTTCAGCGAAGGGTTTCTATAGTAGATCAAGCTTTATAGGAAAGATTTTCACCTGTTACCATTATTTTCGCATAGCGTGAACGATAAGTTTTCAAGATAATAGAAAAGTAATCCAAGCTAGCTAGTATAATCCAACCTTGGGGATTCTATTCAACGCGTTCGACTAAATGATGCAGTCAAAGTCGGCGCAATTTTTTTGTTCCACCGATAGGTAAATGTACCTATTATTGTTCGTTGTCAATTGAAGCGAAGTCCTATATGCTTATATCATTCACGTATGACATATGCGTACTACCCCGTACGCCCCAACCACTTTTTGTTGGTTGGGATTTTTTTTGTTCCATGTTATATCCAGCTATCTCCTATCGCGTTTCGATGCGATTTTTTATATCCTTATACATAGGACTTGCAATGTTCTTGGGGTCCGCGGTGACTCAAATTATGCAGAGGAGTCACCGCTTTTTTTTTACATACTTCCTCCGTTCCAGGTCAAGCTAGTAACAGGTGATTTTGGTCAGGAGGTGTTTTGTGTGCGGGCAACTTTCGTGGTGCTGACGCTGGCTTTTGCTTTGATTGTTACGGGGTGTACGAAGCAATCTGGTACAGAAACGAAGCAAAAAACGGAGTCGTTGTGCATGCCTGTTCCCGTTAGACATTATCAATGGGAAGAGCGCGCGAGATCGATTACAGCGAGCGTGAAGGGCATAGACAAAATAGTGGCTGTGCAAATCGACAAAGAGCTCGACGTAGCTATTCAAGTAACGAATTTTAATCGGTTCAAGCTGGAATCGATTCAAAAAGAAGTCGGAAAGAAATTAAAAGAGGCTTTTCCAGATGCCAATATTCATGTGACAGCTGACAAGCGATTGATAAAAGATTTGCAAAGGCTAAGTGACGAACCGTGGCCAACCGATGTAAAAGCGGCATGCCAGAAGAAGAAATCCTTAAAAGAAATAGAAAAGAAAATGAAGGGCTAGCCTATTTCAAAAACCTCACACACTATATGGGTAGAGTGAGGTTCTTGCTGTCTGTTTTGACAGAATGATCAAGGTGAAATGAATATTCTGTGATTATCTAACGAAGAAGAACTCCCTAACTGGGAGTCTATATTGGCTAGCGGTGATCATGATCGTAATGATGCGCGCGCTCTCGATCTCGATGGAAGTCGATGCCGCGTAATTCACCCTTGGCTTTTTCCACAAGTACTTGATAATCTCTTACCACTTCCGTCAAGGTCGTAACGGATTCCTTATAGTCGGGATCATTACAGATTCCATCTATCGCTCGATGGAGGTGATACATCTTATCTTCGGTTTTTCGGATAAATTCTACCCAATCCATTCCGTTCATAAAATACCTCCTTTCCGTCATAGGCTTTACTCCCAGGTGCGAAAGTATGCAAGGTGAAATTGCGAATATATGACTTGTATGTAATCTACTAATGAACTTTGGTCTTGTAACAATAATCTGTTCATGATAACATACCTCACATCAATAGCATCAAAGGACGAGACTTGAGGTGTATCAGATGAACGGGTTAGCCAAACTGAATCGATCGCTAGAGAAAATCATGCCCATACTCACGCCGAGTAGTGTTGTCATTGGCGTAATAGCAGGGACACATTTGCAACCGTTTGCTTTTTTGTCTCCTTGGGTATTTGCCTTCATGACATTTGCCGGCAGTCTGGGTTCAGGATTTAAAGAATTTGCAAAGGTACTGACCAGACCACTGCCTTTAATCGTCAACTTATTCATTCTTCATGCCCTTATGCCGCTAATTGCTTGGTCAATGGCACGGTTGTTTTATCCAGATGATATCCATGTCATCACGGGCTTTTTATTGGCTGCTTTAATTCCAACGGGGATCACGAGCTTTTTGTGGTCATCGATTTATTTCGGGAACATCGCACTAACGCTATCCATTATTTTGTTGGATACGATGCTCTCCCCATTGATTGTTCCGTTGGGAATGTCCTTGTTTTTAGGGGCAACAGTTGAGATGGATTTGGCTGAATTGATGAAGGGTTTATTTTATATGATCGTGTTGCCATCGCTTGTCGGTATGCTGCTCAACCATTTATCAAAAGGGAACGTCAAAAAAACGCTGGCACCAAAATTAGCGCCATTTTCTAAGATGGGAATGGGTGTTGTCGTCGCGATCAACAGCTCGATGGTCTCGTCTTACTTTCATATGATGGACGCAAAACTGGTGGGGATGGCGGTCCTTGTGTTGTTTGTAGCTATTTTGGGTTATTTGATGGGGTGGGGGATCGCAAGGCTGTTCGGATGGGAGCGTGATGTGATCGTCACGTTAACCTTCAACAGTGGAATGCGAAACATTAGTGCTGGGGCAGTTATGGCGATCACGTACTTTCCTGCGCCTGTTGCACTTCCCGTTGTTCTCGGTATGCTTTTTCAGCAAATACTCGCTTCTACCTTCGGAAAGTTTTTGGAGCTGGTCGAGAAAAGACCGCAGCATCAAACACAGGAATTATCCAGTTAAAAGTAAGAGCCGTTTTCCAATTAATTTTTGGAAAACGGCTTTTTTCTTATGGTCCTCAAGACTCGGCAGAACAAATGGGGAGACTTTTCGAGAGGAACCTCTCATAAGGCAAGTACCTACCGTTTTCTCTCCCCGTTCATGAGGAATTGAAAAAAAGGTTGCGAACTTGTGTTCGTAATCACTATAATGGAAATACAATTTCTCACACAGGATGAGGCGGGTGGAAACGCGTGGCTAACGGCGATCTTGAAGTAACGGACAAAGAAAGAGAGGCATTTATGTACATGCTACGAGATTCGGGAAGAGAAAATTATCCATTGAATGTGAGCTGGTGTGTGTCCTTTGAGGGGGAGCGGGGGAATACGTGCAGCATGTGGGGTGTGGTCAAATGGGTAGACCCGAAGGCCAGGCGTGTTCAATTAGCAAACCAAACGATTAGTCAATGGATCGAGATGGAGAAAATTATCAATGTCCATGCATAGCTGTGCGTTTAGAAACCTTACATGAAATTCAACTCATGCAGGGTTTCTTTCTTTTTTGCACAAAAACCCAAGTCTATATGTAATAAAACCTAACGCAAAAACACAGAAAATTCGAAAGTTTGGTTGACATTCGTTCTTTTCGTGTTAGAATATGTTACATAGCATGCATTCTCTCCACTTCCTATTTGACCCAATCATGGGGTCCTTTTTTTGCCTATGTTTCATTCTTCGGATATGGCTTCCCATCGGCTTGAAATAACTTGCTCACCATTCCATAAAGACGACCTGACATGTTAGGAAAAACGAAGGAGTATTCATTCGCTCCTTGATTTAGCAAGACGATCGGTGCTTCCACGATGTAGGGGACTTTCATTAGATCAAGCATCTTTTTATATTCCTCTACCTTGGAATGGTCGACCGTATAATAAAATGATTTGGAAAAATTCATGCGAGCACGCTCCTTTCCCTTATTGTAGCATATCCAAAGTCAGGCGTATAAATGAACATAATAAATGTTATGTAAACAATGTAATTTCCTCTTTCTAGTATGAAGAGAGAAGATTCACAAAGATTGCTACCTATGATAGAATAAAAGACCGAAATTTTACCAAAGGAGATAAATGATGATAATCAGCGAACAACTACTTTCTGTGAACGGGTTATCCTACACGATTCGCTCTGCAATAGAAACAGATGCAGAACAGTTGTCGGAATTGCGACTGCAAATCGATGGAGAGACTGAAAATTTGGACAGAGAAAGAGGAGAGGCTTTCATCGATGTGCAAGGATTCGAACACATCATCAATAGGGATGCAGAAAGTCCAAGAAACTTGTTTTTAGTTGCGGTTGTACAGGATCGGATTGTCGGGTTTTCCAGATGTGCAGGTGTTTACTTAAACAGATTTGCACACAAAGTAGAGTTTGGTGTATGCGTCTTACAAGAGTTCTGGGGTTATGGCATTGGGAAGAATCTCTTGCAAGAATCAGTTACCTGGTCAGACGCCAACCACATTACCAAAATGACGTTGAATGTGATGGAAACGAATGAGAAAGCCATTGAGCTGTACAAACGATTTGGTTTTGAAATCGAAGGGGTACTCAGAGGCGACAAAGTTCTTTCCGATGGCAATTTCTACAACACCATTATTATGGGAAGATTCAAAAATGACAGGAGAGTAACATGACGAGAAAACGAGCGAGAGAATGTGGCGTATTGATTGGGACGGGTACCCCAGGTGTGTATAATGCAATTACAGATGTAAAAGGAGTGCGAGTCGGCCACAAAACGATTCACAAGAAAGACGTTTGTTCAGGTGTCACGGTGATAGTTCCCAACGACGGACAATTGGAGGGGCAGCATTTTCCTGCTGGTTTTTTCTCCTTTAATGGTACGGGAGAGTTTACGGGAAGTCACTGGATAGAAGAGACCGGTACGCTTGTGACACCGATCGTATTTACGGGAAGCCATCTGCTAGGGCTGGCACATCATCATCTTGCTCGTGCGACGAGAAAAATCGAGGGGCTTGAACCGTTTTCTAATGGAATCGTTGCGGAGACATGGGATGGTTGGTTAAGTGATCTCGAAAAGACGCAGATTCAGTATGAGGATTTGGAAGAAGCGATTGTAGAGGCGCATACAGGAAATGTCGAGGAAGGCAATGTAGGCGGAGGTACCGGGATGATCTGCTTCGAATTCAAGGGCGGAATCGGAACCTCCTCACGGATCGTCGAGACTGAATGTGGCACTTTTACTGTTGGGGCATTAGTGCAGACGAATTTTGGCAGAAGACAGGATTTGAAAGTGAATGGTATTCCTGTGGGCCAGATGATCTCCGAAAATGAAGTTCCTTTGCCGTGGGTAACACCAGAAAATGATGGTTCTTTCTTAGTCACGATTGCGACAGACGCGCCTCTCTTGCCGACACAATGCAAGCGCATTTCCAAGCGAGCGTCACTCGCGATGGCACAGCTCGGCGCGAATGGCGAGGAGGGTAGCGGTGATTTCTTTCTGACCTTTTCCACAGGAAATTGCTATTCATATGGCGACGAGCAAATGAGCACAATGAAAATGTTTCCGTCCGAACAACTGGATGCACTGTTTGAAGCAGCAATCGAAGCAGTCAAGGAAGCGATCCTGAACTCCATGTTGATGGCGGAAACGATACAAGGCCAGAAAAACAGAACCGTACATGCATTACCACTTGATCGTTTCGTAGAAATCATGTCTCGTTAAATGAAAAAACTCCGCTAGCGCTTAGCGGAGTTTTGTTGTCAGCTCATTTGTTAAACAATTGTTTAACTACTGAAGAAGCTACGGCTGGAACGCTTTCTTTTATAATGAGAGCTGCCGTGATGGGAATGTCCGTACCGATTACTACTAGAGCTGTATTTTCTGCGATGTTTGTAATCGCTGCTGCTGTATTTCCGGTACTTGTGCGAAGATGAGTGATTACCGAGTAAATTTTTCAAAAGCTTCTTGAGCATATCAATCACTCCTAGTTAGGTTGGAAGTCTATTCCGTATAAGTATATACGAATATGTTAGAGAATCGTTTCATTATTTTTCTACGTTTTCGTGAAAGGCTGGACCGATCAGATCAATCCGGTTCGTCCATATGCCCCCTGTAAAGCTTGCGGGCACTCGTTTTAAATCAGTCGGAACATCAAAGCCTTGCGACACATCTCCACTGCCTGCGACTAAGATCACGCGGGTGTCTTTTGCTTCCATTCTTGCCATGAAACGATTCGGCCAACCCCAGAGCCAAGGGGCGATCTGATCAGGAATATGTAGTTGAGTCTGTGAACAGGCATCGGGCACATAGCCGGACCACCCTACTGCCATGTATGGAATGAGGCAGCTTTTTAGTGATGCTTTGGACATGACACGCAGCTCTGGCATTTGTTGTTTCAGTATCTCGATTGGCTTGTCACCGCCATAAACAGAAAGCTGTGCCAATCGTTCAGCGGGCAATGCTGCCAAAACATCCGCCAACGCTTTCCCCTCAAGTGGGTCATTGCTTTTGATATGAATAAGCAGGGAGCGATCAGGGAAAGTTTGTAGCACATCATCGAGAGAGGGCATCATACCAATCCCTTTTCCACGGAAGGGAAAGGTTTTCCCTTCATCCGCTGTGTAATTGTAGCCAATGTCGAACTGTTGTAATTCGGTCAAGGTATAATCTCTCGTCACACCGGTTCCATTTGTCCGACAGTCGAGCGTCCAGTCATGAAACACGGCGAATCGATTGTCTTTGGTCCATTGCACGTCGAGCTCGACGATGTCCGCGCCTGCATCAAAAGCGGCTTTCATGGAAGGAATCGTATTTTCCAGGTACGGGTGTTCCGGTGGATAAATCCGTTCTGCCGTACAAGTTTCATTGGTGATGTTCTCCATATGAAAGGTTTGTGCCATCCCGCGGTGAGCAAGTAAAAAAGGCTCCCCTTCTGGCTCTTTTGCAAGATAAGAGCTGTTACCCAGAAACAGGAATGCGATGATAAGCAGGGGAATCCAGATGCGTTTTCGCTGGAACCATCTCTTTTGTAGTTGATCTCGTTGTTTTGACATGATGGGATACTGCCCCTTCCTTGTAATACTGTGTTCATTGTAGCAAAACGTAAGGGAGGAAGGTACAACCTTTGGGAGTAGTGCTAGGGGCTTGGCATCATTCGAAAAGACTGGCACAATAGACGGAAGATAAGATGTATCCATGCGAAAGCAAGGGGAGGTTCCATGAAAATCGCATTACACCAAATCGCTTATCAGATCGGCATGCACCCAACCGAGATGGCGAAGCTTGTCTACGAGGGTGAAATAACAGGAGACGTACCTGACCGCAATCCGCAAGCGAAGGATGCTTGGGTGGATTTGCACTCTCTGCGTAACTTCATTCAATGGCGATATGATCAAGGGCAGATGGACCAGATGTTCTATGATAAAGCTATGCGTCACCTGAACAAAGCAATGCCAAAAAAATAATCAAATTTGGAGGAGAAACATGCAAAACTCTATCATTTACTGCATGGTACCAAAAGCATATTGGGAAAAGTGGATGGACAAGGATCACTACTTACCGCGCGATTACGAGCAGGAAGGCTTTATTCACGCGACAAAAGGGGACGAGCTGCTTGAAAAGGTAGCAAACCGCGTCTACGCACAGTTTGACGAGGAGTTGTATGTACTCGTTGTCGATGAAACCAAAACGACTTCGGAAGTCAAATACGAGGCAGCGAAGGATGGATTGCTGTATCCGCACATCTATGGACCGCTGAATCAAGATGCAATTGTGGATATGAAGCAATTGAATCGGATAGACGGCCAGTGGCGTCTGGGAACGTCCATCCGCTAATCTCTACCAGTTAAACCATTTGAGTAGCGCAAGCACTTCTTGGCGCTTGGTCTCAGGTAGCTTGTCGAGTCTGCGCAAGAGTAGATCGATTCGCATGCGCTGTTCCACTTCGGATATAGGTACCTTTTGCCCCTTCACCCATTGTCGTTTCAGGCGGACGGGATCTGTATCAGAGATGATCCGAAGCAGCTTTCTTTCCAGCAAATCTAAGGAAGCCATAGGGGAAACCCTCTTTTTCGTTTAATCCGTTTCTTCTATTATATCACGGGTACATAAAGAAACCATGATTGGCGCACAATGGTAAAGGTGTTGCATATAACCCTTTGTAGGAGGCGTATCGATCATGGCGAAGCCGGATGACCGTTCTGACAACGCAGAAAAGCTGCAAAACATGATTTCTAATACGGAAGAGAACATTCGTGAGTCCGAAGCTTACCTAGCGGCTAATGCTGGCGAGATTTCCGAGGAGGAAAGAACAAACCTCGAAGCGAAAAATCAGCGTCGTGAAGAAAGCATCGAGGGATATCGCGCGGAAATCAAGGATGAATCTTCGCAGGCTTAACCTTACTACCAAACGTCTGGCGCCAACTATGCGTCAGGCGTTTTTTCATTCTATTGGGCAAAAGTGTAACAAAACATGATTTGTTTTGCGAAACATGGTAATCTGTAATGGTACAAATTGAATAAGAGGAGAAAGACTTATGAAGCGACCAGAAGATACACGCGTCGTTGTCGGCATGTCCGGCGGAGTCGACTCCTCCGTGACGGCTTACCTGCTTAAGCAACAGGGATATGACGTCATCGGCATCTTCATGAAAAACTGGGATGATACCGATGAATTCGGCCACTGCACGGCGGAAGAAGACTTCCAGGATGTCCGGCGCGTCTGTGAACAGATCGGCATTCCATATTACACGGTAAACTTTGAAAAAGAATACATGGATAAGGTATTCCAGTATTTTTTGGATGAATATAAACGAGGCCGTACACCGAATCCGGATGTCATGTGCAACCGTGAAATCAAGTTCGGCGAGCTTCTTGCCAAGGTCATGGATCTTGGGGCGGATTATATTGCCACCGGCCATTACGCGCAGGTCAAGCACATTGATGGCGAATACAAACTCATTCGTGGCGCTGACAACAACAAGGATCAGACTTACTTCTTGAATGTATTGGGCCAAGAACAGCTTTCCAAAACGATGTTCCCGATTGGTCATCTCCCGAAACCTCAAGTAAGGGAGATCGCAGAGAAAGCAGGACTCTATACTGCGAAAAAGAAGGATAGTACAGGGATCTGCTTTATTGGAGAGCGCAACTTCCGTGAGTTCCTGCAAAACTATTTGCCTGCCAAACCAGGAAATATCGAGACCGTAGAAGGAGCAATCATCGGCACGCACGACGGACTGATGTACTATACATTGGGTCAACGACAAGGCTTAGGAATAGGTGGAGGTCATGGCACGAGCGGACAGCCTTGGTTTGTTGTAGACAAAGATCTGGAGCGCAATGTCCTGATCGTAGGTGAAGGCTCTGATCATATTCGTCTGTACTCGAAGAGCCTCTTGGCAACCAACGTTAGCTGGACGAGTGATAAAAAGCCTTCCGAAACATTTACTTGTACAGCGAAATTCCGTTATCGCCAGCCAGATCAGGGAGTAACTATTCACCTGCTAGAGGACGGAAACGTGGAGGTCATTTTTGACCAGCCGCAAAAAGCAGTAACACCTGGTCAGGCTGTCGTCTTCTACGATGGGGAAGTGTGCTTGGGTGGCGGTACGATTGACAAGGTACGCTTAGTTGATAAAGAGAACTAAGATAGACGGGGGAAGCACTCGGTGGATGCTACGAAAAAATCAAAAGTGATTATCGTTTCGTTTTTGGCGGGAGCGGTTCTCTTGGCGATCATCTCTTATTTTGGGATGGCCTCCATGGGTAAAGAGCATATGGCGACGATCCAAAACGTCATCAAGGAGAACGGCGGGGCTGTAGTTGCGGGTGGAGTGACAGCGGTTCCGAAGGAGGAAAGTCCTTTTACCAATAGCGGAAAAGGCAATACCATCTACCGAATCTACTATACGAAAGATGGACAAACGTTGACGGCTTGGTATCGTGCTGATAACGAATCCTCTATCAAGAAAGAGCCGGAAGCTTGGATTCTGCCGTGAAAACAAGGATAAACCTGACTGGGAGAGTGAAGGCAACACATGACCCAATATGCTGGACTGCGTGAACTAGCTGAACTGATTCAAAGACTCGAGCCAGAGTTAGCGGGTGCACAATTAAGTATTCTTGCTCATGAAAATAAAGAGGAAATCGCAACGCAGTTAGTGGAAGGACTAGGGACGAAGGTTCCTGTCCAACATAGCTCCGGTGAATATGCGAATCATTTGGCGGTGTTGCGGGTAGGAGCGAACAAGTACACCTTGGCGCAAGATTGGAGAGAAGTGTACATCAGTGAAATCAATTACTGTGCGTGTCGCATACCTCCAGGTGCCCATGGATTGTTGGTTCGCCATATCGATTATCCAGGCGTGATTTATGATGTCTCACGAAAACTGGCCGAACATCAAATCAATGTTTCCAAGTTGAATGTATCACGTGAGCAAAAAGGGAAGAATGCCCTGCTTATCTCTGTGACCGATGAAGAGATTACACCGACGATTGTATCTGCCATCGAAGAGCTGCCCCAAATCACCAAAGTGTTATCTCTACAGTAAGCGAGTCATGATAAACAAAAACTGCCCATTTTTAGCGGGCAGTTTTTTTCGTAGCGAATTTGAGTCCTTGGCTAATTAAGACTGGCAAGACGGACGAATGATTTTCGTCAGCAAATTCTTTAAAGGAAGCCTTGATTTGACCTTTGCCCATGGACGACAATCGTTCGATCATCGCCAGAGATTTTTCTTTGACTAAGAATCGCCCATCGTTTTCCAACTCCCCGATGGTGAGGAGTGCATGGACGTCGAGGTCATCTGTCAGCAGGCTCGGTAATTGACTCTCCTTCGCAAGCAGTACGCTCTCATTCCAATGGATCGAAGGACTGCCAGCTATATAACGCTGAAAAGCGTGTGGTCTCGACAAAAGTACATGCAAGACAAACAAGCCACCTAACGAATGTCCAAAAATCGCTTGTTGCGTCCGATCGATGGGGAAGTCGTTTTCGATACTCGGCTTGAGCTCCTCCTCTAAAAAGGTGAGGAACTGCTCTGCTCCCCCCATCTGAGGCCAGTCGGCTCCTTGTGGGTTGCCAGGAAGCTCTGTGACGGGAACTTCATACGTGTAATCAAAGAAACGGGCAGGATGGTACGGACCGTCCGTTGGATACCCAATCCCGACGACGATAGCAGGATACACGCCAGTTCGTTCAGGGCCACGTGATTGTATTCGTATCGCTTCGGTCATGGTTGCAAAAACAGAGTTGCCATCTAGCAAATATATGACGGGAAAGCCTGATTCCGGAGGGGGATCGGCAGGTATACTTACAAAAATGTGATAGTCACGCTCTTGATAAGTCATGATTTTACTGTAAGAACGAGGAATGACGACAGGTTGATAGTCGGTGCTTTTCATGAGGGCTACTCTCCAATCTTTCCAACGCTAACCAACGCACACAAAATCTATTATATGAACGAGAACCAGAGATTGGCAATAGCCGAAAAAGGAGAATAGTTAGTTTTCGAAAAGAGCGCACACTGAGCTTGACTCCTACGATATATTGAGGTAAAGTAAGTTTTACCAACTACATATTGATGCGGTGAGGTGTTTACCAGCCAGATTTGGTAGACTTAATAGGGAAGTCGGTGAGAATCCGACGCGGTCCCGCCACTGTAATGAGAGAGTTCCATTTGCGAAAGAATGCCACTGATCTTGAGGGATTGGGAAGGTGAAAATGGAGCGATGATCCTAAAGCCAGGAGACCTGCCTAACCGCTTGCACTGTTTAACCTACGGGAGATAGGGAAGTGTTCGAGCGCGCAATTCGTATTGGCGAATTGCTAGATGGAAGTCATCACGCGCATTCGGCATGTAAACGTCGGATGCGCTTTTACTTTGGCTAAATAACATACATACAGAGTAAAAATAGCAGGGGATAGGATGAGGGACATGCTAATCGCTTATGATTCAAAAACAGGAAACGTCCGAAGATTCGTCAACAAAATTAATTTGCCACATGTGGAAATTGATCAAGATATGGTGCTAGACGAGCCATTCATTTTGATAACATACACGACGGGATTCGGACAAGTGCCGGAGAAGGTGGCGACGTTCCTGAAGCGAAATCATGTCCATCTGCGGGGAGTATCCGCCAGCGGTAACCGCAACTGGGGAACCAGCTTTGCCAAAAGCGCGGATACGATCGCGAGCCAATATGGCGTTCCGGTGATTTCTAAATTTGAACTGTCCGGTACCGGCCGTGACGTGGAACAATTTACGAGTGGGGTGGCAGCAATTGCGGCATATTGAATTGAACAACGAACTGATGCAGCGTGGCAATGACGGATTTTATCAACTGGAAAAGGATCGGGAAGCGGTTGCGGTCTTCATGGAAGAAGTGCAGTCCAATACGATGACTTTTGGCAGTGTCAAAGAGCGCATGGACTATTTGATCGAGAATGACTTCTATGAAAACGTCTATGAAACATACACTGTTGAGCAGGTCGATGAAGTTTACCGTTTGGCCTATGACGCTGATTTTCAATTTGCTTCGTACATGGCTATCTCCAAATTTTATAAAGATTACGCGTTGAAAACGAACGATAAATCGATGTACTTAGAGCAGTATCCAGACCGGGTGGCCGTTGTGGCACTGTCCCTTGGACAAGGTGACTTTGAGCTCGCTAAGCGTTTGACAGTATCCATGATGGATCAACGCTTGCAACCAGCGACACCAACCTTCCTGAATGCAGGCAAAAGCCGCCGTGGAGAAATGGTCTCCTGCTTCTTGCTCGAAATGGATGATTCACTGAACTCCATCAACTTTATTTTGGGAACTTGTATGCAGCTATCCAAAATTGGCGGCGGTGTGGCCGTGAACTTGTCCAAGCTCCGCGGACGAGGAGAGCCGATCAAAGGCGTCGAGGGCGCAGCAAAAGGTGTTATGCCCGTTCTCAAGCTGTTGGAAGATGCGTTTTCCTACGCAGATCAAATGGGGCAACGCAAAGGCTCGGGTGCAGCGTACTACAACATCTTCGGTTGGGATATCAACGAGTTTCTCGATTGCAAAAAGATCAATGCGGATGAAAAAGCACGCATCAAAACGTTGTCCATCGGCCTGATCGTACCAAACGTGTTCTACAAGCTGGCTGAAGAAAATAAGCCATTGACTGTGTTTGCTCCGTACTCCGTGTACAAAGAATACGGTGTTCATCTGGATGATATGGACCTCGATGACATGTACGAGGAGCTCTTGGCAAACGATCGCATCAAGAAAAAGACCGTGATGAGCGCACGCGAGATGTTGACCAAAATCGCGATGATTCAAATGGAATCGGGCTATCCGTACATCATGAACAAAACGAATGCGAACAACAACCATGCACTGAAAGATCTCGGTTCGGTGAAAATGTCCAACCTGTGCACGGAAATCTTCCAGTTGCAGGAGACTTCGACGATCACCAATTACGGCGAGATGGATATCATCCGTCGCGATATTAGCTGCAATTTGGCATCGCTCAATATCGTCAACGTGATGGAACGCAAAATGATCCGTGAATCCGTCCACGAAGGAATCGAAGCCATTACAGCCGTGAGTGACATGACGCGTGTAGAAAACGCTCCAGGCGTTCAAAAGGCAAACAGTGAGCTGCACTCAGTAGGTCTCGGTGCGATGAACCTGAACGGTTATCTGGCAAAGAACAGAATCGCCTACGAGAGTGAAGAAGCGAAGGACTTCGCTCGTACGTTTTTCATGATGATGAACTTCTACTCTTTGGAAAAAAGCATGGAAATTGCCAAGGAAACAGGCAAGACCTTCTTGGGCTTTGAACAATCGGAATATGCAAAAGGCACTTATTTTAACAAGTATTTGACGAACGATTACAGCCCGCGGACGGAAAAAGCAAAGCATCTCTTTGAAGGAATGCACATTCCGACGTCAGAGGATTGGGCGGAACTACAGCAAAAGGTGCAAAAGCATGGCGTTTACCATGCGTACCGTTTGGCGATTGCACCGACACAGAGTATTTCCTACATTCAGAATGCGACTTCTAGTGTGATGCCAATCGTTGAGCATATCGAAACGAGAACATATGCTAACTCTACGACGTATTACCCGATGCCGTACTTGTCGCAGGAAAACTATTTTTACTACAAATCGGCGTATGTGATCGATCAATTCAAAGTGATTGATCTGATTGCCGAAATTCAAGAGCACATTGACCAAGGAATTTCGACTGTGCTGCACGTGAACAGCAATATTTCAACCAGAGAACTGGCTCGCTATTACATTTACGCAGCGAAAAAAGGTCTGAAGTCACTCTACTATACGCGTACGAAGCATTTGACTGTAGAAGAGTGCATTAGCTGCGCGATTTAGTGAACGAGTTTCACAAAAGGAAAAGCATCAAGCAAAAAGAGAAGAGGAACGCCATATGAAAGCAGTCAATTGGAACAGGCCGGACGACGATTTTACGATGACGTTTTGGAATCAGAACATCATGCAGTTCTGGACGGATGATGAGATCCCACTGTCAGATGACAAGATGTCCTGGATGGAGCTCAGTGCGACTGAACGGGACACGTATAAAAAAGTATTGGGCGGTCTCACCTTGCTGGATACGGTCCAGGGTGGAGTAGGGATGCCGAAGATCATGGAGCATGTCGATGGACTGCAAAGAAAAGCGGTTCTCGCCTTCATGGGCATGATGGAGCAAATCCATGCCAAATCGTACAGCAGTATTTTTACAACGCTGGCATCGACAGAAGAGATTGACGGTATTTTTTCGTGGGTGGAAAACAATCCGCATCTGCAAAAGAAAGCGGCCCTCATCTCGAAACGCTATCAAGAAATTGAGAAACCGAAAGACTTGTACATGGCGATGGTAGCCTCTGTCTTCCTGGAAAGCTATCTGTTTTACAGCGGCTTCTTCTATCCGCTCTATTTGGCGGGGCAAGGAAAGATGACTAGCAGCGGGGAAATTATCGACCTGATTGTTCGCGACGAGAGCATCCACGGACTCTATGTCGGCGTTCTTGCGCAAGAAGTATATCAAGGTCTGAGTGTGGTCGAGCAGACCGCAGCAAAAGAGGAGCTGTATGCCCTTTTGCATGAGCTGCAAGAAAATGAAGAGGCCTATACGACTTCGTTGTATACGGAAATCGGATTGGCTGACGAGGTTCATGTGTACGTGCGTTACAACGCGAACAAAGCATTGATGAATCTGGGGCTGGACCCGTTATTCCCAGAGGAAGAAGTGAACCCGATCGTACTGAACGGCATTCGCACGCAGACGAAGCAGCATGACTTCTTCTCGAAAAAAGGAAATGGCTATGTCCGCACGCTAAACGTAGAGCCGTTGACCGATGATGATTTTAAATTTTAGTATGACAAAAAATGGATTCTGTGTTACTGTATGAACAGTATGCTGCCCTGCTAATTTATGGGGGCACTTCACAGAACCATGACAATTTCATAAGAGTGGAAACAGGTTCTTTGGTCATCAAGATGGACCAAGGATGAAAAGGGAAGTCGGTGAGAATCCGACACGGTCCCGCCACTGTATGAGGGGAGTCGGCACATTTTTCAGCCACTGATCCAAACGGATTGGGAAGGCATGTGCAGATGATGATCCCAAAGTCAGGAGACCTGCCTGTTTCGACGACACTGCTTAACCTACGGGAGATAGGGAGGTGTTAGGATGCTGTGATCTCAGTGCTTATTTGGCATTTCTAACGTTCTTTTTGATCGTTGGAGATGCTTTTTTTATTGGGCGGATTCAAGTCAAGATCGAATAAAGAATGGAGAGGAAGCTCATGAAAAGCAGCAATTTGGGATATCCACGGATCGGGAAGAACCGCGAGTGGAAAAAGGCATTGGAAGCATTTTGGGCAGGCACTATCGGTGAGGTGGGCTTGGAGCAGCAAATGGAACAAATCCGTCAACAACATCTACTGAGTCAGCAGGAAAAAGGGGTCGAGCTGATCCCTGTGGGTGACTTTACGTACTACGATCACATGCTGGATATGGCTGTGATGTTTGGAATGGTCCCCAAGCGTTATGAATACGAGGGTGGCCCGGTTTCGTTAGCCACATACTTCGCCATGGCTCGCGGTTCGAAGAAAGCTGTCGCCAGTGAAATGACGAAATGGTTTAACACGAACTACCATTATATCGTCCCGGAGTTCGGTGAACGCCAACCATCCATTACGGAGAACAAGCCTCTCCAGGCATATTTGGAGGCCAAAGAAAAGTTTGGGATCATCGGAAAGCCTGTCATTGTAGGTCCGTATACGTTTGTCAAATTGTCCAAAGGATATGAGAAAAACGAATTTGAGCCCATCGTGGATCAACTCGTTCCGCTTTACATAGACGTTCTCCGGGAGTTGGAGCTACACGGCGTGGAATGGGTGCAAATCGATGAGCCTGCATTTGTACTGGATGTCTCGGTGCGTGATCGCGCCATCATCAAACGTATCTATACGCAAATCGGTCAAGCACTACCGCATCTCCAGTGCATGCTGCAAACCTATTTTGAAGCGGTGGATTGGTATGAGGAGCTAGTTTCCTTACCGGTAAAAGGAATCGGTCTTGACTTTGTACACGGAGCGAAGCGTAATCTGACCAATCTCAAGACACACGGGTTTCCAGCAGACAAGATTCTCGCAGCGGGAATCATCGACGGTCGAAACATATGGCGTGCATCGATTGAGGAGAAGTGGGAACTGGTCAAAGAAATTTCCGAGATTGTTCCACTCGAAAAGCTGTGGTTGCAGCCGTCCAGTAGCTTATTGCATGTACCAGTATCGGTTGAAGCAGAGACGGACTTGCTTGAGGAAGTCATGCCTGCATTGGCATTTGCGGATGAAAAGTTGGGGGAAGTTCAGCTTTTAGTCCGAGGATTCCGATATGGTAAGTATGTCATCTCAAAAGAGATTGCTCAAAATGAAACGGACTTGCTCAAGCTGGCACTATCCCCAGCGAGGAATCGTCAAGAAGTGAAGAATGAGCTACGCCAAATGGCAGCTGGAAAACCTGAAAGAAGCGTTCCATACCAAGAACGTCGTGAGATTCAACAAAATACGTGGAAGTTGCCACTGCTGCCAACGACCACAATTGGTAGCTTCCCGCAGACGTCAGAGGTTCGCCAAGCCCGACAACAGTTTAAAAAAGGGAACTGGGCAGCGGAGCAATATGATGCTTTCATTCAAGCGCAAATCAAGGAATGGATCGATATACAAGAAGAGCTCGGTCTGGATGTCCTCGTCCATGGGGAGTTCGAACGAACAGATATGGTCGAATATTTTGGAGAAAAGCTCGATGGCTTTTTGTTCACGAAAAATGGCTGGGTGCAGTCGTATGGCTCCCGTTGCGTAAAGCCACCTGTTATTTACGGAGATGTGGAGTTTGTTGCACCAATGACAGTCAAAGAAAGTGTGTATGCAAAATCATTGACGGACAAACTAATGAAGGGTATGTTAACTGGTCCAGCGACCATTTTGAATTGGTCGTTCGCGCGGATCGATGTCTCCAGACAAGAAGTGTGTGAGCAAATCGCCTTGGCATTGCGAAAAGAAGTAGAAGCCTTGGAAGAGGCGGGTATTCTCATGATCCAAGTCGATGAGCCAGCACTGCGCGAAGGATTGCCGCTTAAAAAAGAAGAGCAAGCAGCTTATCTCGAATGGGCCGTCAGAGCGTTTCGTCTAGCGACCTCTACCGTTGCACCAAGCACGCAAATTCATACACACATGTGCTACTGCGAATTCCATGATTTTATGGATGTCATCAGCGAACTCGATGCCGATGTAATTTCGATTGAAACTTCCCGCAGCCACGGAGAGCTCGTGTCTGTGTTCGAAACAGGTACGTATGACAAAGGCATCGGGCTCGGCGTATACGATATCCATAGCCCTCGAATTCCAGCTGTCTCAGAAATGGAAGATATGGTAGCACGGGGTGTACAAGTACTTCCACCCGATCAATTTTGGATTAACCCGGATTGCGGGCTGAAGACAAGAGGGAGAGAAGAAACCGTCCAGTCATTACGAAACATGGTTGCGGCAACGAAGGCGATTCGGAATCGTTTGACATCCCAGTAGGGAAGGTGCACACGATGAGAGGAGCCACACAAATGATGACGGAAGCACGACCGATCCAACAATCGAGAACCTTTTTGACTGATCTCGTCTTGCCACCGGATACCAATCACCACCATACCATTTTCGGCGGGAAAGTTATGGCATATGTAGACAAGATCGCCTGCATCGCAGCCATGCGACATTGCCGTAAACCTGTTGTCACTGCGTCCAGTGATTCCTTCGATTTTCTCGCACCAATCAAAACAGGGGAAGCGATCAACCTGGAGGCCTATGTCACCTGGACCCATAAGACATCGATGGAGGTATTCGTGAGAGTGGAAGCGGAGAACTTGTTGACGGGGGAAAAGCGCATGACAGCACGCGCGTATCTGACGATGATTGCCCTCGACGATCAAGGAAAGCCGACGATCGTACCTGGTGTCATTCCTGATACAGAAGAAGAGCGCATACAGTATGAAAAAGCAAAGGAACGCCATGGATTGAGAAGAAAGCGTAAGGTAGAGATGTAAAGAAGACGATGCCTCCATTGACCTTGTATGCAACAGGTTACTGGAGGCATCTTTATTCGCATTCATACACCATTTTCAAATATTCAAAATGACTTCCATTTCGTAAAACGCATACTGCATGATGCATGATGCGTAAGTCCCTCCTTAGAGCAACCCTTGCCGCAGCTCTTCTGTAAACTGCTCGACTAACTCGGGTCTACCGTGAAACTGAGCAGGGGTATTTTGAAAGAGTGTGACTTCCCATTTGTCTCCTTGCTTTGCCGCTACGAGCGTCTGATGCGTATTCAATGCGGGGTCCAACTCGCTTTTTCCTGGTGGAATCATGCCTGCTATTGCTCGGACGATACCAACTTCTTCGCTCAACAACCGTACCGACCGGATTTTATAGACAAAGGGAGGTGTTTGATGATGGGAGAAAATTTCGTCGAGATGACTGAAAATCTCGTCACGCCCAATGATCTGACTGCCATCAAAGCCAATCAATTCACCTTCTGTTGCAAAAGGAGTGGACATACCGGTAGCACTGCGATCATTCCAGCCTGTGATGAGTTGCTCATAAAGGGTGCGTATCGCATTTGCACTTGTTGTTTTTTGCATGTTTGTTTCCTCCTGCTTTTCCAATTGGAAGATAGCTTATCATAAATGATCTTTTGCATGCAAAAAAGCCGCTGTCTTACTCAGCGTGCCGATTAATAGCAAGAACATTTTGTGTTATATGGGAAAAAAGTAATATAATAGCATAATGATAGAGGGGGGACCTATATGGATACACAAGATGAGACTGTCAAAGAAATTAACGCCAAAATCAAGACGTTATGGAAAAGTGTCATTATTTTTGGCCTTTTTACTATTGTAGGCATTTTTGCTGGAAATGTCATTCTTATTCTTATTGGTTTGTTATTTGTAATTGGTGGCATTTGGGGGATTGGGAAATTTAAGAAAATGCTACAAAATCAATTAACGGATTATCAACCTGGAAAAGGATTTTCGTTTTTCCGTAAGACTGGGGAGCAAAAGATTAAGCAGATTACATATAGCCAGTATGGGCTAGCGGGACTTATTCTTGTTTGCGTTCTACTAAAGTTATCGACTTTTTATGCGATTTCTTTCGGAGTCATTGGTATTTTAGTACTTCAGTACACTTTTAAAAGACGAATTTCGCTCCATACGAAAATTGATGATGCTTCCTTGTTTGAATTAGAGGAAATTGGAATTATTACTTCAAAAGATATTGTCAACGCTTTGTATAAGGATTTTGAAAGTTGGACGAATGTACAGCCGGGAAACAAAGTCTTTCTCGTCAAGCAGGATGCACTTGTTTGTATCGTGATGAATGAGAACTTGAAAGCAGTACGAAGGGAATGGCAGCTTCGTGATATTAAAAAGCTGGGTCTATTAGGTAGTGGGAATGATGGACAAGGATTGCTCCTATTTCTTGGAATCTCCCAAGATGAAGTCATACGCTTAAAAATGGAAGGGAGTAGCTTTCAAGATTCACCGGAACAATTCATGACCTACTTTTTACAAGCACTGGATAAAGCACACTTGTCGACGCAAGTGGACATTGTCAAGAATACTCGAGATGGCAGGTACTTACAAACATCAGAGAATCATAACATGTCCACCTCGCCTTCTCATACCACAAACAATCGAAAATTGGATATCGAGGTAACTGACGAAACTGCATCGACTAAAATGGAGAGATCGAGTGGGAATAGCGGGCGTATCTTGGATTTGTAGGAGGAAATCGAGCTTGTCATCGACATTGCGAATACATGAAATATGTACGCACAGCAGAGTAAATGGACCCGGCGTGAGAGCGGTCGTCTGGGTGCAGGGTTGCTCCATAGGTTGCAAAGGGTGCTTTAATCCAGAGACGCATCCTGATCGTCAAGGAGGCACATTGCGCGACCCGCAAAATCTGGGAACAGAACTTGGACACTTGAAGATTGATGGTATCACTGTTTCAGGTGGGGAACCACTTGATCAAGCGGAACAACTGGTGGATATGGTTGAAGCATTTCGAAAAATTCATACCGGCACAGCACTTCTTTACTCAGGCTATACGGTAGAGAGTATATTAAAAAGCAATGCCAAAAGAAAAGCACTCCTCCAATTTGATGCGGCATTAGTCGGACCTTATCTTCATCAATCAGATGAGATTTGGCATGGGAAGAAGCTGCTTTTGCTCACAGGTCGTATATCTTCTGACGAGTTAAAGCCACAGAGAAGAGTGGAACTCGTAACAAATACAGAATCCATTCATGTAACTGGATTTCCTACTGAACGTATGAAAAACAAGATAAAAATTTTGCTGTAAGATGGAGGCCCAAGAATATGCTACAGGATTTCATCGAAGAAGTAGGTTATTTAATACGCGCACGATATAGTATTCTCTATATTTTTACACAAGAAGAGGAGCGGGCGCTGGAGGTTTTTCAAAGCATTGGCACGCAACTAAATAAACGTATTATCGTTTGGACCGCGACAAAGGGTTTGATTTTGGACGGTGACGAGCTAGATTCTAAGAGTACAGATTTTCGAGTAGCATTGGAGATGGCAGAAGATTTAGCGAAAGAACCGACGCTTTTTGTTTGGTGTGATCTGCATCCGTTTATTCGAGGCTCCAGTTCGCCTATTTACATCCGGAAGTTTCGGGAATTTGCACAAAAAATAAGAATGGGCTCCCCCTCCAATTCGGTTATTATTTCTCCGAGTATAGAAATACCCATTGAGCTACAAAAGGAGATTACGATCTTGGATTTACCACTTCCTGAATTGGAGGAGGTAAAACAGATTATCGTAAACTTCACGGATGCTTACAAGGGACGACCTGGGGTTATGATTGACCAATCTCCTGAGGTGATAGAAGCTTTAGCTCGTGCAGCTGTAGGTCTCACTCGTAGTGAAATAGAAAATTGTTTAGCAAAGGCATTAGTAAAAAATAAAGGCATCTCTGATTCCGATGTTTCTACGATTTTAGAGGAAAAGAAACAAATCATTCGAAAATCAGGTATTTTGGAATATATTTCCACGGAGTCTCTTAGCCTTGATCAAATTGGCGGATTAGATAACCTGAAGCGTTGGTTATTAAAACGTAAGGCTTCGTATTCAACAGAAGCGAGAGAATTCGGTATCCAGTGGCCAAAGGGCGTATTGCTGGTGGGAGTTCCTGGGTGTGGGAAAAGCTTGTGTGCAAAAAGTGTAGCTGCTGCTTGGCAAATGCCTCTTCTACGCCTGGATTTAGGACGAGTATTTGCGGGCATCGTAGGTTCATCGGAGGCAAACATTCGCTCTGCTCTTGCAATGTGCGAGGCCGTCTCTCCATCCATCGTCTGGATAGATGAGATTGAAAAGGCTCTTTCTGGTATAGGAAGTGGAATGTCAGATGGAGGAGTTGCTACGAGAATTTTTGGAACATTGCTGACATGGATGCAGGAGAAGAAAAGTCCAGTGTTTGTGTTTGCTACAGCGAACAAAATCGAGCAGCTCCCGGCAGAGCTTCTGCGTAAAGGCAGGTTTGATGAAATCTTT
>NZ_JABMIU010000006.1:0-271375 GCF_013332495.1 Brevibacillus sp. HB1.2 | reverse complement strand
CAAATGCGCGGGCTGGTCTCTTTATTAATGATTCACAATCCCTACGCGCGTCCCGGAGGAAGCAAGGCTTCCGACTTCCTCGCAGCCTTCCTTCCAGAGTAAGTAACGGATACTGTCTGCCAGCGCTTCCCAGCTCGCCTCGATGACGTTGGTGGAGACGCCGACTGTGCTCCACTTTTCGCCGTTGCTCGAGGATTCGATTAGGACACGTACTTTGGCGGCAGTCGCGCCGTTTTCATCCAAGACACGCACCTTGTAATCTTCTAGCTGCATTTTTGCAATGCACGGGTAGTAGCCTTCCAATGCTTTTCGCATGGCATTGTCCAGTGCGTTCACCGGACCATTGCCATCAGCTGCCGTATGGACAGACTCCCCGTTCACACGCAGCTTCACAGTCGCCTCCGACGTGATCGATTGGACGGCTGCCTTTTCCAGCATGATTTTGAATGAGTCCAGCTTGAACAGGTTTTTCAGCTTGCCGGAGGCTTCCAGCAGCATCAGCGTTAGCGAAGCCTCTGCTCCTTCATATTGATAGCCTTGGAATTCGCGCTCTTTGATGTGTGTAATGATTTCTCTCGCCTTTTCGCGATCCAGCGACAGATCGATCTCCAGCTCTTCCATTTTGGCGAGCAAATTGCTTTGTCCTGCTAGCTCTGAGACGAGTACGCGACGTTTGTTGCCGATGTTTTCTGGCTCGATGTGCTCGTACGTTTTCGGGTCGCGCATCACGGCACTTACGTGAATACCACCCTTGTGAGCAAAAGCACTATAACCGACAAACGGTTGGTTGTTCGGCATCGTCATGTTGGCAATTTCCGCTACATAGCGCGACAGCTGTGTCAGCTCCTGCAATTGATCAGTGCTCACACAGTGAAAGCCGAGCTTGAGCTGCAAATTCGGAACCACGGAGATCAGGTTGACGTTCCCACAGCGCTCACCGATGCCATTAATGGTTCCTTGTACTTGCTGTGCGCCCGCTTGAATCGCAGCTAACGTATTGGCAACTGCCACTCCGCTGTCATTATGCGGATGGATGCCTACAGGCGTCCGTAGATGGCCGACAGTCGTTTTGACAATATCATAGACTTCATGCGGCAGTGTTCCACCATTTGTATCACAGAGAACAATCCAGTCAGCTCCAGCTTCTTCTGCCGCTTCCAGCACCCGCAATGCGTAGCGCGGATTCGCCTTGTACCCATCGAAAAAATGCTCTGCCAAAAAGAGAGTCGTCAGTCCGTTTTCTTTTAAAAATGCGACCGAATCAGCGACCATGCGCACGTTTTCTTCCAATGTCGTCTTGAGAGCATCCGTCACGTGCAAGTCCCATGATTTCCCGAAAATCGCCGCCGCGCCTACCCCGCTTAAGATCAACGCTTGCAGATTGTCATCATCCGCCGCTGCTACATTCGGTCTACAGGTACTGCCAAAAGCCGTTACCTTTGCGTGCTGCAGCGGAATCTCCCGGATACGCTCAAAAAAAGCCATGTCCTTTGGATTGCTGCCTGGCCAACCGCCTTCAATAAAATCGATACCAAACTGATCCAGCCGCAGTGCGATCTTTATCTTGTCTTCTACCGACAGGCTGATCCCTTCTCCCTGCGTACCATCTCGCAGGGTCGTATCATACAGATACACCTTGCTATTCATGTTTCTTCTCCACCTGTTCTGTTATTTTTCTGAATAATCACATCATTCAAACCGTTAGACGATACCCAGTATACCACAGCCCAAATGGAAAGAAAACGCAGGAAAATAGAGGTTTTTTCTATGTCCGTGGGGTGCGGACAAATGCGACGGTTTGTTTGATCGCAGCTTCCAACGGAGCCGAAGTTCCTGCAAACGGATGACGCGTGTTAAATGTATGATCTCCGCCTTCTATCCAGTGCAGCTCGCTGTTTTTGGCAGCCTGATGAATTCTTTTTGCACCCTCTACCAGACGGACATAATCTTTTTCTCCTGTGATGATGCACAGTGGTTGTTCCATCGTAGAAACACGTTCCAAAATATCGTAATGTTGGCGATTGTTGTCCACATCCTCGATCACGACTCTCGTGATTGGCATATCTTGACCGGTTCGCGCATTCGCTATGTATCCGACGCCTGTCTCTTCTATTTGTTGGCGCAGCTTCTCGTCGAACAAATCGACATGGGCGATTCCGTTCCAGGTCACAATCCCTGCCACATGCGGGTTATTTGCTCCGAATAAAATCGCGTCACCGCCGCCCTTGCTATGTCCCAATACGTACAGCTTCGTTTTGTCCACATAATCAGGTACAGGAAGCTCGCCTGACAAAATCCGTTCCGTCAAGGCTTGCAAATCAGCCAGTTCACGCGCATACGTATTGCGCCCGAATTTCTCCAGCTCATCGAACTCCGTCAAGCTCTCCCCTACGCCATTGCAGCTAAAGTTAAAGCGAATCGTGGTAATGCCTTGCTTGGCGAGCTCATCGGCTACGTAGGGAAAGCTTCCCCAATCTTTGAAGCCTTTAAAGCCATGGCAAAATAGTAGCAGCGACTGTGCTGAACCCGCCGCTTCCTCCGTATGAATGTCTCCTCGCAGTGTCAACTCCTCGTCGAGTGCGATGGAAAATGATTGCTTTTGCATGTGCGTTTCACCTCTTGTGCATTTTTTTATTATTATGCCGTGTCCCCCTCTGAAAAGAAACGGAAATACCAAAAAAGAGACCTTCCTCTATGGAAGATCCCTCAGTCGCTCAGACTTCTCTTTATTAACGAGATACAACGCATACTCCAACGGCCGTCGAACCGCCATCTTATATCGCTTATGCTGACGCAACTGCTTGAAAATTTCTCTGCCCGGCTTCGGATTGATTTCGATAATCCAAACCTTCCCGTGAACATCAATACCCAGGTCAAAGCCAAACTCCATCATCAGGCCGAAATGCTCTTCAATGCGTGTGACAGTCTTGATCGCGAGCTCCTTGCATTCCAGCACAATCCGCTCTGCCATTTCCTGACCAAATCGTTCGACCAAAAAGGAAACAGCAGGTAAAGCGATTCCTCCCCCATGCAAATTCGAGGTGGACGATTGTAACGGCCCAACGCGAATGCCCATCCCGGTCAAGCACCACTGACCCTTCCCGTCCTTTTGCACAAGCATGCGAGCATCAACTGTTCGCTTGGGAACCAATGACAACCGTAGCCCCTGTTGAAGAAAAAACTGCTCGTTTCCGCTCTTCTCATTCTTCATCCAATGCTCCAGACGCTCGCACACCTCTGTGAGCGTCGCCAGTTTTTCGCAGCTTTTGGCTTGCTTCTTGGTCCTGCCATGCAAAAGATAGCGACCTGCTCGTTTCTCCACACGCAGTATGCTTCTGCCACCTGTGCCGTTTGTCGGCTTGAGATAAACCAGACGATGATCGGCAAGCATCGCATCAAGCGTTTTTCTGTCGTAGGGGAGTGTTTCGGGAAGCCAGCGCTGTAGCTCAGGATCTTGTATCAAAATCTGATGAACGACATATTTGTTCGAGAAGCGGTTATTCGCATAACGAAACCAGTCTTGCTTGCGAAATGGCAAATAGGCACGATGCTTGGGCAATGGATAGTAGCGATAACGGTCGATGACGATATCGGGCCAGGCAAAACACTCTCGTCTCCACTTCGTGCCATCTGGTACAAAACCGTTGATCCGCTTTTCTGCAAACTGGACATCTTGTGGGCTAAACAAAAAAACCTCTGCCCCCATTTCTCTCCCTTCCTCAACCAGCCTTCGTAAAAAACCGGGCTCGACAAAGCCTGATTCTCTTCGGTAGGTCAGTACGCCTATCCGTTTTCTCACCGAAAGGCCACTCCCTCCCTTGTTCAATTTTCTAGCTAGCCTCGTATAGCTTATGGTTGAAAGCAAAAAAAGCGCCTTTGTCCTATGTAGGCAAAAGCGCATCTTTCATGAGTTTTCTTATTGTTGATGTGTTTCCAAATAGTGCAACGCTGTTCGTCCCAAGAGCTCGCCTGCGATCAGCATGGCATCCTCGTCGATATCAAAGCGGGGATGGTGATGTGGATATGTCGCCAGCTTTTCCGGATTGCCTGCCCCTACGAACAAGTAAGCGCCGGACACCTTTTCCAAGTAGTAAGAAAAGTCCTCGCCACCCATCAACGGCTTCATCGACTCCACGCGACCAGCTCCGAATGCAGCAATGGCTGCCTCCTGTGCGATCGCTGCTTCTTTTTCATGGTTAATGACGGCTGGATACCCTCGATCGTAGACAACCGTAGCGCTACCTCCCATCATGGCAGCTGTCCCCTCCGCAATTTCTGTCAGACGCTGCTCCGCACGATCGCGGACGGCTGGCAAAAAGGTGCGGACAGTCCCTGTCAAACGACAGCTATCTGCGATGATGTTCGTACTGTCTCCCCCATGGAACGTCCCCACGGTCACGACCACACTCTCTAATGGGCTGACGTTGCGACTGGCAATCGTTTGGAGATGACCGACAATTTGTGAACCGATCACAATGGAGTCGACGGTTTCTT
Source organism: Brevibacillus sp. HB1.2 (assembly GCF_013332495.1). Lineage (NCBI taxonomy): Bacteria > Bacillati > Bacillota > Bacilli > Caryophanales > Paenibacillaceae > Brevibacillus > Brevibacillus sp. HB1.2. The sequence continues at coordinate 266,881 of NZ_JABMIU010000006.1, read as the reverse complement.
CTGGAACAGCACCGTGTCCCCCTCTTCCTTTGATCTCGATGGAAAAGTCGTCCGTATTCGCCATGAGCGGACCTGCACTAATATACACCTTGCCCACAGGGAACATCGACCAGAGATGAACGCCAAAGATCGCATCGACGCCATCTACAGCACCATCCTGAACCATTTGGGTAGCTCCACCCGGATTTTCCTCTTCCGCATGCTGAAAGACAAAGCGAATTTCTCCGGCAAACTGCTCACGATGTGCTGCCAACACAGAAGCGAGTCCTAACAGCTGAGAAGTGTGCGCATCATGTCCACACGCATGCATAACGCCAGGTACGGTAGATTTATACGGCACCTCTTTTTGATCCTGAATCGGCAATGCGTCAAAATCCGCACGCAACGCGACGACCTTTCCCGGGCGACCTCCGCGCAAAACGCCGATAACTCCTCGACCGCCCACGCCTGTGCGAACCTCATCAAAATGAAGTCCTCTCAATATTTCGGCAATAAGGGCTGGGGTCTTCTCTTCTTGAAAGGAAAGCTCGGGATGCTGGTGCAGATGACGCCTCCAGCTAATGATTTGCGGCTCCATCTCTTTGAGCAGCTCTTTTAATTGTTCCTGCAAGGCCATGGTTTTTATTCCTCCCACTGGATGCACCATTCTTCTTTCATCATAGCAGAATCATGGGCCAAATGGGGAGCTTGACTAATCCAGAGCGAGCATGCTGCGTTTTCGCTTCTCAAAAACCGCAAAGCTCGTATAGCCTACTCGTTTCAACTGCGCTCGAGCCTCGTCCAACTGCTGACCGACTTGCTCAGGTGCAGTAGCGCTAGACGCCAAGGTAATAGGTACCTCATTCTGGAACAAAATTTCCAGAAAGCGATAACTGGGCGAAAATTCTCGGAGCTGACTCGCCAGACCGTAGCCTGTATTGATTTCCGTCGCAATCTCCCTGCGTCCAAGAGCTCGAGCCACACGCTGATAATACGGCAATAGTGCCGTTTCATCCGGTCGCACACCAAACGCTTTGATGCCATCGATATGGGCAATAACATCAAATAATTGCGATTCGATCGCCTGCTCCAGCTTATCAAAATAAAGGCTGTACAATCCGATTAGTTCCTGTCTTCCAAAGCGTTCTCGTGCATCCTGGATCGAATAGCCCCAGCCTTCCAGAAAATGTACGGCCCCTATGCACACATCCCAAGGATATTGATTGATGACATGCCGCAGTGTCTCTTCTCCACCTGAAAAATAATCCAGTTCAATCCCGACACGCAGGTCAATTCCGTCCTCCGCCCAACGAAGCCGCTCTTTTTGCATGAAAACAACAAAGCTGTCCAGAGAGTCATTTGCGACCTGACTCAGCCATTTGCGCTGTGCCGTCCCCAAGCGATCAGAGCCGATGTGCACATGCTGCTCGTAGTACGGCCGATACTCAAGAAAACGATATAAATGCTCCACCACGCAAACTTGCTGAATCCCCGCCTGTTTGGCACGTAATCGATACAATTCAAGCCAGTCCCGTGAATACGGGCCTTGTTGAAGGCGCTCAGCCAACCCATCGGTCAGCATACTAGCCCATTTTCGGCTCCCCTTCACTTCGGCATGCTCCACGAGAGGGCGCAATGATTCCGCTTGCTTGAGCAACCAGTCCAGCGAATACGGCCCTTCCTCCAGATGGACGTGAAAGTCTACCTTCATCCCGATCACCTCCTTGGGTTCGTCCCTGCTATTTTCTATCGTTTATATGCTTGTGGTTCCATACATATGTCGAGTATTCACATGACGAGCAACCAAGCAGAAGAGGTGAAAAAAGAACAAAAAAATGCCTCAGCAACGAGGCATTTTCGATTATCAGCTATTTTTTCGTTCATACACGTAAAACGCATGCGGATGAACGTTCTTCTCATCCACGATACCCTCACGCTTGTCCACCAAGGTGTAAGCATCCCGATCCCATGCTGGGAAAAACGTATCGCCCTCAGTTTCCAAATCGATCTCCGTAATGTACAGCCGATCAACAACATCGAGGAACTGACGATAAATTTCCGAGCCACCAAAGATGATGACATCACCCAGTGCGAGCACTTCTTCCTTCGTATGGACGACATCTACACCTTCAGGGTGAAAGTCCTGGCTGCGTGTCAGGACGACATTTCTGCGGTTAGGCAGCGGCTTGCCGATCGATTCGAACGTTTTGCGTCCCATGACGATCGTTTGGCCTGTCGTTAATTCCTTCACATTTTTCAAGTCAGCAGGTAGGTGCCACGGCATGTCGCCATCTTTTCCGATGACTTGATTGCGGGCATAGGCAACAATCAGGCTGATCATACGGCCACCTCGCCTTTGATGTGCGGGTGGGATTCGTAGCCGACGATTTCAATATCTTCGTATTTGAAGTCAAAAATCGAAGTCACTTCTGGATTGAGCACGAGCTTCGGCAGTGTTTTCGGCTCGCGAGTGAGCTGGAGCTTGACCTGCTCGATATGGTTGAGATACAGATGAGCATCACCGATCGTATGAACAAAATCGCCCACTTCAAGTCCAGTGACATGCGCCACCATATGCGTCAGCAATGCGTAGGAAGCGATATTAAACGGCACACCCAAAAATGTATCGCCACTGCGCTGATACAGCTGGCAGGATAGCTTGCCATTCGCTACGTAAAACTGGAACAACAGGTGACAAGGCGGCAATGCCATCTTGTCCAATTCAGCCGGATTCCACGCGCTAACGATCAAGCGGCGAGAGTCCGGATTGCGTTTGATCTCATCAATGACCCATTGAATCTGGTCCACTGTTTTGCCGTCGCGTCCCGCAAAGGAACGCCATTGGCTTCCGTATACCGGGCCCAAATCTCCGTTTTCATCGGCCCATTCGTTCCATATCCGCACGCCGTTTTCCTGCAAGTAGCGGACATTGGTATCGCCTGATAAAAACCAGAGCAATTCGTGGATGATCGATTTCATATGCAGCTTTTTCGTTGTGACCATTGGAAAGCCTTCACTCAGATCAAAACGCATCTGATGCCCAAAAACACTGGTCGTTCCGGTGCCTGTCCGATCCTCTTTTGTGACACCCTCATCTAAAATGCGCTGGCACAAATCCAGGTATTGTTTCATCGTCCATCTCTCCTTCCATCTCATCTATTTTACCTGACCCAGACGAAAATGAAAGATCGGAATGTCATGATATAATAAATGGATAAATGTAGAAAGCGGGATTCGGGATGGATGGTATATCTTCTACGGCTACAAAGCCCTTATATAAACAAATAGCAGTGCAAATCGAGCAAAGAATCAGCAGTGGTGAATTCGGTCCTGGCAGCTATTTGCCCTCGGAGCGCACCCTGGCCAAGGAACTGAATGTCAACCGTTCGACCGTCGTCGCGGCATACGATGAGCTGCAAGCAGCAGGTATGATCGAGCGCATTCAAGGAAGTGGTACCATTGTCAGCCAAGATATTTGGGGACTCGCACGGACACGCGTTCCGAACTGGCGTCATCTGACGGAGTCAGGGTCGTTTCGTCCGAATTTACCATTGATTCGCAAAATCCGTCGTGAAACACAGGAAAATGAGTTGATTGATTTGGCGAGTGGCGAGCTCTCGACCGATCTCGTCCCCAATCAAACACTTCAGCAGCTCATGACCCCCGATGACTTCCCCGCTCATCTCGGCTATGAGCATCCGCAGGGCAATTGGGCTTTGCGAGAGACATTGAGTCTCCATATGAAAACATGGCGAAGCATCGCAGCACCTGCTACCTCGATCATGATCACGTCAGGAGCGCAGCAGGCTCTTCACCTCGTCGTTCAATGCTTGTTAAAGCCAGGAGATGCGGTAGCCATTGAGGAGCCGTCTTACTGTTATTCCTTGCCGCTTTTTCATTCCGCTGGCTTGCGTACGTTCTCACTGCCTATCGACCGGGACGGAATCGATCCAAAGCACTTGGCACAGCTGCACCGCCAGCACCGCATCAAAATGGTTTTTCTCAATCCGAATTATCAAAATCCGACAGGGACACTGCTTTCATTAGAGCGTCGCCAGGAATTGCTCGCGTTCTCCTATGAAAACGGGATTCCGATCATCGAGGATGATCCATATAGCTTGACCAGTTTTTCAAGAGAGCCCGTCCCAACCTTAAAATCGCTGGATCAACACGGAACAGTACTCTACATCAGCTCTTTGACCAAAATTGTAGCCTCAGGTCTGCGGATCGGCTGGATCGTAGGGCCGCCTACTGTCATGGAAAGACTGGCAGATGCGAAACAGCAGTTTGATTTTGGGCACAGCATTTTTCCGCAATGGCTCGCGAATCGCTTTCTCGGATCCCCTCAGTTTGTGAGTCACATCGATCTTCTGCGAACAGAGCTATCCTTGCGGCACGATCAGCTTGTCTCCTCGCTTCAAGACAAGTTCGGTGACCAAGTAGAAATGGTCGGTTCAGAAGGAGGCATTCACTTGTGGTGTAAATTCAAAGGGGAATGGAGCGGCGAAACTCTTCTCACAGAATCAGTCAAACGGGGAGTTGTCTTCGTTCCGGGACATCTTTTCGGGGCAGAGCAAGGATATGTTCGCTTCACCTTTGGCAGAGCTACCACAGATCAGATCCCTGAGGCAGTTTCGCGCTTAGCGGATGCATTCATGGCAAGTGGATGGGCAAAATAATCCCCAAGTGGATGGCAACATTTTTGTACGGTCGGTATATGATCGAAGTAGGCTACCGTATGCATCCTCGTGTATATCCAGCAGGATGACTGTGCCATACAGAAAGGACTGGCTGTTATGAGTATTTTGCCTTTCATTATTGCTATTATTGTACTTGTTCTTATAGGTCTGGTCGTTACGATTAAAATCGGAATTAACCCATCCGAATCCAAAGTACGGGGCTTTAAACAACGCTCCCGCAATTTGTTGATCATTTACGGCATCATTACGATCGCTCTGGTCATTGCATTGTCAGTCTTTCTCTACAACAACCTTTGATCAATCCCGAACGCAACATGACATAAATAAGACGCCGTCTGCCTTGTACAGGTATGACGGCGTTTTTGAATCGAAGGAAGTCCTTCGTCATGTGTGTTTAGAAGATGATAACTCTTTTACACGACTTTCCTCGCTACATTGGCTGCTTGTAACCCCCGCTGTCCATTCACAATCTCAAAAATCACCTGCTCGCCTTCCTCCAAATTCCGGTAACCTTGCCCCGTAATCGCAGAATAGTGTACGAATACATCAGGTCCTCCATCGCGCTCAATAAACCCATAGCCCTTTTCTTTGCTGAACCATTTTACTTTCCCTTGAATCATTGTGTTTCCTCCCTGTAATCAATGCAGCTCTTACGCTTACCTCATCATATGCGGATGCGAAGTCAGTGGATATACGGTAAAATAAATAAAGTAAGAATCGTCACGCCAGAAAGGAGTGAACCACATGAAAAAAGTTTTGATTGTTGCATGCGCGCTGCTGCTCACTGCCTGCTCCGAAATATCTGAAGGGGTACAAACCGCCCAGCAAGCAGTAGAAACAGGACAGCAAGCGATTGAGACAGGCAAACAGGCTGTCGAAGCGGGACAACAAGTTCTCGAAGCCGGCAAGCAACTGGCTGAGTCTGAAGTCGCCAAACAACTACAAACATACCTCCAGCAAAAATACGAATCCTCTGAGGCATTACGTAATGCCATGTTCAGCGGAGATGGACAGTTGCTCGTGGAAGAATTGCAAAAGACCGAGCTAGCGAACTTCAGCTTTTACAAATCTGACATGTTTGGTGTTGAATATACAGGCACGCTCTCTGCCGATGGTACTTTCAAAGTGCTTAAGCACGATTTGAACAATCAGGGTGCGGAGCCTACTGTCGTAAAGGAATTCAAAGTAACACTCGACGGAAACGGTCAGGTTCAAGTACAGTAATTTGGAAAACATTTCTAGAAAAGCCTGCGATCAATCTTCGCGGGCTTTTTCGTGTTATTAAAAAACTTTTTATTGAGGCTCTACATAATTTTCTGTGTTTCCTTATAGATTTTTATAATTGGGCATGATAACGTGTAAGATGTTCATATAAAATTCATAAATACTAAACACAACGAGGTGATGCCAATGAATATGCTGCTCGCATCTATTATTGTGTACATGGCAGGTATGTTGTTAATCGGCTATTATGCCTACAAACGTACCTCCAATCTGACTGACTATATGCTTGGTGGTCGATCGCTAGGTCCAACTGTAACCGCTCTCAGCGCGGGTGCATCCGACATGAGTGGCTGGTTGATGATGGGGTTGCCAGGTGCCATGTTTGCCCAAGGTCTTAGCGCATCATGGATCGCGATCGGTCTGACTCTCGGCGCTTATGCCAACTGGCTGTACGTCGCTCCCCGCCTTCGTTCGTATACGGAGGTTGCCAACAACTCGATTACGATTCCTGCTTTTTTGGAAAATCGTTTCGGAGATACGTCTCGGATGCTTCGTCTTGTCTCGGCTCTTGTTATTATGATCTTTTTTACTTTTTACGTCTCATCTGGTCTCGTTTCTGGAGGCGTGTTGTTTGAAAACACCTTCCACCTGAGTTATCAAACCGGACTATGGATAGTCGGATTGGTCACCATTGCTTACACATTGTTTGGCGGCTTCCTCGCTGTAAGCTGGACGGACGCTGTACAAGGACTCATTATGGTCATCGCACTCATTCTCGTTCCGCTTGTGACCGTTCTTACCGCAGGCGGATTGGGAGAAACATTTACGGAGATCCACGCTGTCGATCCCTCTTTGCTCGATATTTTTAAAGGGACGAGCCTGCTCGGCATCATTTCCCTGTTTGCATGGGGACTTGGCTATTTCGGACAACCGCACATTATCGTTCGCTTTATGGCGATCACGTCCACGAGTGAGATCAAAAAAGCTCGCAGCATCGGTATGGGCTGGATGATTTTCTCCGTCGCTGGCGCCATGCTGACAGGTCTGGTTGGTATCGCCCTGTACTCCAAGCAAGGCTGGACGTTGAGCGATCCTGAGACAATCTTCATCCAGCTGGGGACGATCCTGTTCCATCCACTCATTACCGGCTTTTTGCTGGCGGCGATTTTGGCAGCGATCATGAGTACGATTTCCTCTCAGCTGCTCGTCACGTCCAGCTCCTTGACCGAGGATATTTACAAAACCTTTTTCAAGCGTTCTGCCACTGACAAAGAGCTGGTCACGATTGGCCGCCTGTCCGTCTTGCTCGTATCTGTCGTCGCCTTTTTACTCGCCTTGAATAAAAATGACACGATCCTCGATCTCGTCGGATATGCGTGGGCCGGATTCGGCGCTTCGTTTGGGCCTGTCATTCTGCTCTCCCTCTATTGGAAGCGCATGAACAAATGGGGTGCTCTCGCGGGTATGGTCGCTGGCGCACTTACCGTTATTATCTGGACTCGTTTTGATGTACTGAAGGACTTCCTTTATGAGATGGTTCCCGGCTTTGCCATTAGCCTGCTCGCCATCGTAGTTGTCAGCCATTTGACCAGCAAGCCTTCAAATGAAGTAACCTCTCAGTTTGATGAGTACCAAAAAAGCATGAAATAATCCTTGCCGATAAATGCCAAGCAGCCTATGCGCTGGACAACTGCCCTGTCCCACGCCATAGGCTGCTTTTTTCTGTTGAAACTATTTGAGGCCCCCATCGTAAATCATCGATAACCTCAAAAATAAGGAGGGACAAAAAAACAGATGATGATGATGTCCGGCTTGATTATTGGCGTATCCCTTTTGATTTTTGGCATGCTCGGGATCGCTTGCTACCGCTTTTTTGTGCAAAAGAAACCAGTTGAGCATTACTACACTCCGCTAGATCGCGTGTTCGGGCAAACGCCAGTTGAATTCCATGAGCAAAAGATCGAAAAGAAAGAATCAGAGGAAGAAGAAGGGGATGACAAGGATAAGAACGAGAAGATTCGGCAAAAGCGCAGATCATAATGAAAACCAAGCTTCTGCCAAACGACCGATTCCTACCGCAATGTCTTGTTCCTCCACTCCGCCAAATCCAACGATGATTCGCGGTCGTGCATTTGTCGGATCATTGGCCCAATTATGGCCGCTCGGATAAACGCGAACATCGGCCGCACGCGCCAGGTCGATCAGCTCCTTCTCCGTTCGGGAAGTATCTACCTCGAGCAAAATATGCAGCCCTGCTGACTGTCCCAAAACTCGGACTTCCCGGGGCATGTAGGTCTGTATCGCCCGAAGCAGTGCATCGTGCTTGCGGTGATAGACGGTGCGCATTTTTCGAACATGCTTTTCCCAATATCCTTTTTGCATGAACAACTGCATACTTCGTTGCAAATGGCGGGAAACCGGAGAAGGATACGCCTGGAATGCTTCCAAATATCGCCCGAGCAACTGCCTCGGAAGTACCGTATAATCCAAGCGAAGTGCTGGAGAAAATGCTTTGGAAAAATTGCCGATATAAACAACACATCCGTCCCGATCCATCCCTTGCAAAGATGGCGTAGGGTGAACATTGTAGCGGAATTCGCCATCGTAATCATTTTCGATGATGATTCCGTTCTTTCTCTTTGCCCATTGCAGCAATTGCTGACGCTGACCGACTGGCATCACCATCCCATACGGAAATTGATGGGCAGGCGTCGTGTACACGACCGTTGCTTTGCTTTTCTCCAAAGCTTCAATGGACAGGCCCTCTTCCGCTAACGGGATGGGCACGACCTCATAGCCGTGATGGGAAAAGACGATCCGTGCATCTGCATAGCCAGGCTCCTCGATGGCAACCACACGATGCCGATCTGCCAAGAGCAGACATAAAAAGCTGAGAGCCTGCTGTAATCCGGTGCCGATGATGATTTGCTCAGGCCGACAAATGAGCGTACGTGCTCTGCGCAAATATGTACTGAGCTCTTCTCGGAGCTCCCACTCTCCTTGATCATCCCCATAAAAAGAAAAGTCCTCCGGATAGATATCCAGCGCTTCCAGCATGCAAGAACGCCATGCAGCGTAAGGAAAGGACTTCGTATCGATGACAGAGCCATGAAAGTTGTAGCGACAGGTGAGATGCTCCCCTTTTTTCTTTTTCAAGATGGACGAATACAAGGCAATCTCCTCATCCTGATCCACTGGCTCTGACCATCTCTCGATCTCGGCAGCAAAAAAGCCACTCCGCTCCCGGCTCACGATGTAGCCTTCTGCGAGCAGTTGCTGATAGGCTGCCTCAATCGTATTTTTTCCGACTCCGCTCGCTTTCATCAACTGACGGATCGACGGCATCTTGGTTCCGGACGGTATCTCTCCTGATGCAATCCGTTTGCTCAATTGCTTGTATAGCTGTTGATACAGAGGTTCTTTGCTCTGTGCATTCATGATCGGCATGTACTCCATCAACGGCCCTCCAATCTGTCCCCATCTAACTCTCTTAAACTGTCACTGTGTATAGGAGCAGTTCTCTTTTACAATGATTGTACCAGATTCACCCACACGAAAGGAGAACAAGTCATGCGTATTCATTTGCAAGGAGAAAAGGTCGTTCTGCGAGATATTCGAGCAGAAGATTTGGATACCATCTACTATTGGAAGTACGAAGCAGAGGATCGTGAACATCTCAATTGGAATGGCCCCTACAAACCGCTTGATCCGTACACAAAAGAAGAATATCGCGACCTCCCACGCCACCAGGAGTCTCTTGCTCTCGTTGGGACAGGTGCACCAAGAACCGAACTGATGATTGAGATTGACGGCGAGCTAAAGGGCAGTGTCGGTCGCTACTGGGTATCTGAGGAGACGAACTGGTGCGAAATCGGAATCGTTATTTATGACTCCCGCTATTGGCAGAATGGTTATGGCCGGGAAGCCTTTCGGATGTGGATCGATTACTTGTTCACCCACATGGATACTGTCCGTTTAGGCATTGGTACGTGGTCCGGCAACGAACGGATGATCAAGCTGGCTGCTCACATGGGAATGGTGGAAGAAGCGCGGGTGCGCAAAGCAAGGATTGTACGCGGTGAATATTTCGATGCGATTAAGATGGGGATTTTGCGGGAGGAATGGGAGAATCGGAAATGAAAAAGGGCAATCCCTGGTCTGAACAAGACGGGGACTGCCCTTTTTACTTGTTGAAAAATTGATTGTTGGCGGCATGATTTTATCGATCGCCTTATCATTTATAAAATAACAATAATTTACATATATTCAAACTTATGATAAGCTTCAAACTGTAAATGTTTACAATATATTCCTTACCGAAACCTTAAGGTACTAGAAATTAATTCATTTGAGAGGAGTGAAGTTTGTAACTACTTGGCACCAGTAGTACAAACGAAATACGTGATGAAAAAAATAATTTGGGTTAAATTACTACTGATTTTTGGGTTATTCTTTTCCAACTCTAACAGTGCGTTTGCCAATGAGGAAATAGTAGAAAAGCAACAAATTCAGCGAAGTGACATCGAGTCATTCATTGCTGGCATCTCTAAAGAAGATTTTGAAGAAAAACCGCAAAGAATCCAGATGGTAGAAGAAATAAAAGACTATATTAATGAACAGGATGTATACTATTTCGAAGATGTTGCATCAATAATTGATAAACATCAGCCTAAACGAACATCTAACATGAAAGCAAAACAATCAGAGGATATTAACTATAACGACCTGCAGGAAGACTTTGCAAGAATAGATGCGCTTGCACAAGAATACTACGAATACTATCAAATCCATCAAAGCTTCCCAGAGGAAAATATGAGCTTGCGAAGTTCTATGTCAGAAAGTGCTGCAATAAAGGCTCTAGGCAACGCTGGACTTAAAATGACTGAACGGCAATTAGCAGCTCGATTGGTTACATTAGGAGCTTTGGCAGCAATTGATGGCCCTTTGCCTGTGGGAGACTTTGTGGCGTTGGTTACAGGTGCCATTATTGTGAGTGAGTATTTAGATAACTATTTAGAAAACCAAGCAGCCTTAGAGAGAAATATTAGAGAAAATGAAGGACGTTCTTATGCCCGAGTTATCACAGACAGTGTAACAATGACTAGTGAAATTGCAGATGAAATTAAAAAGAATAATGTTAAACACTTTCGAGCACGATTGAATAGTTCTGGTGGAGTTCTCGTTACCACACCGCTATCCCTTACAGCAGCTAAACTGGCTGCGAAAGATGAGGAAGATACATTTAGTGTTAGAAAGAGCCGAGCAGAAGACGTAGTAACCCAAACTGGGTATAAGAATATTCACCATCAAGCACATTATGTTTCTAGCCGAGGAACTCGCCCAGCTAATCTCCCTCACTATCACCTGCTAAAAAAAAGAAACGATAATTGGGAACAAATGGATGGTCATCATTTCTATCCTTGGAAATCTATGGGCTGATCCTTTTTGACGTAACTGTATTTACAGTTACGTCATCTCTTACTTATACTGGATGTTAAAATCGAATCGTGCACACCACAGGAGGAACCATGAGGCTGGACATATGTAAACTCGACGAGGTGATCGTCATTGGGGTCCCAGAGGATTTGGATTTTGATTCTCACGACGATGATTACGCACAATTTTACAATCCTCGGCTCACTGAGATTGAACATGTACTTGAGCCAGAAAAAATATTTGAGGTGTGGGATTCAGATGGCACGATCATCGGGAAAAGAGTGAGCCATATTGCACACATTCCAGATGGGTGCTTTGCGAAAACGATACCAGCAGGAGAATTTGCCAAGCTTCACAAGAGTCAACTGCAGTACGAACTAGATATGTTTGCTAGGACAAATTATATCGATGAGATTAGCTATGGATTTTCTACTAAATTACCGCAAAAAAATGGCGATAAACAAGAGTTTTACTATCGCCCAGTTCAGTATCGTCCTGATGTTGTGAATACACGTATGATTTCATCTTTAGAGAAAGAACGTTCTAAGTCATTAAAAGAACGCTATGTTTCCATCTTTTTTGATACGGAAAGCTGTAGCTTTCGCCGATTTTTATATAAGCGATATGTTTCACAGTACCAAGGTTGCCTTTGGGAATTAGCGAGATTCAAAAATAATGATCAAGGTATCGCCAGAGAGGGTATGTCCAAAGATGAAGCTGTATCATTTTTACTCCAGAAAAGTGAGGTACTCGTATTTTGGGAAGGGTACAGCACGTTTGGTAAAGAGATGATTCGTGACAAAGTAATGAAGATGGGCGCAAAGCATCTGCTAGAAAACTATACACGATTCACCTCTGATATGTACATTTTTGATGAAACATTGACGTGGACAGTTATTTTTCAGCACGAACGCGACGAAGATGGATTCAAGCATATTTTGCTGCGGGTAGAGTGATGGATGGGCCTAGGCTGAAGCGCAGATTCGCTATGTGCTCCTTCCCCTTCTACCGTAAAAAGGGCAATCCCTCTAGGGACTGCCCTTTTCGTTTTTATAATCGTGTCAAGTTACTCCAACTCAGCCGCCACACGACTCACTTTTGCCGCCAGCTCGTCGAGATCAATGTTCATCTCAAGTGCTGCAAACAGACCTGTGAAATACTCGTTGATCTGGTCGATGACGCGATTGCGCTCATGCGCCACCAGCTCTTGGAACAGCGTAGAAAACTGCTCATCCAGCTGCTTGTTTCCGATTTCTACATACCCGCTCACTGGTTCTTGCATGCGCTTTTCCAGTTCTTCACGCATTTTCGCTTTGCCATCCTGCTCGAAAAAGTCTTTGGTGTTCTTGAACAAGGAAATCGCTGATGCAAATGCAGATTCGGCTACTGGCAGTTCGTTAGCAAAGGACAGTGTTTCCACCTGTCGCTGCTGATATGGTGCCAAGGTCAACCCTGCTGCGTATCCTTGTGCATCCTTTTGCCACGCTGCAACAAGTGATGTCCCCTGCTTGTTCGTGAATTTCTCCAAACGAAGGGTAGTCGCTCTCAGTTCCTGCGCCAAATCGTAGCTGATCGAACGCAGAAGATCAGTCAAGCATCCTTGCAGTGCTTGCTTCATGTTGCGTCCATCTTCCTTGATGACAGCCGGGTTAAAAGCGAGATTGAACAATTCGTTGAATCGGAAGAACAAGCGCTGGCGAACGTAGTAAAGCAGCTCCTCGCGCTCTTTTGCCAAGTCACGCTCGAACGAAGCGGTAGACAGTGCTTCAACAGCTAATAGAGCCTGTGTCTTGGCTGTGCTTGCTGCTTCTTTGCGCAATTGACGCTCGTCTTCTCCGGACTGTGCCATACGCATGAATTCTGCCAAGGTATCGTGGGCGCGACGGATTTCACCGATTGCAGCATTCACCGCAATTTGCGTCAGCTCTTCAATCGTAAAGCGGAGGAACTCTGCTTCAAACGAAGCCATTCCCGAGAATTTGAATGCTTCATCTGCCGGCATAAGCGGCTCGCCTTCAGCCGTATTCGTGCGTTGGCGGTATACTTTCTCCGCAGAAGCTGCCAGCTTGCCTTTTTCATGCATCCGTGCCAACAGAGCAGTCTGGCTGGACACTGGATAAATACGTGGGAGGCGAATGCCGCACGAGAGGAGGTTTTTCTCTACGTGGGTAAGAACACCCTGCAATTCTTCTTCATTCGCTGCGAGGTCACAAGCATTGACGATAAAGAACATTTTGTCCATTTCAAACGTATCCTTGACGCGCCCCATTTGCAGCAAAAATTCGCGGTCAGCCTGTGCAAAGGCATGGTTGTAATACGTCACGAACAGGACCGCATCCGCGTTTTTCATGTATTCGAACGCCACACCTGTGTGACGTGCGTTAATGGAGTCAGCACCAGGGGTATCTACCAGAACAATACCCTGATCGGTTAGTGGACAAGAATAGAACAGCTCGATGTACTCTGCGAAACAAGCTTTTTCTTCCTTTGCCACAAACCCTTTGAACGCTTGCATATCAACCAGCAGCTCGCCGCCCAGATGAGCCGACATCTCTGGCAACCCCTTTGTAACAGCTTTCAAAAAGGTGTAATGCGGTTTTGCCGTCGGAGGGATTTGGGCGACATCGATCTTGCCGAGCTCTGCCAGTGCCCCTTCGAGATCAGTAGCGATCATACCAAAGACAGCAAGGGAACGGATCACGTCCTGCTCAATGGCTTCACGCTCTTTCATGACGACACGAACAGTGCCATGCGGGTGTGTATCCGTAGGCGGCATGATTTTGTTGATCGCTGCTGTTGTCGGGTTCGGTGACACTGGCAGCACGAGATCGCCCATCAAGGCGTTCGCAAAAGACGATTTCCCTGCACTGAATGCACCAAACAGTGCGACAGTAAAACGATTGGCTGTCAGGCGATCTGCTCGATCCAGCATCGCTTGTGCCTGTGCTTGCATTCCTGGTACGGTAACGACTTCTTCACTTGCGCGCCGCAGACGCTCTGCTGCCGCAATTAGTTTGTCTCGTAGTTGATTCATGCTACTTGTTCTCCTCCACGCATAATCGCCAACAGACGACCCTTGGTTTCTTCTTCTCTCGCTGCCAGTCCTGCCAGCTTTTGATGCAGCGCAGCCATTTCACGCAATACGCCAAGGCGCTCGCCTTGAGCTGCACTTTCTACACGCACCTGCTCCTTGATCATCTCAACCACTTGTGCAATAAAGGAGAGACCCACGCGTCTGTACTCCAGCTTCATCCCACTGGAAATATCCGCACAGTAGTTCAGAACGTACTCACTCGAGGCAGCACCCTCTTTGATGTGCTTGCTCAGGAACTCGCCCGTAATCTCGATCTTGTTCGCGTGAACGCTGGCGTGATATTCTTCGCTCCGCAAATCAAACACTTGCGGCTGCTTGCCGAGCCATTCTTTGAAATGGAAGTCGAGATTTCCCGCCACTTTTTCGCGGAACTCGACGAGAAGGGCTTCTTCGCGACGTGCGCGTTCTTCCTCTGTCTTCTTGCCTGCAAACAACAACCCAACCTTGAAGCCCGGTTTGCGGCTCTCCAAATAGCTTCGTGCTGCTTCATTCGTGCTGAAATAAGTCAAACGAGCATTGTCCAAAAGGACACTCAGCTCTTTTTCCATCTGCATTCGGGCATCCTCGGCACGCTGTTCTAGAGCCGCTGCTGTCGCTTCCTCCTGCTCAAGCGCTACCTGCACAGCCGCTGCATTACGACTGTCGATGCCTTCTACTTCCAGACCATCCAGCTGGGCTTCCCACTGCTGGCGTTGATCTGCCTGGCTTGTTCTTACTACTTGGATATGTTCATCGATCAAATGCTCGGCAGCACTGCGAACGCTCGTGCCAACCAGCTTTTCACGATCAGCAATCAACTGCGCAAGCATGCCCTTGAATTCCTCATACATGTTCTCAGAATGATCTGGTTCCGCAAGCGACGTGTAAAAAATACCATCCGGATGGATGTTCCAGGTCGCGAATGCCTCCTCGACGCTTTCCTTATAGCTATCAAAATCCAATTCGAAATCAATATGTTTATCGATCATGTTCACAACCAGATAGACTGGCTTGCCACGGTCCTTCAACGTCTTCGTAAAGTTGAAGTTCTCTTCGGCTTGAACATGGTTATAATCCATCATGTAAATGACGACGTCAGCCAAATGCAGCGCAGACTCCGTAGCGATTTTGTGTGCCGCATCCGTGGAGTCAATGCCCGGTGTATCGAGCAAGCTGGCGTATTCGTCAAGGAATGTTCCCGGATAGGAAACCTCTACGGATTCTACCGTATCTCCGTCAACAGCAAACTGCTTGAGCTTCTCCATCTCCGTATCTGGATCAAATGTAAGGACTCCGCTGTTCAGGGTGAAGACGCGAGCCGCTTTTTCTCCGCCGCGAATCTTAACAACATTCGCACTGGTCGGAATCGGATTGGACGGTAGCAAATTGACACCCAGAAGCGTGTTAATCATCGTTGATTTTCCAGCGGAAAAATGTCCGCAAAACGCAATATTCAGCTCAGCGCGCTTTGTTTTCGCAGCCAGCTGAATGAGCTTGTGAGGCGTAGTTTCGTCTCCCTGCGATTTCATGACTTCCGCGAGTTCTTCCCATGTATGTGCCAGTCGGGAAAAGTCCGTTTCCCGGATCAATACTTGACTGTCAAGCACTTCTATTCCACCCTTCTCCATCTTTCCTACTCTCTCTACTAATTCCTGTTCATGAACTTCCTTATTTCCTACACTCTATTCTACCATGCCGAATGTAACATAGGTCACAGATGAGTTCAATTTAAAACTATGAAAGATTTAGCATTCGCCTATTCTTCCGCATAATTTTCCTCTCATCTGGAAAAAATCGCACTAACATGATATTCGCATTCTGAACGGGAGGAACTTCAAATGATGCGCAGATTTTTGTCCCAGCGTCGCCAAAAGAAAACTCCCTCTCTTATCGCACAGCGTTTGCAGCAGCGAAATGATCCTACGCTTACGCTATCGACCAGTTTGCAGCAAAACATGGAGACGTTCAAGACCGTGCTGGGCAGCCCACACGATTTATTAATTCGTTCCTTTACGATCGGCAACACCAAACATTCCTGTGCCGTTATTGCCATTGATGGATTGGCGAACTGCGACATGCTGGATACGCAAGTCCTCGGACAAATCCAGTTGATGATCTCGACTGCTTCCAAAGTAGTACCGACTGAACCAGATGAGATTGTCCGGATGCTTTATGAAGAAGTCCTTTCTGTCGTTGAAATATCGAAAGCAACGGATTTGACAAAAATACTCGAAGGCATTCTTTCCGGGGATACAGCCATTTTTGTGGATGGATCGACCGAAGTCATTATTGTCGACAGCAAGGGATGGAAAACTCGCTCCATTGAGGAGCCGGTCTCCGAAGGCTTGGTTCGAGGTCCGCGGGACGGCTTTACGGAGAGTATCCGGGACAACACTGTTCATATACGCAGACGTATCAAAGACCCGAACTTGCGCTTTGAAGGGTCCATCATAGGCAGACGCAGCCGAACAGATGTGATCATCGCCTACATTGAAAACATCGTTGATCCAGAACTACTGGATGAAGTGAGACGGCGAATCTCTACGATCGATGTTGACGAGATAGAAGAGTCCGGTTTTATCGAGCAATGGATTGAAGATGATTTTCTGTCGCCTTTTCCGCAGATTCATAATACGGAGCGTCCCGACAAAGTCAGTGGAGCATTGTTTCAAGGGCGCATTGCGATATTGGTGGACAGCACTCCCATGGTACTCATTTTGCCTGTGACGATTGGCTTGCTCCTGCATTCACCAGAGGATTACTACGAGCGTTGGATTGTCGGTTCATTAGCTAGGCTGTTGCGGTATTTGGCAGCTTTTCTGGCCGTCTATTCGCCCGCTTTCTATATCGCTCTCGTCACCTTTCACCCTGGCTTGATCCCGTCTGATCTCGCCTTCTCGATTGCCGCCACACGTGATGGGGTTCCGTTTCCGGCCTTCGTAGAAGCGATCATGATGGTGACGACGATGGAGCTGTTGCAGGAAGCCGGAATACGCTTACCGAAACCGATCGGCCAGACCATCGGCATCGTCGGCGGTCTCGTCATCGGTGACGCAGCGGTTTCTGCGGGCATCGTCAGTCCTGTCATGGTCATCGTCGTCGCCCTCACTGCTATCGCTTCTTTTGCCATCCCTTCTTATCACCTTGCCATCGCCTTTCGAATGATTCGTTTTTTCGCCATGCTTATGGCAGCCATTTTTGGTATTTATGGCGTGGTGTTAAGCTTGATTGCCATCATGATTCATTTATCCAATCTGACCAGCATCGGGTACCCTTATTTGGCGCCTCTTGCTCCACATATGCCGAGGGATTGGAAGGATATGATTTTGCGCGCACCTGTTACCTTTTTGAAAACCCGACCAGATGCCCTTCACACAAAAGATGAAAACCGAATGAATACAGGAGGGTCGTAAGTGAGTGCACAAACCTTGGCGGAGAAAATGATCAGCAAAAATCATATGGGGATTAACATTGCCTCAGTCACAATCGGCGTCGGCATCCTGACTTTTCCCCGCTCTTTAGCCAAGGCAACCGGAGCATTCGATGGATGGATTTCCGTCGTGATCAGCGGTCTTTGTGCGTGCCTGATTGGCTGGCTGCTTGCCAAGCTAGCGGCTCGGTTTCCGAGAAAAACCTTCTTTGAATACAGCTCGATCATTGCGAGCAAACCGATCGCCTACATCTTGACCTCTCTCGTCTGTATTTACACGATGCTATTTGTCTCGTTTGAAATCAGGGCAATCGGAAACATCGCCAAGCAATACCTGTTCTACAACACTCCGGTGGAAATGATCACGCTCTCCTTTCTCTTGATCGTTCAATATTCCGTGGTTGGATCACGTATTGCCATGCTGCGGCTCAACCTGCTGTTTTTGCCTGTGGTTCTTGTCGTCATGTTCATTGTCTTGCTTTTTACGACTCAGTTATTTGAGGTCGAAAATATACGTCCCTTCTTCTCTTCGGACTGGCGCTCTCTCTTGGCAGGTTCCAAAGATGTCGGGCTGTCTTATTCCGGCTTTGAAATCATTCTTTTCTATACCATGCTGATGAAAAATCCCCAAGAAGGTACACGGGCTGTTACGTTAGGTCTTTCGATCCCTATTCTGCTCTACATGACCATCTACATGTTCGTCATCGGTGTATTCTCTGCTGACGTTGCAACGAATTTGACCTATCCAACCATTGAGCTGGCAAAAGAGGTAGAAATCCCTGGGGGCTTTTTTGAACGGGTGGAATCCATCTTCTTTACCATCTGGATCATGACGATCTTCAACACTTGTGCAATGTGGCTCGATATTACGGTGCTGAACTTGTCGTCTATGTTTTTTAATGTGCACAAAACCGTGTGGGTCCTGATCCTCTCTCCCATCATTTATTTTGTCGCGATGCTTCCACAAAACCTGGTCGACTTCTTTACGTTCGCTGACAGTGTCACCTATTTCGGGATCGTTGTCGTCTATTTATGTCCCATATTGCTGCTTGTAATCGCCGTTTTGCGAGGTGTCAAAAGCAATGAATAGACGACTCATTGTCTGTAGCATCTGCTTGCTTCTTTCCACACTGCTAGCTGGATGCTGGGATCAGGTTCAAATTGAGGAACGCGGATTTGTGGTAGGTGTAGCGATTGATAAACCTCGTACAAAAGAAGCTGAGCAGCAAGCCAAACAAGAAGCTCCAGACAAACCTCAAGTAAAAGAACGCTTTCTCGTCACACATCAATTCGTCGTCCCCGGTGGATTGATCTCCGGCGGCCAAGGAAGCGGTGGTGGTGGTCAAAACACAGCCAATGAGGCTTACCACAACCTCATATCCGAGGGGGATTCTCTTTTCGAGATTTCCCGCGAATTGGCTACTCGGACCAGCAGAACTCCGTTTTATCAGCATATGAAAATCCTGATCGTCTCCGAAGATGTCGCCCGTACGAAAAACGGTTTTGCCAGAGCACTGGATTTCTATCTGCGTGATCCAGATTCCAGACGAAGCAGCAAGGTATTTATCTCAAATGGTCCTGCCAAAGAAGTACTGGAAGTCAAACCGAAAACAGAGAAGCTGCCCGCTATTTACGTCAACTCTATTGGAGAAAACGTTAATAAAAATTCCCGCATGCTTCCAGAGGTCCGATTGGGCGATGTCCACGAGGAGCTTCTCAGTCCGTACAGTTTTGTGGTTCCGCGCATCAGACCTGAAGAGCAGGAGGTAAAATTAGCAGGCGCCGCTGTTTTTACCCATGACAATCAGATGATAGGTTTTCTCGGGGAAGAAGAGACGGAGGGACTGAATTTTCTCACGGGAAAAGTTAGCGGAGGGATGGTAAAAGGTAAGTTTAAAAACAACCTTGTCTCAATGAACATCCAAGGAATCAAGCATAGTATTAAAGCAGATTTACGCGATCGGCAGCACATGAAATTCACGATAGAAATCGAATGTGAAGGCACATTGGCCGAGTCTTACGCCATAATGGATTCCTTAAATAACACGGCAATGGAGAAGCTTGAAAAAGTGTTTGCCGAAGAAATTGAGCGAATGAGTAATGACACCATCAGGAAGGTCCATAAGCAGATGAAAGTGGATGTCATCAAGCTTGGCAGCTATCTGAAGCAGCATCATTTCTCGCTATGGAAAAAGATTCGGCAGGACTGGGAAACAGGGCAGCGTCTGTATGAAAAAAGTGAGATAACCATTCAAGCAAAAGTCTATTTACGTAATATCGGTGCGATCAACCGTACCGAACGCCAAAACAACAGGTGATCCCATGTTCAAATTTTTAGGCGTAGTCCCTCCGTATTTGACCTTCACAGGGACGGTCTTGGCGTTTTTGATTCCCTATCTTTTTTTTAAAATCAATAACAAGATTCACGAGCTGGGCGATCCGCCGTGGAAGAAACGCAATGACTCCAATTCGTAACAAAACCTCTATCAACGTCAAAAAGGGGCTTACTCAGTATTTCGAGCAAGCCCTTTATTCCTTCTTTTCCTATTGTTGTGCCAGCAAATCAGCAAACGCTTTGGCATACGCAGGCAAATCAGGTGGTCTACGGGAACCCACAATGTGACCGTCTACCACGACCTCTTCATCTACCCAAATCGCGCCTGCATTCTCCATATCATCTTTAATGCCTGGCGTCGACGTCGTGGTTACCCCACGCAAAATTTTTGCGGAAGCAAGCACCCAACCCGCATGGCAAATATGCCCAATCGGTTTTTTCGCCTCGTGCATCGCAACCACAAACGACAGCACTTCCGGATAGCGGCGCAACTTGTCAGGTGCCCACCCTCCTGGGACGAGTACACCTGCATAGTCGGCAGGATTGACCTCTGCCATCGCTTTGTCAGCCTCACACGGTACACCGTATTTCCCTATGTAGACGTGATTCGCCTTGGGGCCGACGAAATGGACGGTAGCGCCTTCCTCTCGCAGTCTCATCACTGGATACCAGAGCTCGAGATCCTCAAATTCACTTTCGACGAAGCAAACCACTTGTTTTCCTGCAAGTCTCAACGTTCTCGCCTCCTTTTCCTTCTATACTACGCTATTGTAGCATGCATCCCCTCAGGAGTAGGAATATACATAACGACTTTGGTCCCTTTTCCCATTTCAGAGGTGATACTCAACGTAGCACCAGGAATGGTATCCAATCGTCTGCGGATGTTTTGGATGCCGATGCTTCCTTTTTGATTCTCGCCTTTTGACATTTGATACAGGAGATCATCTGCAATACCCACTCCATCGTCTTCAATCATGACCTTGATGTAATGACCTCCGTCCACAATTGTAAGCGTCACGTGACCTTTTTCATCCTTTTCGAACAATCCATGTCGGATCGCATTCTCTACGAACGGTTGGATGCTCAAGGAAGGAATCTCTTTGTCAAGAATTCCATCATCTACGTGACACACAAAATCGAAACCTTCCCCAAAACGAGCCTTTTCAATCTCTACATAAGCATGGATGAGCTCCATTTCCCGAAATAACGGAACGAACAGCGTCGTTCGATCCATATCCAAAATATAGCGCAAATATTGGCTGAGCATGGTGATGAGATACGCTGCCTTTTCTCCATCCGTATAACAGAAAGAAATGACACTGCTTAAAGCGTTGTAGAGAAAGTGTGGCTTGATTTGAGCCTGATGAAACGCATGTTCATTGCGAATTGCCTCCTGAATGGAGGTCTTCATCGAGATCAGTGTCTGCACGCGGGCAATGAGTGTCTCCGCATCAAACGGTTTGGTCACATAGTCGTTCGCCCCTGCTCGATAGCCGAGTGCAATGTCTTGAGGGGTATCTCTGACAGAAGCAAACAAGATCGGCAGGTCAAGAATCGAATACTGTGTTCGCAACAGCTGGCACAGCTCAATCCCCGATACTCCTGGCATCATCACATCTAGAATGACGAGATCAGGTTGTGGATGCTCCTTGATTTTCTTCATGGCTTCTTTTGCCGAAAAGGCCGAAATGACATTATAGCAATGCTTGGAAAGGATGTTCAGCAAGGTGTGAATGTTGGATGCCTCGTCATCGACAATCATGATGGTGTATTGGTGATCATCCAAAATGTTAAGAGGAATCTGTTCACTGGCCTCCCGATGCCTCTCCTGAGCCGTTGCGGCGAGCTCCTGAGTGACCATCTGCTGATGCCCCGTCGCCAGCGTAAAGGTCATACGAGTGCCTTTGCCAAGCTCCGAGCTCTCTACCCAAATTTCTCCTCCCATGAGTTCAACCAGCTTGCGATTGATGTATAAGCCTACCCCCATGCCTGTATATCCATCCTGTGGCAATAGCTCATCGACCTGCTCAAAATAATCAAAAATGACTTCATGCTTATCTGGTGAAATTCCTATCCCCGTGTCCTCAACAGAAATACGAACCTGTCCCTCCACCACGCCCGCCGTTACCTGAATCGAGCCTACATTCGTATGCTTGATGGCATTGTGTACGAGATTATACATAATTTGACGAAGCCGATTCTCATCTGCATACACCCAAATGTTAGCGGGGACCTGATTTTCCAGTCGGACATCTTTCCCCAGCAATTCGAATTGCAGTACGTCAAAGACAATTTGGGTGATGACCTTGATATCCACAATTGATAAATGGAGGCGCAGCTCCCCATGCTTCAGGCGAGTAACATCGAGTAAATCACCAACCAGCATAGACAGCTTGATCGATGTATCCTTGACAAGCCAAAGATTTTGTCTTTGTTTGGAAGACAACGCATGATTCTCATCCTCTAGTAAATGGGACGTGATATTGATAATCCCGTGCAGCGGTGTCTTCATCTCATGCGAAGTATGCGTCAGAAATTCATCTTTGATCTGATTGGAAATCTTCAATTGATGAGAAAGAATCTCTGTCTTTTCATAGGCATTCGTGAATCGCACTGCCAAAAGAATGTTGATGAAGGTAATGAAATACAGGATGCCGATTTTTCCCGCAAGATCAGTGGGTACGATGTTTTCTGCGTATAAAAGACCATCAATGAGACTGACCGACAAGGAAATACTCGCACCAACGAAAAGCAGCATTTCTTTTCGGTCCGACGAGTCCCTTTGACTCTTGCTAGATAAATAAAGCAGCCTACCCAATATAAAGAAATGAAAGATTTGCACATAAATCAAGAGAGGCCCTTTCAGATTTGTATAGAAGGAGTAGGGCAAGACGAGTATGACAAGGATGTAGAGAAAAATAGGCGCTGTCAGCTTCACCAGCCAATTGCGGGATAGAACCCTCGTATCGATGGAGCAGAAAAATAGGGCGAGCAAGATCGAGCTTGCGAACAGGGATGCATCCTGTGCCTTGTAGGCAACAACGAAAGGAATCGAAGGGAAAAGCTGCAACAGTACCTTTTCACCAAAAACCATGTGATAAATACCAAGAACAATCATATAGCTGCCGCTGAACAAATAGGTTCTATCCCTCATGCGGAGAAAATAAAAGCTGAGATGGTAGGCAGCCATGATCCCTAGTGTTACGACAAAGGCAATATCTGTTCCGAGCAAGGTGCTGTTTAGAATGGCAATATCCCCATCCAAGCCCAGTTGAATCGAGCTCGCAATCCCCCCGGTGAAAAACATGAAATTCGCCACTTGAATGACAATCTCCAGGTCCTTGTCAACCGCGGAAAAAAACACAGTATACGGTGTATTCCCTGGCTGATGGGATTCACTCTCTACGGCTGGCTGTCCGCTCGCACCTTCTTCGTTTCCATTTACATATAATCGGTGGGACATCCGAATGCTCTTTGTTTTTAACCCATATATTTGCCCGTCTTCTGGGAGCTTTACTTGTAATCGATAGGTTACAGCGCCTTTCCGGTCGATACTATCGATGAGACTGTCTCCCTTCCACGTTCCAGGCACGACCAGATACGAGGGATTTGCATGTTGCCCTCGTCGAAAATCTTCAGGCGAAAGCAATTTTCCAGGATATATCTCCCATTCTCCATCTAAATTGACCAATCCTTGTCTTTGAAAATCCCAGCTCGACAAATCGAGTACTCCCCGCTTCGCCATGGGCATGTCCCGACTAGGGAAGGTTTGTATATAGATCCCGATAAATACCGCTATGGAAAGCAAAAAAACCAAACCAATCCCGGCAGGCATCAGAAATTTTCTTCGATCCAAAAATGTATCCCCTTCCCTTACAGAGCCCGAAGATGTACGATCTTTTCGTTTTAAGAGTACCATTTCCCCCTCACAAAAATCTCACAATGTTTTTACGTATAAAGAAAAAAGGAGTCTCATGGTTTCGAGACTCCTTTTGCCGTTGAACTGGACTACCGCAACGGCTCTCCCAGGCTGATTCGTAGCGCTCTGTACAAGCGTTCCAACACGACTAAACGCGTCAACTGATGCGGATATGCTTTCTTCGGGAGTGCCAGCCGATCATTTGCTCTGACCAAGACTTCCTCTGATAAGCCAAGTGAACCGCCAATGACAAAGAGAATCTCTTTTCGGCCCTCCATCGACAAATCTTCTATTTGCACAGATAGTCGCTTTGGCGTCCATAGCTCTCCTTCTCCAGTGAGGGCGATGACATGCTGCTCTTGTTTGACTTGCGCGAGAATTTTTTGTCCTTCCGACTGCCTCACTTGTTCGATCTCAGCACTACTCATCGTTTCCATTCGGGCTTCTTCTGGAATTTCAACAATGTCCATTCTGCAATAGACGGCCAAGCGTTTACTGTATGCTTCCACTCGCGGCAAGATATCATTTTTGATTTTTCCCACAGATATAATGCTGAATTGCATGAAACTCGCCTTCTTCCTTTTTCTAGGAATGATAGCAATAACTTCTCCCAAACTTCTCACATGATCTGTGGTCGAAATGATATCTGCCTGCATCATTGTCACTGTCCAGCCACGCGGGATACCCACTCGCTTATTTCCCTCGGCGGCTCCATGTCCCACTCTTGGTGATAGGCATCAGCGAATTTGGCATAGTGCTGGACGATTTTCTGTTTTTGTTCGCCCCTTGCGTAAATCTCCATCAAGGCGACATTCATTTCCTCGTGCAAAGGGTACACCGCCAAGTACTCTTCCAGCCTGCGCGCAGCCCTTGGTAACTCCTTTGAGGCAATGTCGAGCTCTACCAGTTTGCACACCAGCTCCGTATACTTTTTCCGGTACCGTTCTTCCAGAGGGGCTTTCCACAAGAAATCCTTGCGATCAAAAAGGGCCCCCTTGTACATTGCACACAAATTTTCGACTCCTCCTGCGCTTTTGCTGTCCTTTAACGAAGAGAGATCGAATTGCTGGAATGCCAATAAATCGTACGTCTGATCCATCGGGTGAAATAGATAGCCTTCACCCGTTTTTTGTATATCGATGCCGAGTTCTTGCTCTTTCATGATTTTCTTCAGTCGATACATGGTATTGTGCAGGTTATGCGTGGCCCTGCTCTCGTCCATCTCCGGCCATAAAAGATCAGTCAGATGCCACTTGCTGATATCCTCCTTGGGATGACAGAGAAAGTAGGCAAACAGCTCCTCACTCTTTCTCGTTGGCCATCGAACAACCTCACCTCCTGCATTGCGCACGTCCAAGCCACCAAAGCATTGGATGGAAACGTTCTTCATAGGTTGTTTGATCGGGGCCGTCATTTGTAGCTGTTTGACTAACCGATTTGTAACTCGTTCAATGGCCGCAGGCGTAACCGGTTTTAAAATATAGTCAAACGCGTACACCTTAAACGCATCCAACGCGTACTCTTTATAGGCAGTCGTAAAAATAATTTTAGTGTGCTCAGACAACTCATTTATTTTAGAGCCTAGCTCAAGTCCGTTCATTTTTGGCATTTCTACATCTAAGAACGCCACATCAGGGCACAGATCGGGCAGACAAGCGAGAGCCTCTAGTGGATGTGTGAATGCTCCAACGATCGTGTAGTGATCGTTTTGTCCGATGACATGCTTCATGAGATCAAGGATGGGTTTCTCATCTTCCACTATCATTACCGTA
This sequence comes from Brevibacillus sp. HB1.2, assembly GCF_013332495.1. Lineage (NCBI taxonomy): Bacteria > Bacillati > Bacillota > Bacilli > Caryophanales > Paenibacillaceae > Brevibacillus > Brevibacillus sp. HB1.2. The sequence continues at coordinate 241,013 of NZ_JABMIU010000006.1, read as the reverse complement.
ATCACTGTCGTCCTCTCCTTTGGCAGGCTTTGTTTGTCCTGCTGCTTCCATGCAATCTTCCCTATCTATTGTCGGTATAATGGACAATGATTGTAAGAACAAAAAAAAAAGTGAGAAACAGGCCTACTCACTGTTCCCCACCTTATAACGAAAACCATATGTATAGATTGCTGGTGCCGGTAGAGGGACTTGAACCCCCACGGTTTCCCTCACGATTTTGAGTCGCGCGCGTCTGCCAATTCCGCCATACCGGCCTATTCAAAACAAAACATGGTCGGGAAGACAGGATTCGAACCTGCGACCCCTTGGTCCCAAGCCAAGTACTCTACCAAGCTGAGCTACTTCCCGATTTCCAGCCATATCGGAACTTCTCTCATTCGACAATTTCCGATAAGTATTGCAACACTTACATACTATACAGGCAAATTGAACCAATATCAATACCGGATTTTTTTGGAAGATAGTCATTTTTTCCTAGTTTTTAACTTCCCTCTCCATGATGTACAGATTTTCCCACATGGTATTTGTCGTTTCAGGAAATCCTGCGGAAGGTTAAACGGATAGTCCAGCGGATGACGCCCTACAACGATCCAGCGCCCATTCGGAAGCTTTTTCAACTGGTACACACGGAAAAATCGATCACTTGAATCGAAGGCAAACCAGACCACAAGCGTCGCACACCTGCTGCCCGAAGAGAGGACCTTTGATTTAACAATCGGTGGTGCCCCGATCGTATCACCTACAGGGATCGCGAGTTGTCCGTTTATTCGCCGCAAATCAAGATTGCCGATCACTCGATTTGCCAGACAAGGGGTCATGAATTTTTGCAGGAAACGGCGAATTTTTAACTTGGAATGAAACCGCTTGGGTAAAATGATTCCGCGATCCCCCACCCGCTTATGCGCTGAAAAAATAATCGTAAAGAAAGCTTGCTCTGCCAATCGAATGACTTGCACCCATTGCTTTTTCATCTGACGTCCCTCCCCCTGTCAGACTATGCATCGCGGGAGGAAAACGGTTGGACGCGTATCTATCATACATAAACCGTTGCGTGCGGGGTAAATTAATACGGTGTTCCCATCATCGAAACCCGCAGGAGGTATATCATGCCTAGCCAAATTAACACCGACTCGCTTAAAAAAGCAGAGGTAGCCACCACGCTGGCAAAAAATATGATTACGCAAGCGATCGAGCAATCTGCAGCCAATCCACAGCTCGCCGAAGAAGCCTTGAAGCAAGCGTCTCAGGAAATTGCCCAAGCGCAAACGATGGTATCCCAAGTCCAATCCACGCTGCAAACCCAAGCGCAAGCTCAACAAAGTCAATCCTAAACAAATGGCAGGCAGACCCGGGATAGACTGGTGGTTTGCCTGTTTTCCTCATACAATAGCAATAGTTGCAAGATTATTGCTAAAAAGGTGGGGGACGTATTGCCGCAACTTCAAGGATTGAATCATTTGCTTTTCTCTGTCTCAGATCTGGAGAAATCTTTTTGTTTTTACCGGGATGTCCTGCATGCCAAACCACTTGTACGAGGTCGCAAGCTGGCTTATTTTGAACTGAATGGCCACTGGTTGGCGCTGAATGAGGAATCAGACATCCCACGCAATGAAATTACTCACTCCTATACACACATGGCCTTCACGATCTCAGAAGAGTCATTTGATGAGTGGTACGCTCATTTAGAAAAGTACGGCGTTACCATTTTGCATGGACGGGATCGTTCGGAGCGGGATAAGCGTTCCATTTATTTCACCGACCCTGATGGGCATAAGTTCGAATTACATACAGGCGCTCTCCAGGACCGCCTCGCCTATTACCGGGACGAAAAGCATCACATGACCTTTTTTGAATAATGGATGACGCTGCCCATTTCTTAATATACTTTTCACAAAATCACAATAGTTCCAAAGATTCAACTCCATTCGTGAATGCTATAATCTAAAAAGCACTTACGGCCTATTCTTTTGATGAATAGGCCCGTTTTTCGTAAAAATATGGAGGGATTTTATGTTTGGTAAGCGTGGCGCTCAAACCGTTACCGCCTCAATTCAAAAAAGCGATGTCCAAATGCCCGATCAGCTACAGGGAAAAGTTCATTTTTTGCAAATGAATCAGACAGACCTTGATCAGTTGAAACAAATTGAACCACTCCTAACCCAACACCTAGAGGCCATTACAGAGCGTCATTACCACATGCTTCGCCAATACCCCCATCTTATGCAAATCATCGAAACGCATACGACGGTTGATCGATTGGCTGTATCCTTTCGTCACTATTTGCAATCGCTTCCACATGCCAAGCTAGACGACGCCTATGTAGCCGGGCGTAAGAAAATCGGAGAGGTCCACAGCAAAATTGGACTTGCGCCAGAATGGTATACGGGCTCTTACTTGCGGGTCTATGAATTTTTGATTCCCGCAATCGTCAACACTTATTCGAAACGTCCCCAAGAACTATCTTCCGTCCTGTTGGCATTCATGAAGATCATCACGCTTGATTCGCAAATCGTCCTCCAATCGTATCAGGAGGATAATGATTACAAAGTTATTGATCGCCTGGGCGAAGTTCTGGAGTTAGTGATTCAGATCGATAAATTCAAGCATGTGCTGGACACGCTTGAGGATACAACCGAGGAAGCTGGCAATGTGGGATCTGCTGCCGAACAACTAAGCGAATCTGTGCAAAAAGTGGCTCAATCAGCGGTCTCCGTTGCAGAGAGTGCTTCCACAACAATCGAGCAAGCGACGATGGGCAAAGATATTATCCAAGAGTCATTGACTAGCTTTCTTTCCATGGCAGATGAATTCCAAGAGATGCAAACAAAAATTTCGCAGTTAATGACGTCCATTGCAGAAGTTTCCCAGGTCGTCCAAGTTATACGCAATATTGCCGATCAAACCAATCTTCTTGCATTGAATGCGTCGATTGAGGCAGCACGAGCCAACGAACACGGGCGCGGCTTTGCTATCGTGGCAGATGAAGTGCGAAAGCTCGCCGAACAAACCAAGCAATCCGTTCAAAGCATTACGGCCACAATCAATAACGTCCAGAATGAAGCTGTCCAGGTAAAAGAAACGGCCACTCTCATGAGCGACCATTTTAACGATAAAGCGAATCAGACACGTGATGCGATTGGGATATTAGGAGATATTGTGCAAAATATTGAGACTGTCGGGCATTCCACCGGACACATTGCAGCATTGGCACAAGAGCAGTCTGCTGCCACAGATGACATTTCGATGCGCATATCGCAAGTCCAGACGAATATGGAGCAAGTCTCTTCGCATGTCTCGAATGCAGGTAAAAACGTCTATGATGTTGGCGCCGGCATTAATAGCCTGCACAAGCTAAGCATCACACAAACGAGCCACTTAAAGACCAAACATTACTTGCGAATCGTCAAAACCGACCATCTCTTATGGAAATGGTGGCTATACAACTTCATGCTTGGGTATCACCACATTGATGAAAAAGAACTCGTCGACCATCATCAATGCCGCTTGGGGATTTGGTATGACGAAGCCCTGAACAATCCATCCGTGAGCACCTTGCCCTCTTTCAAGCAATTAGATGTGCCTCATCGACAGTTCCACGAAACTGTTCGGCGGATTTACTATTTCGTCAAGCAAGGAAAACTAGAGGAAGCAGAAGCTGCGTTTGATACGCTAGAAGATATCTCAAACCGCATTCTCCACATACTGGATCAGTTAGCCAAAGAAGTTTCCTAATGCTATTATCTATTCGTCTTTTTCTTGCTCAGCTGCCTTTTGGAGGCAGCTTTTTTTGTTTGGACACGGTTTAACTCAGTGGCAGACAGTGGTCTCGTACGAGCGTTGTTTCTCCTGACTCTTTTGGCTTTGGCAACTGACTTGCCAGTTCTCCCTGCTGATCTTGCTACCCCGACACCAAGCGCTTGCAATGCCCAGACAACCGGATACGAAATCGAGAGCCTGCCATTGGCTGAACCAGCAAAATTCACGGCTGCAGCGTAATTGCCCGCAGTCAGCCAAACAGAGCCAGAATCTCCAGGTAAGGAGATGGGAACCGTACTTCTGATGACCGTCTGATTCTGAAAACGGATGGTCCCCAGCCCTCCGTAGTTCCCGTAACTGACATCAATATCGGTGTGGATGGATTCAACCGTTCCCCATGCCAGCCCTGATGAACGGCCCACTTTTTTCAATCTGCGCCCGATGCCATACGAACGTATAACACCTGGTACTCTGCCTACTGTTGCATACCGAGGGGCAAGGAGTCGATTGGAAGTAGGGATACTAATCGCTGCATCCATTCGATTCACTGCATTTCTCCGAAGACGAACATAGCGATACAAGCGTCCGATTCGATCTCTTCCTGAACGACCTCCGTCTGCTCCGCCAGGCTGGATGGTCTCGGTATAGCCACTCGTATTGTTACGATTCAGGACGTGATTGTTACTCAACACAAACCGTTGGCCTCCTCGCGCAACGATTAACCCAGCCGTTCCGGACGCCCCTGGATAGCCGATGCTGTATCCAGCGATCACAGGTCTGATTCTGCTGCGATAATTCGTTGCAGAGGGACGTACAGTAGGATGACATTGGCACCGTCCAGAGGTGACCGTTCGAACAGGAACGGATACATGGGCTGTCGACACCTGACTTTTGACACGGACGCAACTTGGGCATACCTTCTTCACGGCGGCACTCGCATTTACGGTATACATCACAATGCAGGCGCCGTCTTTTTTGTTATTTCCGTTTGCATAGCCAATCCCGATGCCAATTACGCCCGGCATTCGCTTCCACCTTTTGACCAAATGCTTCTTGGCCAGAAGCGCTTCCTGAAAGGTTGCCATGGCACCCCTTCCTTTCTGGAGGTAGTTTGTTTTACATGTCATCGTATGTAAAACTTGGCCAGCACTGTTGGACGCTTGTCATTGCGGGGAAGCCTTTTTTAGAACCTGTTGTTCGAGCTGTCGTGGTGGGAGGAAACAGGAGAAAACGCTCCAGCTTCTTGGGCCACCTGCTTGGGGGATTGACTGCACGGCTCCATGGAAAAAGCGAAACCGCGTCCAAAGTAGAGGTTCAAAGAGGCTTCTCAGAGGTGGACGCTTAAGGGCGTGTTTCTCTTTTTCCATTGCGCCTCGGCTGTGTCCCAAAGATCTTCGCTTATTTCTCCTGTTTCCAGACGTATCTACCAAAATCTTGCGAGCACTATTTTCGACTGGGTCTGAGACCGGATGCATAGTCAAAATAAAATCGGCGCCTGCCTCGGGAAAACAAAACGAGTAGACCATGAATGAGGAGTGCAAGCGTAATTACTACGATGACGCCAAAGGTGAAAAGGATGAGGAATGGATAAAAGGCCGACTCCATCCATCTTTCTATTTGACTGATTGCATTCGAGGTATACATGATAAACCATGTGAAATACAGGGCGAGAAATCGCTTGAATAAAGATGTTGCGGAGGGCTTTCCGGAATCTTCGTTCACCAGTCTGAACCGCAAAATCGCTGTTCCAATCGTCTTTCCATTCCATAATAGCGGAATGAAATAGAAGCCAAGCACTATACCGAGTGAGGTACTGATCAGCTCTGTCAGCCAGCCAAACGGAAGAAAAACGTCAAATAGACCGGACATAAACTGGACTACTATACAGTCGATCAACAACGCCAGCAACTGCGGTACTGGGAGGACGATATCACTCTCCATCACACTGGCTCTTTTCGCTGCTATGCTCTTAGTAGACGGGAACAAAGCCAGTATAATCGGTGCAACGAAAAAACCAAATAAAGCACCGCTGCTGTTGAGTATGAGATCATCGACATCGAACAGTCGATACGGACAAAGATAAATTCCATAGATCCCTGTTAATTGTGTGACTTCAAAGAACAGTGACAACGCAAAGCCGAACCCCAAAGCCCGTTTCCAATATTCCCGCTTCTGAAAAAAGTAGCGAAGGTAGACGCCGAAAGGGAATAATAGCAAAAAATTAAAAGCGGCTTGCAAGAATGCTTGCTTTTTCACGAGCTGAATATAGCTGGATGGCTGTGACCATACAAACGAAGTTTCCTTGAGAATATCACGGACAAAGGTAAACGGTATCAACGAATAATAAACGGTATTCTCTGCTTGCATGGCGCAAGTGTCCCTTGTAGCGGGCAAAGGAAGCAGCACCAAAAACAAAGCGCATAGCAAATAAAACAGAAAGGAAGAGCTTAAAATGAACCGCCACCAACTGAAAAACCCATCTTTTCTATAGGTGTAAATAAGCCAGGGAACAAATAAAACATAGCACCCTAACATAAAAACAAGAAAAGCATATTGAATGGGAAAAACGTACGGAGACATGCAAGAACTCCTTTTTGAATAACTAGGTAACAGCAGCAATTTTCATCATCGGATTCCTTCTATCTTTCTTCCATTTCCCACTAAATTATTCACATGAGGAATCCTAAGTTGTTGCTGTAGTGGTGGGGAGGAAACAGGAGAAAACGCTCAGCTTCTTGGGCCACCCGCAGTAGGATTGACTGCCCGACTCCATGAAAAAAAGCGAAATCCGCGTCCAAAGTGGTCCATTCAGGAGGCGTCTCAGAGGTGGACGCTAAAAGCTTGTTTCTCTTTTTTTCATTGCGCCTCGGTCTGTGTCCCAAAGCTCTTCGCTTTTTTCTCCTGTTTCCTCTACGAACTTTCCGTGTTAATCGATTTTTAAAAACCTTAGAAAGAATGTCATCAGTTACGCCTGAGAAGAATATTTCCAGACGTAGCGACTTGTGGAGTCCTACCGAGCGGAGAAGGGATTCGCCGGCAACAGAAACGCAACGTGTCCGAGCTACGAAGCGGCTACCACTTTTGCGTTTCCCCGCGAGTCCCTTCGAAGCGGGCAGTCTTGGCCTCCTGCAGGACGGAGCCTGGAGCCTAGACTGGAAATATTCTTCTCTCCACCGCAGCCACGATAAAAGGAAAAACCGCCACTCCCTGTCTAACCAGGAAATGGCGGTTCATTGTTTGATAAGGTTAAGACGCTTCCGAAACAGTTACATTTGCCGGAGCAGTCTGAGATGCTTTTTTATTCGTATGAACGAGCAAGATGTTCAAGATGACGGCAGTCAAAGAACCTGTCACGATACCATTTTGCAGCATCATTTTTGCCAACGTAGGCAGTTGATCAAACATCGCTGGAACTGCAGCAGAGCCTAGCCCAACAGCGATACTGCAAGCAGCGATCAGCAGATTTTCGTTTTTGTTCAGGTCAACCTGCGAGAGAATATTAATACCAGATGCAACAACCATCCCGAACATAGCAATCATCGCTCCACCCAATACCGCGTTAGGAATGACCGTTGTCAAAGCAGCCAGCTTCGGCAGTAGTCCGAGAACAACCAGAATTCCACCGGCACCAATCATCACATCGCGCGATTTAATGCCAGTCAAGGAAACCAGACCAACGTTTTGCGAAAAAGCCGTGTAAGGGAATGCGTTGAAAATGCCGCCCAGTACAATTGCGACCCCTTCCCCACGCAATCCTTTGACTACATCTTGATCTGTTACTTTTGTATCGGTCACTTTACCGAGTGCAAAGTAAACACCTGTGGACTCAGCCATGCTGATGATGTTGACGAGAATCATGGTAACAATGGCGACAATACTGAACTGTGGTGTACCGAAGTAAAACGGTTCAACCACGCTAAACCAGGAGGCTTCCGCTACACTCGCGAAGCTGACCATCCCCATCATATAAGCTACAGCCGTACCGACAATCAACCCGAGCAATACAGAAATCGCACGAATAAATCCGGTAAAGAAACGATTAATAAGCAAAATGATAACCAACGTTCCTAAAGCCAAAAGCAAATTGTGCGGTTGTCCAAAGTCCGGCATGCCTTGTCCGCCAGCGGCGTTGTTCATCGCAACGGGAATGAGCGACAGACCAATGATCGTAACGACTGAACCTTGTACCACGGTTGGGAAAAAGCGCAGCAGCTTGCCAAACAGTGGAGCTGCCAAGACAACGAATATACCCGATATGATGATGGCACCGTAAGCGGTCGCTAAATTGCTCGTAGAAGCAATCGCGATAATCGGTCCTACTGCTGTAAACGTACATCCTAGCACAACGGGAAGGCGAATCCCTGTATAACGCGTGCCAAGGACTTGCAAGAGCGTCGCGATTCCACATGTGAAAAGGTCGGCAGCAATCAAATAAGCGATTTGCGTAGGAGTCAGATTCAGAGCACCACCGATAATCAACGGTACGACGACTGCTCCTGCATACATGGCGAGGATGTGCTGTAAGCCCAAAGTAACAATTTTATGTTTGGCTAGCATGAGTGAACCCTTACCTCCTATTCATTTTTTGATTATACGCGTGCAGGCTCTTCTTCAATAAAGTGAATGCCTTCTGGTGACATCGATTCAATACGTGCCAATGATTCGATTCGTACGCCAGCTTGCTCCAAGAGACCACGGCCTTCCTGGAAGCTTTTTTCGATAACAGCGCCAACCCCGACGAGATGAGCACCGGCATCTTTGATAATATTCGTAAGTCCCACCAGAGCAGCTCCCGTAGCTAAGAAGTCATCGACAATCAATACGCGGTCTTCTTTAGACAAATACTGACGGGAAACACTGATTTGATACGTTTCCTGGCGAGTAAAGGAATGAACAGGAGCAGAGTATACTTCCTCTGTCAACGTGACAGCTTTTTTCTTTTTCGCGTAGATAAAGGGAACACCCAACGCAAAGGAAGTCGCCATTGCAAAATGAATGCCACTTGCCTCAATCGTCACGACTTTTGTGATTTTTTCACCAGCGAACAGCTCGGCAAAACGCTGTCCGATCTTCATCGTCAATTGTGGATCTACCTGGTGGTTCAAAAACGCATCCACCTTCAAAACGGATGCCGACAGTACCTTGCCGTCCTGTACGATGCGCTCTTGTAATTCTTTCATCAATTCTTCCTCCTCGGGTATGGTTCCGGCCACTTTTATATCTGTAGCCTGCTGAAATATAGAAAGCCCAGAGCGGACAGTGTCACAAGCGGGCTACGTAACAAACCAACGCCAAGTGAAACTGTCCCTCTGGGCTTTTATCCCTTAGGTGTGACACATCAATCGTGCCTGCGTCGCTCGGACCAGCTTTCTTTCAACCCTATTATTCGAATAGGAAAGAAACGGAACCCTAGACGCACTTTCACTCGTAGTCAGGTGATTTACGGTCACCTGGTAGAAACGGATGGGCCTTATTCCCAAAATTATACGAGCTACCTATATCTATTTATTTCGAAGTGTAATAACGAGTATTGACCAAATCTATCATAACTCTCGCGTTATGAGCAAGCGTTAATTTTTGAAAACAAAAGGAAGCGCTTACTTGTCCATATAAAGGAAAGAGCCCTGATTTCTCAAGGGCTCTCGTGTTTATCGCTTCGGTTTTTTCTCCCGCATTTGAACGTTGATCTTTTTCCATTTATCCCTTTCAGCAGCTGCAAGCCTTGCGTCTTCTTTGCGCGCCAGATGTGCCAATTCTCGTTGAAGCTTCAGGTAACTGTCAAAGCGTGCTTTTTCCAATGATCCAGATTGGATGGCAGCTTGAACAGCACAGCCAGGCTCTCGCATATGCTTACAATCATTGAAACGGCATGTTTCCGCAATGGACTCGATATCGTCAAAGGCACCGCGGAAGCCTTCATCTGCCTCCCAGAGCTGCAGCTCCCTCATGCCCGGTGTATCGATCATCAGAGCACCACTCGGCAATCGGAACAGTTCGCGATGGGTCGTCGTATGGCGGCCACGGTCATCACCTTCGCGCACGCCACTGACTTTTTGCATTTCCGCTCCGCTCAATTTATTGATCAACGTGGATTTGCCAACACCAGAGGAACCCATCAAGGCAATCGTCTGGCCCTCGCCCAGATAAGGGTCGAGCTGATCCAGTCCTTCTCCCTGCTCAGCACTGACTACGTGAACAGGCACTCCGATTGCGACTGATTCTATCTCTGCCAAACATGCATCCAAATCGTCACACAAATCTGCTTTGGATAGCACAATCACCGGATTGGCTCCACTTTCCCACGCAAGAATGAGATAGCGTTCTATCCTGCGCAGATTTAAATCATTATTTAAGGAATTCACAAGGAAAACGGTATCGACGTTTGCGGCCACAATCTGCTCTTCCACTGTATCCCCAGCTACTTTGCGGGAAAACTTGCTCTTACGTGGAAGAAGTCCGTGGATGGAAGCTTTCTTTTCCTCAGGACGGGCACTGATCACTACCCAGTCCCCGACAGCCGGAAAATCTTCTCGTCCGATGGCTTCATAACGAAGCTTACCCGTTACTTCGCCCAAGAGTTCACCATGCTCACTCCACAGACGATAAATACGTTTATGTTCGAGTGTGATACGTCCCACACTGTAGCCTTGCTCGGCATAAGGGGCAAAATGATTAGCAAAATACTCATTCCAGCCCATAGATTGCAATACTTGTTGATTGGTTAGTTGATTCACTGCGGATTCCCCCTGCAATTGGTTAAATATATGGCTATCAGCCAGAACCAGTCACAGTCGAATCCTCATTTGGTGAACGATATTACTGTTCGCTTGAAAGGAGGATTCCTGTGACCCCGACTACGACACTCTGAACAAATTTGATGGCTACCATAAAACATCTCTCCTTTAGCAAACCTATCATTCAGGTTTGGAATCATATTTCCCAATTATTGTACCATAATGAAACAAAATGCAACAGCGTCAATCTCCCCCGCCGCCGCCTCCTCCGCTATCTCCGCCACCACCACTGTCTCCACCACTTCCGCTATCGCTGTCATAGCTATCCCAACGATCCCCTGAGTCGTGATTTCGATGATGGTGATTGTGATTGCTGTCGACATAGAAGGCTCCGCCCCCACTGTCTGAAGAGGAATGAGAGCGCCCACTTCCGCCTTTTGCAGCTTTGGACGCCAAGACAAATACTACGATCAAAAACATGATGACGATGACAATGAAGAACTCCATAATTTGTCCCCGCCCTTCCTCTTTTTTGAAGTTGTTTACCTATTTAGTATAACATAGTACCGCTGGAACAGGCTGGGGGCGTGGAGGATGATTCCTTTTCATCCGGCAAAATGACCAGACACAGGTGCGATCGCAAAAATGTTATCCAACACAAACACGCGAAACGCCTTCCTCCTATAACAGTATGCTTTCAAGCTCCCTTTGCTCTCATCAATATGCACAATACGGATCGTACGCCTGCTAGCCTCTCCATTCTTCTTCAAATAGATGATCTCCACTGCTTGCTGCCGGGCCGCGTACCTTCTCAACTCCAAAATCATCATGCTGCCACCACCACAAAATGTGTCTTCTTGTTGTTGAGATCATCATACCAAAAGAGAACATTTGTTCGCAAGTTTGTTTTCAACACCCAACTATTCCCTCAACAAAAAAGGCATGCGCCCTAAAAATGGACACATGCCTTATGCTTGTTACAACTCAGCGCCTTCTAAGCGCACGTCCGAACACAATCAGAATCGGTGCCAACAAGATGGCCGCCGCAACCAGCGAAGCGCGAATCGAAAACCGGGTCCCGATCCATCCGACAGCCGGACCACCTGCCGTTTGTCCCAAGGCATTGGACTGGCCCATCATCGACAAAACCGTCGCTCGCACACTGCTCTCAATGTTCAGATTCAGCCACGTATCATACAGCGGACTGCTTAATGACTGGATCACACCGATCAACAGCAACGCTACTAACGCCCAGCTAAAGCTAGGGGAAAAGGCAAAAGCAATCATCGCTGCAATTTTGAGACCCGTCAACGTGAACATGCCCACAAGGACAACCCGCTCATTGTTCACATCCAGCCTTTTTTCCACAACGCCTACGACGATGAGGCCGAGTAAGCTTGCGAGTGCGGCAATGATCCCGAACCACATTGGCATCGAAATAGCAGCCAGCTCTGGAAAGCCAATTTCTGCGATCAAATGCGCTTCCCACAAACGGTCATACCCTTCAGAAGCTGCACCCGTAAACAGCGTCACGAACAAGATCAACATCAAAATCGGCTGGCTGCGAATCACTTTGGCACCCGAAGTCCACGTCTGAATCATTTCCTTCACGTGGGAAGCACCTTGCTCACGCTCACGAGGAACAAAACCGGTCTCCTTCATGAACAGAATCAGAAAGACACCAAGCCCCAGATACATGAGGCCACCTATGAGGTAAGGCAAGTTGGGAGCGAGTGTTGCCAATGCCACACTAAGTGCAATCCCGAGCAGATTCCCAAACAAGGAGTAGCGCTTGGCCTTCATGAAAATCGTACCGATCTTCTCTTCTCCGACCTCATCCACAATCCATGCAGTATCCGCTCCACTGATAAACGTATACCCGAGACCACTAACGACTTGCGAAAACAGCACCAAGCCGAAGACAGAAATAAACGGTACCCAAGCATCAAGCGTGGGAACAATCCCCTGCATTGCAAATCCGATTCCCAGCAAAAACATCCCGATAATGACGGAGCGACGGCGACTGTACGTATCCGCAACTACTCCTGTTATCCCTTCAAACACCAACACGGATAACTCCAATACCGTCCCGATCAAAAGCAATTCAAACGGGTTAAAACCCAGTGTCACGATGTAGTAAAGCGCATAGGTCGTGAACATGGTCGTATTGGCCAGGGAAGTCAAAAAGCTTTTGATCGTATATACTTTTGTCGCATTCATAGACATGGAAGCAGAATCCACCTTTTTTAGGCAGATGACGCGTTCCGTTTTCACATACTGATTGTTACTCTACAATCCTCTACTGTGCAAAATGCGTACGCGTCAAGCTGCCGTTCCTATTTTTCCTTCTGTGTACTTGCTTGCTCTGAATAGTGTTTTTAACATGTGATATGCACCTCCGAAAGTAATTACAGCTATTATAGAATGATTTTAATTGTCATACAATGGAAAAAAGCTGTGCAGCATGATTGGACACACTGCACAGCTTGATTATGAAGTACTTACGCTTTTTTTCTAAACAGACCAACGATGGAAATCAGCAACGCCAAACCAGAAAGTACCAATGGCAGGGTATTGTTGCTGCCTGCACCAGCCGCTTCTCCGGCAGGAGCGGTTGCTGGCTTTTGTTCTTGTCCATGCTCATGCCCTGCTTCGCCTACACCAGCCTTAATGGTAGTAACAGACGCTGGCGTTTTGGAATCCTTGTCCCCTGTCCATTCCACAACCTCGCCATTTGCATAGGTCTGATAAGCCTTCCAAGCCAATTGGCCCTCTTCTTTCGGGTTTGCCCCTACAAACGTGAACTCTTGGAACTCATGCGCCTTGATTCCGCCTTCTGTTGCTGTCCACACAAGCGCTGTGTTCACACCGTCTTTATCTTTTTCGAACTCGTAGGTCCAGCCCGGAATCGGTTGTACAGTATTTACCTTCACACCTGCCGGGAATTCCAGCTTCACTTTTGTCGTATTGACGTCTTTTTCTACTGGGACACGCACTGAGTATTTTTCATAGGAGCCTGTAGTAGTCTCTTTCGGATATACGTTCACATGTGCTTGTGCTGCTGTCGCCAATGTCAAAACTGCACCTGCTACCAGTACACTGCTCATCCATTTTGTCATTTTCATCGTATGAAATCCTCCCTAGTTTTTATCATTTTGAATCACGGCCTGATTATTTGTCGTCGCAGTCGGGTAATTGATCTGACTCATCCAAAGTCCAGCCAGAACAGCGATAATCCCGAATATTATTTCCCAACGCAAGTAAGCGGGCTGCAAGGTATTTTTCGTCCGCCAACGTCTTGTTTGCCTAAAGGCTAGAAGAAGCATGAGGCAGACACTTGCTATTTTTCCATATAACAGATAGCTCCATGCCGCTGTACTCTGGAAAATACTCATGACATCCGTCTGCACGATGAGCATGACAACACCCGTCACTACAGCAAGCACTGCCGCCACAGCAACTGTCTGCAAAAAGAACCTCTTGAACGACTCCTGTCCTCTTTCAGCTACCTTGACTGTTAGTAGCAAGTAGACAAGTGCCCCCATCCACACGGCGACCGTCAATACATGCAACAGTCTCAGCAAAATGGACAGCCAGACAGGAGCAATGCCCCATGCATGACCACCAAAAGCTTGTGCGCTGATCACGAGAATCCAGATTCCCACATACCAGCCAGACACCATATTGGGGATCGCCATCAATAGCAGTAATGCAAAGGACACCAGCAGCATGATCGCAAACGGAGACTGACTGAGCAAGTTCCCGTCCATCTGCCACAGTGCTTGCGTAAGTGATACAGCCGTTAACGCTTCGTCATACAAGAACCACAAAAAAATAAGTCCGATTATCGCCAAACTCCATCCGATTTGTCTGCCAATCCCGATGAGCTGGGCAAGCGAAGGCAAGCCATGACGCTGAGCTGCCCACGCTACTAGATACAAGCCGCCACCTACGAGAATAATCCCTTGCGCTAAATAGCGGTACATGATCAAGTAGCTTGAATCTGCTTTTTGCTCACTTGGCGGAACCACGACCGCACTTTTTTGTCCGATGGAAAACGTGAGCTTCTCTTCAATTGGATGTCCATCCTCGGAAACGACCGACACGATAACCGAATACGTCCCTTCAGCCAAATCGCTCGGCAGATTCGCATTTAACTGCGAGGCATCACCCGGCTGCAATGTCGGCCGCTCTACTTTTATTTCCTTGCCGTCCCAGTCAAATAGACGAACGGTAACGAGGTCTGGCTCCAATGTTTCGGTAAACCGCGCAGAAAATTGTCCCGGATTCGCCTTCAGTACCTCACCATCTTGCGGTGAGCTGCTCATCAACCCAGCATGGGCGTAAGCAGTCGTCATACCCGTTGTCAGTACAAGTAAGAAGGCGAGCAAAAACACAACCGCATAATGTCTGATGTTATATGTCACCCTATCACCTGCTTCCTTATTTCGTCCTTAATCCTATCAAAATACTACGAGAATCTATATGGCTCCATCGGGCTATCTGATGTGGCAAAGTGTTGAAAACAAAAAAAGGCATGAGCGGAAAATCTCTCCGATCCATACCTTTTCAAACGGTCCTGTGATTACCCAATGACGCCTGTACGTAAAATCTTGATCTCGACATCTACATCATATTTTGCCCTTTTGATGATTTCCCGACATTCATCTTTACTCAATTTCTTTTTCCCGCTCTTTTGACTGGCTATATTGTAGATTTCCCCAAATCCTACCGGATCTACGTCGTATTTTCTTAACTTTTCCAGTAAATGTTCCGTCTCTTTTTTCACTGCCAGTTCGATTGCTTTTTGTACCTTTTTCAATTGCTCAGGCTTTGATAAATCAATTTTTTCAGCCATTTCCTGAATCTGCGCTGTCATCTTGACTTTCACAGAAAATCTTGGTTTCTCCAAATCCAGCACTTTCATTTGCTTTTTGCTTGAGATATGTTCAATGACAGTAAAAATACGCTTTTTATCGAGGGAAATGTTTATTTCCAATTCTCCCTTATTGTAACGCTCACGTAATACCTTGAGGAAAAATCCCTCCCTTGTTGTAATCTCTGCCACCAATCGATCATCTCGAAACAGACCAATTTGATTAATATGCAATTCATTCTTTACTCTTTCGATATAAGGCATCACAGGATCTTTCCCGATTGCATAAAAATCTTTCATAAACTCATGAAGTTTCGAGGAGATCATATTCTCTCCATCGACGTTCTGTCGTATGGCTTGATAGAGGTAAATTCCAATGTTGCTGTTCTCGGGATAGCGATGTGTCAAAATATCATAAGCTCGCCCTTTGGCTACAGTTAAATAGACATTGCTTCCAATGGAGGCATCACGCGTTAAGTTTTCCACAAGAGAAAGGATCCCTTTACGCGCTAGCTCATCATGATAGACCACGACGCGAATTTGACCGCCTACAATTTTTTTGGAAGACTCCCTGTTCTGTGCAACGGTAAGTCCTTTGCTTGTATGCGCTGTGCCAGAAATCACAGTAACCAACTCACGTGCCTCCGGATCAATTTGATAAAATACCGTGGTACCTAAAAGCTTTCCGTCTTTACTAAGATCGTACCCCACTGCAACCGCCAGTCCCAACTTTTCTAATACATGTTGTTCCCCACAGCCGTTCAATAACACGACCACTAATAAATAGTGAACAAGCAAACGTAACCTTTTCATGTCCGGACTGCTCCTTTCCGAAACAGCCGAATCACTACATAAAGCACGATAGGATAAATAAAAATGATATAGAAACCTACTCCACCGAAAATATCCGTGATGAGATTAATCGACTGGCGTGTTTCCAAAAAGTTGCTAGCAAAAAACATGACACCAACAATCCCGAAAAGGGCCATTCTTTCCTTGACCCCACTAATATGGTGAACCCCCCGCATGGCTATCCACAAGTCCATCAGCAAATTATCCAGCATGACGAGCATCCACAGTGAAATGGAGACAAACTCAAAACGCTCCAAAAACGGAAACTCTACAATTTTCATCATCATGAACGTTGCCCAGATAAGATGCTGAAGCTGTTCGCCTTGAAAGTACAAGAGTGTAACCAGCATGACGACAACATACAAGCAGGTAGTCATAAACAACCCACCATGTACATACCGCGGTAGTATTTTCTTTTCCTTCACAAAAGGATAGATGAACAAAATAATCTCAAATCCGATAGTGGAAAAAGACATCTTCTTCGCACCGTCCAACAACTGTCCAATGTCATGATGAAATACTGGCTGCAATAAATGAAAATCAGCGTATTGCAAGGGATAAGCCATGAGCAACAGCTGCAAAATCGTCAATCCAACAGAAAAAAAGCTAATGCCAGCCAACACCCGAATGCCACCCGTCACTCCATAAATGGTCAGGCAAAGCAAGGAGGCATTTAATATCCAAGAAGGCACTTCTGGAAACATCCATGACTGAATAATCTCGATGTACCCTCTCAAGATCGTTAAGGCAGAACCCATGATATATATGATAAAGATGAAATTGAGAATGCGAGCTGGCCATTTTCCAAATACACTTTGATGAATGTCATACAAATCCATGTCTTTGAATTTCGCTAGGATTTTTAGCATGAACCACGCTGCTATATGGGTCATAATGCCTGCTATTATGACCGCAATCCAAGCGTCTTGTTGCACCCTATCATAAATAAACCGTTGTACGCCCGCTATGCCGATTCCAACCTGATTGCCATGAACCATAAATAGCGCAAGCGATACGCTGATAGCCATATGGCTATTCCGCCGAAAAGTGGATAGTGACATTCACATTCAACACCTAACCTACTGAACTGGTCTTTTTTTCCCTACTTCATCAGGCACACGGGTATCGTCAGGAGAACGTGTCATAACCGGACGCTTGCCGAGAGAGTCAAAAGGAAACCGGATCAGACTGTTTTTAAAATCCTGCAAGCGAAAAGGAAAAAACGGGAGAAAAAACGGACGTCCCAGACTTGATTGACGTAGGATGTGTATCAATAGAAAAGACGCGCCAAGCATAATACCAAACCCTCCCCAAATTCCAGCTAACAGGATAATCGGAAAGCGGAGGATGCGTACTGCCGTACTCATCATGTAGGAAGGAAAAGTAAACGAAGCTAATGCACTGAGTGCCACAATCATGATCAAGATGTTACTGGTAAAACCCGCTGCAACGGCTGCCTGTCCAATTACGATACCGCCGACGATCCCTATCGTTTGCCCAACTTTGAAAGGAAGTCTTGCTCCAGCCTCCCGCAAGAATTCAATAATCATCTCAAGCAGCAAAGCTTCAAACAACGGGGGAAAAGGCACCTTGGAACGAGACTTTACTAGCGATACAAGGAGAGCAGATGGAATCATTTCATAGTGAAACGTAAGTGCAGCCACATAAGTAGCTGTAAAAAACAAAGAGACAAAAAGGGCCGAGAAACGTAACAATCGAATGAAAGAAGCCATTTGCCACCGAATATAGAGATCTTCATTGGCCTTGAAAAAGTCAACGAAGGAACTGGGACCGACGATAGCAAACGGGCTCCCCTCCACAAACACGACAACCTTTCCTTCCAACAGGGCTTCACTTACATGGTCAGGTCGTTCTGTTAGGATTAGCTGCGGAAAAATAGAAAACGTATTGTCATCAATTAGTTGAACCAATTTTCCGCTGTCAATCACGCCGTCTATATCTAGATCGCTTATACGCTGAATGACGGTTTGCACATTTTCAGGAGCAGCCAGTTCCTCCATGTAACATATTTCCATATTCGTCATGCTACGTTTCCCAATCGTAATGGATACGTTGGTAAGCAAATCAGTCGACAGATATCCCTGTAGAACCCCTAAGTTGGTTTCCAAGGCTTCCGTAAAAGAAACCTGGGGACCGAAAATTTGGGTTTCGACCTGAGCCTCTCCCAAAGAACGACTCGGTATTCTTGCTACGTAAAGAAGAATCCCGCACGCCGTTCCTTCTATTTGAAGGTAAATCCATCCTCTCACGAGATAATCGCTGATTTGACTGTAATCCATGGTTTGGGTGACATGAGCAACAGGAACATTCCCCAAAATCGTATCAGGAACGATCTTCTCGTCAGGTAACCTTTCAAAATAGGGAAGCAACACCTGCTGGAGAATTACCGTATCCACTAGATAGGGGAGGTAGGCTAGCAACAAGCTATTGGTTCCACAAGAAAGGTTACGAAACACCAATCGCGGATTTCGCATGTGATCCCATAATCTTTCTCGCGTCTCGCTGACGGATTCAGTAATCAAGTTAGTTGTCATCTTATTTTTACCCCAATATATGGTGTCCCCTTATTATTTTTCCAATGCCCTCGCTCTATTCCCCTTTCCAGCCGAAGAGTAAGCTCCCAGACAAAATGAACACAAAAAAACCGAGACGGAAATACTCCATCTCGGTTCGTTCACCACTATTTATCTGCCGCTCTTCATTTCAGTCCAGTAGCGGTCGTATTGCTGCAAGGTTTCTCCTACATCCACCAGCCACTCTGCACGGGCAATGTCTGCTGTATCCAGGAAGACCATTTTATTGGAACGATATTCTTCACTGTGCAGTGGGTATGCTTTTTCGTTCGGGTTGCTGTAGCCAATCGACTCGTAGTTTTTCACACTGACCTCTGGGTCCATCAGGTAGTTGATAAACTTCTCAGCCATTTCCTTGTTCTTAGCGCCTTTTGGAATTGCCAGCGTGTCTGCCCAGATCGTTGCGCCCTCTTTCGGGATGACGTACTCAACATCTGGATTTTGTGCGTGAATGAAAGCGGCGTCACCGGACCAAACCGTTCCAATCCATGCTTCCTCAGCAATCATCTTTTGCTTGATGTTGTCTGTATCAAAGGCAACAACATTCGGTACTACCTTTTTCAAATCAGCAAAGGACTTTTCCAGTTCCTCTTTGTTCGTCGTGCTATTGGAGAAGCCATTCTTGATCAGTGCCATTCCCATAACCTCACGCGGGTCGTTCAGCATGATGACACGGCCCTTGTAAGCTTCATTCCACAGATCGTTCCAGCTTGTCGGGGTTTCTTTTACATATTTCTTGTTGTAAGCGATCCCGGTAATTCCCCATGTATATACGAGTGAATACTTGTTTTCTTTGTCATAAGGAGGTGTCTTGAACGTAGACACAATATTGCCCATGTTCGGGATGTTGGCTTTGTTCAACTCTTCCAGGAGGCCCAGCTGAATCATCGTGCCTACCATGTAATCGGAAGGTTGAATCAAGTCGTAGCCGGATGCACCTGCTTGAACTTTTGCCAGCATTTCTTCGTTGCTGCCGTATACATCATAGTTAACCTTGACGTTGAATTTTTGCTCAAAATCTTTGATGACGTCTTGGTCGAAGTTGTCTGCCCAGCTATAAATATTCAATACTTGTTGTTCTTGCTCAGATGACGATGAGCAGCCTACAGCAGTCACCGCAAGTGCGGCGGTCAAAGCGCCGATCATCAAGGACTTGAAACGTTTCATTTTTTCCTCTCAACCTCCAAATCAGTTATGGGATTGCTTTTATGAAAACTCCATGATGGATCTAAAAGATGGATTGATTATTTTTCGAATCTTTACGGCGGAAAATCTCTGCCACCACAACCAACAGCACAGTACTCACGATCAAAAGTGTCGAGAGTGCATTCACTTCTGGCGAGACGCCTCGTTTTACCAACCCATAAATGTAGAGTGGCAATGTGGTCGAATTCGGACCAGCCACGAAGAACGAAATAATGAAATCGTCCAGCGACAGGGTAAACGCCATCAGGAAGCCTGCGATGATCCCTGGCATGATCAGAGGCAGCGTCACATAGCGCAATGTCTCCCATGGAGTTGCTCCCAAATCTTGAGACGCTTCTTCCAGTTCTTTGCCCATATCAGCCAAACGTCCTGAGATAATGACCATCACATACGGCATGCTAAACGTAACATGCGCCAGGATCAGGGTCACTTTCCCCAGCTCCATCTGTACCTGGCTAAACAGCACGAGCATAGCCAATCCCATCATGATCTCAGGGATGACAATCGGCAAGTACATCAGCCCGTTGAAGATGTTGCTCCAACGAATCGAATAATGCTTGACCGCCAGAGCGGCAGCCGTACCCAAAACCGTTGCGATGACGCTGCTGATAACCCCGATCGTCATACTGTTCATCAGCGCTTGCATGACCTGCCTGTTTTCAAACAAAGAAACGTACCATTTCCACGTAAAACCAGTCCACGTAGCATTGATCCGTGAATCATTGAACGAATAAAGGACAAGGATCAAGATTGGCAGATACAAAAAGACCAGCATCAGCCACGAGTATCCAGATAGTGCGTTTCGACGTAATGTTTTCATGCTGATTCCTCCTTCGTCTCGCTCGCTTTGGTAGCGCGGAAATAAAGAAGAATCAACAGCATGGACAATAGCATCAGCACGATGGACAAGGCAGAACCAAACGGCCAGTCACGCGCAGACAAAAATTGATTTTGAATGACGTTTCCGATCAGAGCCGATTTCGCTCCTCCCATGACATCCGGAACGACGAACATCCCGATGGAAGAAACAAATACGAGGATCGATCCAGTGACGACACCTGTCTTGGTCATCGGCAGAGTCACGTGCCAAAAAGCTTTCCAAGGTGTTGCGCCCAAATCATACGCTGCTTCCAGCTTACGACGATCCATCTGCTCCAGTGACACATAAATCGGCAGGACCATGAATGGCATGAGTGTGTACACCATCCCGAGCAGGACAGAACCCGAATTGTACAGAAGCGGCAACGGCTCTGAAATAATGCCCAGCGATTGCAGGAACGTATTGATTACACCTTGCGAACGCAGGATGATTACCCACGCATAGGAACGGACCAAGAAGTTGATCCAAAACGGAATCATCACGAGCAAAAGCCATATTTGCTGAGTCGATTTTTCCAGTCGTGAAATGTAATACGCTAACGGATAGCCGCACAAAATCGAAAATACCGTTGTTAAAACCGCTACGACCAGCGTATCCCAAAAAATTTGGCCATACAGCGGATCGAAAATACGGATGTAATTGTTCAACGTAAATTCATAGACAACTTGCCCGTACGTGCCTCTTTTGAGGAAAGACAGTACGGCGATCATAAGCATAGGCAGGACGAAAAGCGCACCCATCCACAAAAGGGCGGGAAGCGCGAGCAGTTTTACCGGCTTCTTGTTTAACAAGGAAGAATCACCTCGTCCGTCTGTGCCCAGCCAATGGCCACTTGATCTCCCACCTGCCAGTCAAGACCGTCACCTGCGTACTGGTGTGCCATTACGGTCATATCCTGCCCCTCGAGGCGGATAAATACCTTGCGCAAATTGCCGAGGAACACCGCGTCAGCAATGGTGCCCAGCTTCTTGTGCTTATCCTTGTCGGAGTCAATCGGGTACAACTTGATCTTTTCTGGACGTACGGCTGCATTCGTTCCGTTTTCCCGGAAAATGTTGTTTTCCCCAATAAAGGTAGCCACAAACAAGGTTTGCGGGGAGTTGTAAATCTCTGCTGGAGAAGCAATCTGTTCAATTCGTCCCTTGTTCATAACCGCGATTCGATCGGACATCGCCATCGCTTCTTCTTGGTCATGTGTGACGTAAATGAACGTTATTCCCAAGTTTTTCTGCAAGTTTTTCAGTTCAAGCTGCAAGCTTTTTCGCAATTGGTAGTCCAAAGCACCTAGAGGCTCGTCCAGAAGCAGAACACGTGGGTTGTTAATAATCGCCCGTGCGATTGCTACGCGTTGCTGTTGTCCACCAGACAGCTGCTTTGGCGTGCGCTTCCGCAATTCTGTCAGTTGGACGTACTGAAGTACTTCCTCCAAACGCTTTTGTTGTTCAGCTGCTTTGACTTTTTTCATTTTCAAACCAAACAGGATGTTTTGCTCCACTGTCATGTGTGGAAACAAAGCATATTGCTGGAACACCATGTTCATATCGCGCTGATACGGCGGCACATGGCTGAGGGGTTTTTCGTCCAGGAAAATTTCCCCAGTCGTTGGCTGCTCAAAGCCAGCAATCATTCGAAGCAGTGTCGTTTTCCCACAGCCGCTTGGGCCGAGTAACGTCAAAAACTCCCCTTCTTCAATGGAGAGAGAAAAAGAGGGGACGACGACAGTATCTGCAAATCTCTTTTCAATCGAATCCAGATGTATAATTTTTTTCATTCCGTCATCTCACCATATGTCATTATACTCACAATCTAGGTAACTATATCGTGTATGATACGATTTGTAAACAGTTTCACCAAGTCTAGAATGATTTTTTTGCGACCAGCAAGGATGAGAGATTCCTCCACAAAAACAAACAGAGCCAATGAATAAACATTCGCTCCGTTGCTTATCCATTTTATTTTCTCACACAGAAGTGGATTTTGGTTGAGGCGTGCGATTCTGGTTCTTCGCTTTTGCCCCTAGGAAATTCGTCCCAATCACCCCGATAACAATCATCACCGCGCCAATAAGATGGTAGTATGCCAGTTGTTCCTGCAAAAAGATGACGCCTGCCACGATGGTAACCAACGTAGACAAATTGTTAAACACGCTGAGTTTGGATGCTTCCATCTTGGACAAGGCAAAGTTGGTCATAAAAGACGTCATGAGCGAGGACAGTATCCCCAAAAATACAATGGAGATGATAAACGATGAGCTGGCGAAAGGGGCAAAATACGTCGACAAAGTCCCCTCTGCACTATGGCGAATGACTGACCAGCCGTTAAAAAACAAAAATCCGAGTAACGCCACCATATATGTCATGTCTATATAATGAAAGGACTTAGTCATTTTCCTCGCCAGAACACTATACCCCGCCAAAGAAAACGCGGATAACAGGATGAGAATGGTACCGATACTGCTCCCTGAGCCTGAGCTGACACCGAGCCCCTTCATTGCAAAAATGTACACGACACCTCCTACGGATAAAAGCGTGGATAGCTTTTGCAGCCACGTAGAAGACTCCCCCAAAAAGAATGCCGCCATGATCATAGTAAAAATCGGAACGGTTGCTTGAATAATCCCTGCTTCAGACGAAGTGGTATACACCAGTCCAAACGCCTGAAGGGTAAAGAACAGAATGGGATACAGCATGGCGAGCGGTATAATCGTGAGCATGTCTTTTGGTTTGATGGACAGCTTGATCCACCCAAACACGATCGGTATAGATGCAGCGATAAATGCCACGGTAAAACGGTGCGCCAAAGTATCAACCGGGCTGGTTACAGCGAGTGCCATTTTCAGAAACAAAAACGACAAGCCGGTGATCCCTGCATTCAGTAATGCCGCAAGAATCGCTTTTCGTTGGTCTTTCATCGTATGTATCTCTCCTACTGGGGACTTTTTACAGACGGCCGTCTTAGGTTAATAGTAATGGGGGATCAATCGTGCTACAATGCAAAAAAGGAGTAACTGTACCGATACAAATCCAGCGGTAAGGGAATGTTTTTTGGATGCACAAATATTTGCGGCTACAAAATGAACTCGAAACGTTGATTGAAAGCCTCTCCTATCGAGACGGAGACCGGCTTCCCTCTATTCGGGAGCTCGCCTCTCGTTACCAATGCAGCAAGAGCACTGTAATCCGCACTTTGGATGAGCTCGAAAAGCGTCACCTCATCTACTCGGTCGACCGAAGCGGCTACTACGTCGTGAAAAAACAAAGAAAGATCCAACCTGCAGATACGTCGGTGATCGATTTTGCGACCTCTGCTCCCGATCCTGACCTCTTTCCTTATGTCGACTTTCAACACTGCATCAATAAAGCGATTGAAACCTATAAAAACGATCTTTTCATATATGGAACCACCCAAGGCTTGCCATCGCTCATTGCCGTCATCGCCAGGCTGCTTGGGAACCATCAGGTTTTTACGGACCCGGGTAATATTTTCATTACCTCCGGTGTCCAACAAGCGCTATCCTTGCTGTGCAGTCTGCCTTTTCCAAATGGCAAGGAAACGATTCTGATTGAGCAGCCCAGCTACCATCTTTTCATTGAAAGTTTGCAAGTACGCAAGCATCCTGTCGTCGGGATCAAGCGCACTGCCCAAGGAATCGATTTAGAAGAGCTGGAGTCTATTTTCCGAACGGGAGAGATCAAGTTTTTCTATACGATGCCTCGCTACCATAGTCCGCTCGGTACGACGTACAGTCGAAAGGATAAACAGCGCATTGTGGAGCTTGCCCAACAGTACGACGTCTATATCGTAGAAGACGATTACATGGCAGACCTTGAGCATGACAGCAAAGCTGATCCCCTCTTTACCTATGATCGCTTTTCTCGCACCATCTATTTAAAAAGCTATTCCAAAATTATTTTTCCTGGGTTGCGTTTGGGTGTGGCCGTTATACCTGACGCGCTAAAGGATTCCTTTAACCAGCACAAGCGACTCATGGATATCGACAGCTCCATGCTATCTCAAGCTGCGTTGGAAATTTACCTAAAAAGCGGAATGTTCGAGCGTCACAAGCAAAAAATTCGCAGTTCCTATCAACGGCGATCCAACCTGCTGATGGCGTCTTTGAACCATTTTGCGACGAATGAAGAGCATCTGTTCACCTTTCAGCCCTTTGCGTATCCGGGGATTCATACGCACATTGTTTTGAACGATGCCATCCCGGTCCCTGCTGTTATCAACCAGCTAAAAAAGTACTCCATTCTTGTGGATGCTACTGACAAAAATTACTTGGTGGGCTTTCCGCAAGAAAATATTTTGAAGCTGAATGTGTCCTATGCCAAGGAAGCAGTGATTGAGCAAGGGATTGAGGTGTTGATGGATGTGTTACGCCGCATGCACCGTTAACCTCTCCGCCTTAAGTCGCAGATAAAATCCGACGAGGGTGCGTTTTTGGACAACCAAAAAATCTCCATAATAGAGCTGTTGAGTTGATCCATAGCACACAGGCGGATGTGAATTGATTGGTACGTAACCTATTAACGATCTACAACGTATTACAAATACAGGAATATGGTTTTAGCAGAATGATGGCGGCTTTGTAAAAGAAAATATGCAGAGAAAATGGTTTTAAAATGCATCAAATGCGGTATATCGTTGTATAGTAAGTGAATCCCAATTCAAAAAAATTCGTTCCATAGTCGGCCAGTTTGAAGTAGAATCGCATCTAGACACATGTATTTTGTTGGGCTTACTCGGCGTGACGCTGAATATTCCGACAAAGCGCAAAAAGGCCTCCAAAGTTGATGACTGGCAGTTAACGATAGAATGACAAAGGAGAAATAGATGTTTCAGAACATTTTAGATTTCTTAATGGAATACGGCTATTTGGGAATGTTCATCCATTCTTTTGCAGACGCAGTCATCTTTCCCGTTCCTGCCTTCTTTCTTCAAGTGCCACTCAGTCTCGTTGATCCTTCGCAGGCATTGTGGATTGCAACGGTAGGCTATATCGCTTGTCTCTTAGGGACACCCGTTGGTTATTTTATCGGTAAAGTCCTGGGCAAATCCGTTCTGTACAAAATCCTCAAGAAGGAATGGATTGATTCTGCCACAGCGATGTTTCAAAAGAAGGGCGAAGTCGCGATCTTCATCGGTTCATTTACACCGATTCCGTTTAAAGTATTTACAATCATGTCAGGTTGCTTGAAATTCCCGTTGTGGAAATTGCTTGGGTATGCGGCAATTGGACGGGCAGTCAAATTTTACGCAGTCGGATTTTTGTTTTATTTTTACGGTAAAATGGCGGAAAATATGGTCCATAACGTTTCTCTCTATATATTCCTCATCATGGTGCCGCTCATCTTGGGCGGATTATGGGTGAAGAAAATTGTCACCAAGCGCCGCCAGCTGAAAATGGAAAACGCTGGCGTCAGCAATGGCATCAATGAGAAAGTCCTGAATAAATAGCAAAGAAACCCCAATTCACACATTGGGGTTTCTTTTTTTACGCCTGTTATGCTTTTTTGACACGAATGCCTTCCTCTTCTACATCAATCAGCATCGCTGTCACATTGTCTTCTTCCATCACCAGATCCGCAATGCCATCCTCGACATATTGCTGAATTACGCGGCGCAATGGACGTGCCCCGAAGGAAGGGTTGTAGCCCAACTCAGCCAGCTTTTCTTTTGCGGCATCTGTCACGCTGATCTCCATTCCTTGCTCAGACAGATTGCCCCTAACATCTTGCAGCAGCAGATCGACGATTTTGACCAAATCCTGTTTTTCCAGATGGGCAAAGGAAATGATCGAGTCGAAGCGGTTTAGGAACTCTGGCTTGAAGTATGCCCCCAGAGAATCCAGCACGGTGGCAGGCTCGGGCGCTTTTACTCCAAAGCCAACAGAGATTTTACGCTCGCTCACGCCGGCATTGCTCGTCGCAATGATGACCGTCTCCTTAAAATTCACCGTACGGCCCTGACTGTCTGTTAGACGACCATCCTCCAGAATTTGCAGGAACATGTGCATCACGTCCGGGTGTGCTTTTTCGATCTCATCCAGCAAAATAATGCTGTACGGGTTGCGGCGAACGCGTTCTGTCAACTGACCTGCTTCTTCATGACCAACGTAGCCAGGAGGAGAACCGATCAATTTGGATACCGAGTGCTTCTCCATGTACTCACTCATATCGAGGCGGATCATGGAATCGCGGGTACCAAACAGCTCCTCTGCCAATGCTTTGGACAATTCTGTTTTCCCTACGCCAGTTGGACCGACGAACAGGAAGGAAGCAATCGGTCTGTTTTTCGGTTTCAGACCTGCACGACTGCGTCGAATCGCCTTCGCGACTTGTGTGACCGCCTCGGATTGACCAATGACTTTTGCTTCCAAATGAGCCGCTAGGTTTTTCATTTTCATCTGCTCATCACTTTGCAGCTTTGTAACAGGAATCCCCGTCTTTTGCTCGATCAAGGCTTGGATGTCCGAGACGTCAACCTGGACGCGTTGTTCCTTGCCCTCAATCTGATCCAGCTTCTCTAAAATGCTTGCTTCCTCGTCTCGCAGACGGGCAGCTCGTTCGTATGCCTCTTGCTCCGTCGCTTCCTTTTTCTCCTGATTGATTTGCGCCAGCCGCTCATGCAGTTCTGCCGTATCAACCGCGGAGGACCTCAGGTTCAAACGCGAGCCCACTTCATCCATGAGATCAATCGCCTTGTCAGGCAAGAATCGATCCTGAATGTAACGATGGGAGTATTCCACGCTGGCACGGATGACATCATCCGAGTAAGCGACTTGGTGGAATGCTTCGTATTTCGGACGCAATCCTTTTAAAATCTCGATGGCTTGTTCTACGGTTGGCTCCTTTACCATGACTGGCTGCAGGCGGCGCTCCAGAGCTGCGTCTTTTTCAATCACACGATACTCTTTTAACGTAGTTGCCCCAATCAGTTGCAACTCACCGCGAGCCAGTGCAGGCTTCAGGATGTTCCCTGCATCCATTGATCCTTCCGCAGAGCCTGCTCCCACCAGTAGATGAATTTCATCCACAAACAGGATGACGTTTTTGCGCTTTTGCAGCTCGGCAATCACTTGCTTCACTTTTTCCTCGAACTGTCCGCGAATTCCCGTCCCTGCAACCAGAGAGGCGACATCTAAAATGTACACCTGCTTGTTTTTCAGCTTGGTCGGTACTTGCCCTTCCGTAATACGCAGGGCGAGGCCTTCCGCAATCGCCGTCTTCCCGACGCCTGGCTCCCCGATCAGAACCGGATTGTTCTTATTGCGTCGGTTCAAAATCTCAATGACACGCTCAATTTCCTGTTCGCGTCCAATCACAGGGTCAATCAGTCCGGCACGTGCCGCATCGTTTAGATTACGCCCCAGATCATCGAGGATGCCTCCACCTCGCTCTGGTGCTTGTGGTTGCGTTTGGCTGGAAGATTTGCCCGGATTCATCGGGCCTTGGGCAAAGCCTTGCAGGAACTCATCCAGTCCAGAGAAGGAGGAGAAAGGACTAAAGCCCATACCCACTCCCATTTTGTTGGTCAGCTTTGTCTGGCAGTCTTTGCACAGATCGTATTTTTGTTGCTGATTTTGTACGCGTATATGAACAGTCACAGTTGCTTCTCGTTGTTTGCAGATTTCACAATGCATATTCAATCCCCCCAAAAGCGTTGTTTTGGAATTCAGAAGATCTTTGACCTTTCCTGACCTTCGTTGACTTTATTATAGTTTGACCTTTTTTGACTTTCAAGAGGGATTGTTTGGTTTTTTACACTTTCCCCTTTTGCAGATAGGGAACGATTGAAAGTAACCCAATAACAGCTAAACAAGCGCCTATCCACAATGGTGAAACAAGCCCATAGCCACTGCTGATCCCGATCCCGCCTAAGGAAGAACCAATGGCAACACCCAATGTAATAAAGGAAGTATGCATAGTGTTTACCATTGTCCCACTGCCTGCTGTATTCATCACTCGTGCGATCATGGCCGGATTCATCGCGACACCCGTCAACCCAATCAGAACAATGGATAGCACAGCGATCCATTTATTTTCGGCGCCTACGGCAAATAGAACCAATGCCGCTAAGAGTATGCTTAATCCCGTTACAAGGATGCGCATGGTAAAACGATCAGCAAGTCTGCCAATCACGATATTTCCGATCACGGTCGCGATGCCATAAAGGGCAAGCAAATACGGGATACTCGCATCCGAAAATGCCGTTACATCCGTAAGAATCGGAGTAAAATAACTAAACGCTGCGAAGGTACCGCCAATGATCAGCATACTCGTTACATACGCGGCCCAAAGGTGTGGATTTTGAAAACTGGCAAGCTCATCCTTTCCGTTCAGCTGGTCTTTTTGTGCGGAGGAAGGAAGCAACCATTGAATCAAGATCCCAGATAGCAATACGACGACTGCAACTGCCCAAAAGCTCATTCTCCAGCCGAAATATTGTGCAATCACGGTTGTCAGAGGGAGGCCGATGACAGTAGCAATCATTAAGCCTGCCAAAACAATCGAAGCTGCCTTTCCCCGTGAATGAGGGGGAACCAAGCTGGCTGAAATACTGACGGAGATACCAAACGCTGCGGATGAAGCAATACCTGTTAGGATACGTGCAAGCATCATCGACTCGTAATTCCAAGCCATGGCTCCCAGCGATTGGCCAATAAAGAAGACGGCAACCAAAGAAAGCAGCGCTTGTTTTCGGCGAATGTGCAAGAGAGTTGCTGTTAGGATCGGGCCACCTATCACCATTGCTCCTGCATACGCCGTAATAAAATACCCGATGGATGGGATCGACACGTCGAAAACATCGGCAAGCTCGTTCATCATACCTGCCACCATAAATTCAGAAGTCGTCATCGCAAAAATCGCTATCGCTAACAAATAAATCATCGACGGCATGAAGGAACACTCCTCTATTTATTATTGTAACAATCAGTACAAAAATAACTCAAAAAAAGAGCGCATTACGCGCCGAAGATAGATTCCATGGTGCCGTTCATGATTTGTTCAGCCAATGTCCGATTTTGTGTAGATGTATTCAACACACGGAAGCCGTAGTAACTGCTTAAAAATAGGCTAGCCAAATCCACAGCAGATCGTTTTTTGGAGATTTCGCCCGTTCGCAAGCCTTCCTCCATCACTTTTTCCATGGTTTGCTTCAAAAGTTCAACATGTCTGGAGACTATTTCTTCAATCTTGGGATCGTCTTTTGCCCGTTCCAATCCCGCATTGATCAGCAAACATCCTTTTGGATTCCTAGATTCAAAGTCTTCCACCAATGCCCAAGCTAAAAAATTTTGCAATCGTTCTTTCACAGAACCCGGACTTTCCAATAATGCCCGCTGTTCACGAATTCCAGTTTCGTGATAGTGTTCCACCACTGCTAGATAAAGGTCCTGTTTGCTGCCAAACGTATTGTACAAGCTGCCTTTACCTAGTCCAGTATCACTGCATAAATCATGCGTAGAACAACCATTGTAGCCTTTTGACCAAAATGTTTTCATGGCCACATCTACAATGGAAGTGTAATCAAAATCACGAGGTCTGCCGCGTTTGTTCAACGGAATCCTCCTTTCGTTTCCAACTGTTATGGAAATCTTACACATTATGTACCGTTCGGTCAACAAATGAAATGTCTGCAACTGTAAACCATACCTATAGAAAAAGCCCATTTTGAAAATCATCTCTCAAAATAGGCTTAATCATTGATTATATCGACTCTACATCTGTCACTGTTGGAATAACGTAAACTCTTCAGCTAAGTTGACCTTCTCCATCTATCGTCCCCATTAAAAAGAGTATGCTTGTACTTCTTCGAAAGTAGGCAGGGATGGTTGAGCACCGTTCCTTGTTACGACAATCGCTGCTACTTTGCTGGCGAAAGTGGCCGCTTCCGTTTCTGTCATTCCTTGTGTGATCCCAACTGCAAAAGCTGCCGTAAAGGAATCACCTGCCGCAGTTGTATCCACTGGCTCTACGCGGAATGCCGGGATATGGGTCGCCTCATCGGCGGTTACTAAGAGAGCGCCCTTTTCCCCCAACGTTACGATGACGCGCTTTGGTCCAGCAGACAAAAGCTTTTGGGCTGCGGCATGCACTTCATCTATTGTGGATACAGGCATTCCCGTGAGAATAGAAAGCTCTGTTTCATTTGGGGTTAAGGTATGTACATGGGTTAATAGCTCACTGGATAGCTCGCGTGCAGGTGCCGGATTTAAAATGATCAGCTTGCCGAGTCGAGCAGACTCTTTGACGGTATATTCCACGACATGCATCGGGATTTCCAGTTGGAGCAATACGATGTCACTGTCCTTTAAAATAGACTGATTGTCTGCAATATGCTCGGTGCTGACGAGCGCATTCGCACCCGGAACGAGCACGATGTTATTTTCCCCGTCATCACTGACATTGATAAAAGCCATGCCTGTCGTACCCGAGCATTTGATCCCCTCTATGTGAACGTGTGCATCCGTTAGCCCTCCCAGCATAACCCGGCCGTTCTCATCCTCTCCTACCATTCCAATCATGGAGACATGCGCACCCAGGCGAGACGCTGCTACTGCCTGATTCGCTCCCTTTCCACCCGGGATCAGCTCGAAGTGATGGCTTGCGATCGTTTCTCCTGCTCTGGGCAAATGATGTACATGGGTTACGAGATCCATATTGATGCTTCCTACTACTGCGATTTTCACGACAAGCCCTCCTCGTTCCATCTCGAACATGATCATTCTGTCGGTTACAAAATAGTGCTTTTCATCCGAGAAGTCAACGTATTTTCTCAGGATTGTTCCTAAGAAGACTTGGAGCGCAATGCCTCCATTGGATATAATGAACAAATCTTCTATCATCCGGAGGTAACCAGATGGAGCCGATTATCCAACATCCTTGGAGCATTGATGAGCAAGAGGCTATCAACTTACAGCGACAACTAGCCCAACAAGTGAAAAAAGAAGATCAACTAGCGGACGTACGCTTTATCGCTGGAGTAGATGTCGCCTATCATGCCGAGTCTGATTTGTTAGTTGCTGGTGTCGTGATCCTCGACGCTAATTCCCTGCAAGTCGTCGAGTCTGTCGTCATTCAAGACACCGTCGAATTCCCGTACATTCCCGGCCTGTTCTCTTTTCGAGAGCTGCCTCCGTTGGTCCGTGCATTCAAGGAGCTAAAAACAACACCGCAGCTTGTCGTCTGCGATGGACAAGGAATCGCTCACCCACGAAGATTCGGACTAGCCAGTCATTTGGGCGTCCTGTTTGACATTCCTACCATTGGCTGTGGAAAAACGAGACTGCTAGGCGAATACGAAGAACCCGCACAGGAAAGAGGCGTGTATTCCCCTTTGATCGATCAGGGTGAAATCATCGGTGGAGTCTTGCGTACACAACCGAATATCAAACCGATATTCGTCTCGATCGGACACGGAATCTCTTTGCCAACTGCATGCGCATGGATCACCAAGCTCTCTCCCAAATATCGTTTGCCCGAAACGACGCGGCAAGCGGATCAGCTCGTGAATAAAGTATCGGCAAAGTTAAATAACAGCCGCTAATGGAGTGTCGGCCATACATTTTCATCGTGCTCATCCAAGACTGCTTCAATCAGATCTCCTTGGAACACGACGATATACCCTCGTGGAAGAGCCAATGCTTGCAAAAGAGACGGACGTAGCTTTAGCAGTTGGTAAACGTAGTATGACTCTAGCTGGTCACTGTCTACTTCGCCTTCCACAGGCCCGAGATACCATCCGGAGTCACCTTTTCGAACATCTTCTGCACGCTGCAAATAGACATGTTCTTGTTCAAATGCACCTTTTGCCACCACGATTTTATCTTGGAACAAAGCAGCTTCCCCTTCTGCTCGCACGGTTTGCAAACAGTTGTTTTGCGCCATTTGCACGACCAAGGACACAGACAGGTCAGAAGTTGTTTCGGAAAAAGGATTCTCATCGTAGTCGGGTGCCACGATTTCCATATACCCATCTCGTTCGAAAACCAGCAGAATGGTCCAGCCTACCTGAATTTTCGCACCGTTCTTAATAGGACCAGTCTCGTCTTCTACATCGGCGAATACGTCCAACAGAAAGTCTGCTTGCTTCACCAAAAACTCTTTGCAGGTCACGACAAACGTTCGGTTATGAATCTGTTTAGAGCGTTTGCAGAGTCGGGACTCTTTCTCAGCTGACATGGACCTCTTCCTTTCTGCGTGATCGGAATTGCTACTATCTTCAGGATATCACGAATAGGAGAAAAGCTCCGTTACACATTTGCTACAAAGGTTGGAAAAATGAGCTGACGAATTTCAACACAGTCTTTGATCGTATCTATGACGGTTCTTGACTTGGTAATTTAAGGAAAAGGAGCAGCAGCAGACAAAGGACGTTGTTTTGTCGTCCTTGTCTCCCGCTGTCTTGATTGTTACCAAAGAAGTTATTTGGTGCCGAGTGGTACTGTCAACAGCTCCGCCAGTTTGACCGCATTCTCTCCTACCATGCAGCTGTAATGGTTACCGGCGATTTCTGTCACTTCCAGTTCTCCAATGCATATATCTTGCCAAAAAGCGATGGTCTCTTCGCTCGTGCTTGGCAAAAATTGAAACGGCTCGCGAGCCAGCAGGAAGCGAATGTCTCCCATATAGGGCAAAGGAGTATAGCGAGCAGCTTTAAAGCTCTGCCCAAACACTTTGCACAGGCCCTCTGCCATTTCCACTGGCATCTGTTCCCCTGATGTTTTGCCTAGCGCATGGACATAAGCAGTGAAGCGTTCTCTTCTGTCAAACGTGGATAATTTGCGGAATATCTCTCCCACCTGGTCTAGCCCATCATCTCCACTGATGGTGCACGCTGAGCCTTGCGGGATGCAATCCCCGTGTTTTTCTACGAGCTGCAAAATCGCCCGGGAAAAATCATGCTCATCCACTTTTCCAAAACCAGCCTGTTCCAGCGTGATGTTCAGGTTTGGAACAAAGAGTGCCTCAATCAAGAGATCATCATTCACTTCTGTCAGGATCGGAGGAATGTCGATCAAAACCAAGTCCAGAAGTGGGACGCCCTGCTCCCCAAGTCTTCTCGCCACTTCAATGGCAATCAACCCGCCCAAGGAATAGCCGATGAGCTGTACAGGCCTTTGCTCTCCTTCACGCAAGACGTCGATCAAGCATTCGGCATAATCATCGGCCACAGTTTCTATCAGCTCAGACGGTTCTAGCGCGCAATAACGTTCGCTGTCGTCAATGGCGACCCCGACGATGCTTCCTGTCTGCTGGGCTTTGAGCTGTTCAATCAATGGGCGAAAACTGTCCATCGTCCCCAAAACGGCATGAAACACAACCCGCAGCGGCCCAGATTCGTCACCGCCATATGGAATCAGCACGGCATTGCTCGACTTGTTGCGTTTTTTCGGCAATGCGACTTCCTCACTTTGCTGCCCTTCCTGATTGCGCATGTGTATGAAGCCAGCCAGTGCTTCCACGGTCGGGAAGTTAAGCATTTGTCGGAGCAAGACATCAAACGGAATGGCAGCGTGCGTCGGGTCCTCCACCAGCTTGTCGCGCAACTTTCCGGCTACCTGCGCCATGATGAGAGAATCTGCACCGTACTCATAAAAGCTTTGGGTTCGGCCGATTCCCGAGAGTCCCAATGCTTCAGCCCAGACGTGTGCAAGCTGCACTTCTAACGGATCAGTTTCAGCCCCCTCTGTAGCGTCCAGAAAAGCACTTTGTTCGAACGTCGATGCAGGGCGCCATTTTGCCAGCTCACGGCGATCTATTTTTCCATTTCCGGTGAGTGGCAGTGCGTCTACGACTTGCAAGTGGGCAGGCAGCATATAGGCAGGCAGATGAAGGGAAAGGAATTTTTCCAGCTCTGCGGCACTGACCCTCACCCTGTCCAGCTTCACGCGATGGGCGAGCAGATGATTTTCTCCCTCCTTTTGCAACACGAACACAAGACCGTCTTCTTCCTTCTGCAACTCACTTATCCATGACGCCTCTGTCCATTTGGCAAGAATGAGCCACCCGCCCGGGCAAATCAGTTCTTTCAGCTTGTTCATGTCAGAGCTATCTATCGCTCCAT
The DNA here is from genome assembly GCF_013332495.1 of Brevibacillus sp. HB1.2. Classification (NCBI taxonomy): domain Bacteria; kingdom Bacillati; phylum Bacillota; class Bacilli; order Caryophanales; family Paenibacillaceae; genus Brevibacillus; species Brevibacillus sp. HB1.2. The sequence goes on along the minus strand of NZ_JABMIU010000006.1, from coordinate 206,042 downwards.
CAGTGAACACTACGTCGAACGAGTTCGGTGCCAATCCTTGTGCCCGATACTCTTCTTCAACTGTATCCATGCTTATATATTCTAAATCATGGCCTTCCAACGCTTGCGAGACTTGCTCTGTTAACGCCCCGTTCCCTGCGCCGACTTGCAATACCCGTAGAGGCATGCTCGTATGCTGTCGCGCAATCTCTTGCAGAAGCATGACAATGCGCTGATTGACCTCGATGTCCACTTCTTCACTGATCCCATTTACGAGCATCGCGAATTCCGCTCTTTCCGTCCCAAGGTCCCGATCCATCTTGCGGGCGCACTCCACAATCCCCAGAAAAACAGGCTCGTCACTCGCTCCATCCAGCACGACACCAGCTGCGGCGACAGCAGGGTGTTTGAGCAGGGCCGATTCAATTTCACCTAGCTCGATCCGATGCCCTCTGATTTTGACCTGATTGTCTTCGCGACCGATAAACTCGATTTCGCCCCCTGGTGTGTAGCGGCCCAAATCACCGGTTCGGTAGAGTCTCTCTCCATCCACAGGGTGGGAAAAGAACCTTTCCTCCGTGAGCCGTTGATCTCCGACATAGCCCTCCGCCAAGCCTGCTCCGGTAATATACAGATCCCCGATCATCCACACTGGGCAATCGCGCATCTGTGAATCGAGGACGCGGAAGCCTTGGTTGGCGAGCGGGCGGCCATACGGAATACTGTTCCAGTCTGCTTCCAGTCCGTTGTACAGATGATAGTTCGACCAGATCGATGCTTCTGTGGCACCGCCGAGACTGACGATCTGTGCAGAAGGGAGATATTTTTGCATCCGATCAGGTAGCGTCAAGGGAATCCAGTCACCGGAAAGCAAGGCCAGTCGCAAGCTGTCTACTTTGACAGTTGGCGTGGCATCCAAATACGTGACCAGCATCTGCATCAGGGCCGGCACGGAATTCCATACGGTGATGTCATGCCGGGCTATCAGCTCACTCCAATGGGAAGGATCTGTTTGCCGGTCGGAATGAGGATACACAACTGCACCACCCACAGAGAGCGTGGCAAAAATATCGTAGACAGATAAATCAAAGCTCAGCTGGGCAAGGCCAAGCACGCGATCCTTTTCCGTGATCGCAAAACGACGAAGCATGTCCTCGATCGTATTTGCTGCTGCGCGGTGGCTAATGACGACCCCTTTAGGCTGTCCCGTGGAACCAGACGTATAAATGATGTACGCAGGCAAATCCGGGTTTAATTCAGGCAGTATCAATGGTTCATGCTGCGGGCTTACTTGATCCACTGCAATCGTTTGAATAGCGTCTGACCATTGCAACTGGTTGGTAAATACCGTCAAAGCATAACGAATGTCCGCCTGTTCCATCATGACCTGTCGACGCATCTCGGGTTGCTTCGGATCAATAGGTACATAGACAGCTCCGGCAAACAATGTACCGAGTACGGCTGCGACTTGATGCACGCCTTTATCCATTACGATAGCAACGCGGTCTTGCTCGCGGCAGCCTAGTTCCTTAAGCTTCCCTGCTACTGCGGCAGCACGTTTGACCAGTTCCGCGTAGGAGATCTGTCCTTCACTGTCAATCACAGCCGGACGATCTGGCGTCGACATTGCTTGTGCGACGATTGGCTGATGCAAGGCGTACTCTGGTAAAGCTGCCGTGGTCTCATTTACCTGCTGACGCTCTTCCCACTGCCAGTCTGGCAACGTAATTTCGTCAACTCCCTCCCACATTTGCTCGCTGTCCGCCAAAGATTGCAGTAATTTTGCAAAAGTATCAAACATGTCGTCAACGACATGCTCTGGGAAAACACCCTCCCGCACATCCCAGTTCACCTGCAAGCCTGCCGAGCTGTCCATGGCTTGGCAATCGATGAAAACCTGCGGTGTTTGACTGATTCCGTGCCCAGCAATTTTGCCCTGTAGCTGACCGCCTTCCGCTGGTTCTACTAACCCAATTGCACTCGTAAAAACGATTGGCATCAGAGCAGCTTCACGACCGCGCCTACGCGCTAGCTCGCGCATGACCTCCACGCCGGAAAACAAACGGTGATCCAAATCTTCAAACAACTGCTTTTGAATAGTTTTCGCCCGCCCTTGAAAAGAACGCTCCAATCCCCAATCAACCGCAAGCAAATTGACTGATGTGAAATCCCCGACAATCTCATGGACTCGCTCATGTAGCGGCTGTCTGTTCAGCAACGTCAAATTCAGGCAAAACGCACGATTTCGACTCCAGCGCTCGATCACAGTGGCAAAGGCAGTCATCACGGCGGAGGTTGGCGTCAATCCTCGCTGCTGGGCACGCTGCTTAAAGGTATCCCACGAAGCGTTATGTAAGCGAATGAAGCGACGGCGAAAGCGTGCGTCTCCATTCTGGGTCTGCTGTCTCGCCATTGGCAGGTCTGGAGCCTGTGGCAATGCATCGATCCGTTGCTGCCAGTACGCTTTGTCTCTGCCATATGCCGTAGTCTCTCTTAGGCTGCGTTCGGCGAAGACGTAATCGCGAAACGTAATCGGCAGCGCGGGCATTGTTTTTTCCGGTTCTTTATAAAGGGCCTCAAACTCACCTAGCAAGAGCCAAATACTCGCCCAATCCGCGATGAGAAATTCCATCGATACATGGAGCACAGCCCTGTCGCTCGTTTTCGTCAAGCCGATATCAAACAACGGCCATTTGGCTGTATCATACACGCGATGTCCCATCGCTTCGCGTATGTCATCGAGCCTTCTTCCTGCCTCCTGCTCATCCATGCCACTTGTATCCGTATAGGTAATCGTCAAATGCGGGACCTTCTCTAGAATGCGCTGCTGACCGTTCTGATCAATGGTTGCACGCAGCATGTCATGTCTTGCAATGAGCAGGTTCCACGCATCCTCCGCCCGTTTCGGATCAAGCTCAGGATAGTCCAGCTCCATGTAAATATGGCACGCCACGCCACCATAGCCAAACAGCTCATACCGTCCCAGTAAATAAGCAGACTGCACATCTGTCAGGGGAAAAGGTACAAATCGCGCTGCTGGATCGGGTATCACCGTCACCGGTTGGGATTCGGCTCGCAAAAGAGCGAGAATGTCTGCTTTCTGTTCTTTTAACGCCTGTAAATCATCGGCTGCAAGTGTTCCTCTTGGGGCTTTGTAACGCAGGCTCCCATTTTCCTCCCATAAAAAAATTCCATCTCTGCGTAGGCGCATCAAGAGCTCGACACTATTTGTCTTGAGGTTTTGGGGCATATGCACACTCTCCTATTTAAATGAGCTTCGCCATTTCGTTTTCGTTTGGGGAAAGCTGCTGACGTACGCCAACATCGATGTTGTTCTTGATGAGGAACAGCTTTTGTCCAAGTGGTGCCAGTGGGTGAGACTCCTCAGGCAAGACCGCAAGCTCCTTGACACCTGCCCGTTCAAAAACATCGAGCCACTGCTGGACAGTCATGAAGGTCGATTGCGTATTTTTCCTGTCATCTACTGGTGGAGTCATCATGAAAGCTTGGGAGATGAGCATTTCTACGAATTCTCGAGTTGGCTCGGTAATAATCATCCAGCCTCCTGGAGCAAGGGTCTTCAACAGCCCTTGGATGACTTCATCCGTATCCCGCGCGTTGTTCAACATGCCTGCCGCAATCACGATATCGAAGCTGCCTTCTGTGAGGCCTTGTGCAAACAAATTTTTGTCGATATCAACCACCTGATATTTGATCCATGGGCAAGCTTTGTAGCGTTCACGTGCAGAGGATAAGAAAAAGTGGGACACATCCGTGTACACATACTCCACATGCAGTCCTTTGGAAACAGACCCCCTCAGGCGGTCCACAACCACATCACTCGTTGCTCCAGTCCCAGCGCCTACCTCCAGAATGCGAAGCGAGTTTGTCGTAGACGCGATCCGCGCTACTGCCTCTGCGACCGACTTGTTCAAATAACGCGCCACAAGGGTGTCCCGATAAAGCGCATTGGCAACATGCATACGCCCCTCAGGAAATAGCAGCAAAGCAGCTTGTTGGGTATCATCCATCAGCTGTGGCAGCCGATCCGCATTGTCCTTGAGATAGTCCATGACGAGCGGTGAGCCCAGCTTGCCATTCCAGGCATTTTTGGCTAAATCCCACCGTCGTTCTACTTCCTCTCGCGTCATCTGAATGCCGCATTGATACTCGCCAGCAGCAAATTTCAGGTAGCCACGGTCCGTCAGTATGTGCAGCCAGCGCTTGATGACTGGTTGATGACGCTCTGCTATGTTTGCAGCAGTGAAAATATCTGACGCCGCAAAGGAATGTTGTCCCGCTGTCAGTGCTCCTTGAGATTGCAGCGCGAGCAGCATGGAGGCCACCGCAGCTGCATCCAGGCACTCAATGCACGTATTTACCTGCACAGCATCGATCCCTTTTAGCTCGCTCTCGGCAGACGCCGTGCATACAAAAACATCGTTATTTTCCGCCAAAGTCGCATCATTAGGTGATGCAGTGCCGTGAAATTCGTCGTCCGGAATGCTCCAGGCTGCTTGTTCGAGAGACGCTAACGTCAACGGCTCATGACTGCCATTCGAGCGCAACACGGGATATCCCAATGCCTGCGTCCATTCTTGCCACTGTCGTGAACACAATAGTTCCTGCTGCGCGCGTGTTTCCATCGTAGCCTTATCGACCTGCCCCATGATCCTATCTCGCATGATGAGTAAATCGCGTCCGATAGCTTGCGGCCACTGCTTCGTAAGAATGTCCCGATAAGTCGGCGTCTCCTGCGGTCCCAATATGTGTGTACTGTTTTCCAGCATGTGTGCAGGTGGGGAAACTGTCAGATCACCGTGAATGTCGGGAAGATCCGGTACGTGCAGACGCGCCTGCCACACGACAGGGCCATGCGTGTCTGTAAGCGACAAGCTCCCGCCAGCTACACCAATCGTCACGCGATGCAGTAAATGCAGATGGTTGTCTGGATCATCCGGATCGACTTCATTGTGGGCGCGCAGCGTAATTGGAATTTTGCCCAGCTGTCCGATCAACACTTGAAACGGTCCCTCATCCTTGATGACATGACTGATTTTCCACGGACGAATAGAAGGGAGGGCTTCCTGCAAAATGTGCATGAGCGGGAAGGACACCTGTGTAGCGCAAGCAGCCTCGATGTACAAGGCAGGCTGCACAGCCAGCATCGTACGAGCGCAAGCAATAAAGCGGCGAACAGCAGGCAAATGTACGTAGAGATCGCCCGTCATAAAATGAACACCGTTCTGCTTGGCATGCTTTAGGCACAGCGCCAAATCTTTATGGTGGATCGGCTCTTCCGAAATGACGTGAATGCCCTTGGCAAGCAGTTGGATCGACAGCTCTGTTCCATTGCCGCCCATCACGGTGGAACGCAATACGACGCAAGCCAGATCAATGTCAGCAGGTAATTGATTGACATCGGTGTACAGCGGGATGCCATTTCGCTCGGCGCATTGACGCGAGCGTTCACTTCCTTTTGCCAGCAGCCCTACCAATTCAAACTGCTCAGGCAATGCCTTCACCGCCTCCAAGTAGAACTGTCCAAAGCGGGAACCGCATACCACGGTACGCAACTTACGATTCTTTGTCATACGTCACCCCTACTTCATTTCCATGATGGAATGCATGAGTTCGACCTGCTGCTCGCGAAGTGCATCAATCAAACCTGTCGCCGATACGCCTTCTGCCACGAAAAAGCAGCCTGTTTTTCTGTTCGGATCTTCCGCGATTAAGTGAGCCACTGTGGCCGCGATGATGCCAGATATCCGATTCCAGTCGCCCGGATACAGAAGAGTGGAGAAGACCCGCACTTTTTTACCGTCACGCTTTCCGGTCGCATGCAGGTGGAACATCGTAAAATCCTTCACACCCGGCTTCTTCGCCTCAAACTGTTCCAGCAGCAGCTTGACTGATGCTCTTTTTTGTTCCTCGGTTTTGTATTGCTGCAAAGCCTTGATCATCACAAATTGATTCAAGATGGCATTGCTTTGATAGCTGTTGTAAAAATAAGCGGATTCGATTTTATGCTGCTTGGTCATGAGGCCGAATTCCTTTGTCACTACCGGATATGTGTCGCGCTTTCCAGCGGGATGCGGCAGTGTGTAGTTGCGATGGAACGGCCCGTCTATTTTTTTGACCTCGCCTTGCTTGAAGTAAGACATTCCCCATCCGGTATCTTCTTCAATGCTGCAGACGATGTCATATGCCGCATTGAGTGAAAATCCGCCCTGCCCTGCAAAAAAGACTTCGAGCAAATCGATTTCGTCCAAATCATTTTCAGCGACGTAAGCTGGGAAAACTTCCGACAGCCCCGGGTAAACGCCAGCAGAGATGATAAACAGCAGTCCCTTTTCCTCGATTTCCTGCTTTCGCGTGAGCAATTGTTGATACAGATGCTCATCTCCGGACACATCTACGTAATGGACCGCATGTTTGAGGCATGCGACCGCAACTTTATCAACGATTTGCTTGGAGGGCCCTGCACAATTGATAACGAGATCGACTTGACCGCAAAAGTCATGCAGTTCCTCCTCGTTGCATACATCCACCTGCTGGCATTCCAGCCTACCTTCCGTCCCAGTAAAAAGCTCACTTAGCTTTTCGAGATTTCTACCACCCAGCAAAATCGGATAGTTCGTTCTAGACAAAATCGTTTGAAAGGCTGTATGGCCTACAACACCAGTCGCTCCCAAAATGCCAATCTTTTTGATACCCAATGTTCTCTCCCTCCTGACCTGCTCCCCGCATTCTTCTTCCAAGAAAAGGCGGGGCTGCTCCTGCCACTGAGTCGCAGCCCACCTACTCATCTGCGGTTTTTCTTTTTTTAAATGGTCCCCTCGTCAAAATCCGCTGCGAGATCTTCCGTTGCCTGTGTGCTCGTCTTGATCAGCTCGGCAAGGGTGCAGATCGTGGAAGCTTCAAACAAACTTTGCAAAGACAAATCAATCTGGTATCTCTCTTTTATAAGATTGAGGCATTGGATCGCGCGCAATGAGTCTCCACCCCGCGCAAAAAAGTTGTCGTGGATGCCGATTTCCCCTACACCAAGCACCTCTTCCCAGACCTTGGCGAGCTTGACTTCGATCTCGTTGGAAGGCGCTACATGCGTCTTTTTCGGCATACTTGCCTTTCTTTTGCCAAGCTTTGTGATTGCCCTCCGATCTACTTTTCCATTGGCGGATAGCGGCAGCTCATCCAGCAACACGTACTCACTTGGTACCATGTAGTCAGGCAAGCTATTCCGCAGAGCTTCAGACAATTTTTCCGGCTGGAACAAACGAACCGCCTCCGGTGCTTGCGCCACAATCAGATGGCGCTCGAACGCCTCTGTGACCTGCGCTTTATCCGGAATGGCAAGGACGTTAGCGAAGCCTTGTTGTTCCAAGCCCGCTCGCCATTGCTCTACCGTAAGCAGAGGAAGATAATTGGCTTTGCGCTCATCCTCCAGATGGCTAAACCCATCCTCGAAGAAGCCGACAGTGGTTAGCAGCAGACGACTGTTGCGCGTCGACTCGACCAGGAACAGAAGCCCCCCAGGTGCGAGTAGCCCTTTCAAGTACACCAGCGTTTTCCCTATATCACGAGAGCGATGCAGCGTATTGTCCGCGACAATGACGTCAAACGAATGCGGATCATAGCCTTGCGCAAGCGGTGCCACGTTCATGTCAAGCTGACCGTACTCCAGCGGAGCCTGCTCTCCCCATTCCTTCTTTGCCCTGTCGGTAAAAAAGGAGGATTCGTCGACGTATAAATAACGACTGCGTTCTGCAGGCAAGGTGGACACCAGTGTTTGTGTCAAGCTTCCGGCTCTCGTGCCAAGCTCTAGCACCCGCAGTGTCTTATCAGACGGATGGTGGTTTACGATACTGCCAAACACCGCCCCGGCAAGGCTGCTGTAAAACTCCCGCGTCAGGTCAAAGCGGCTCAAGCCGGCAGGTGTTAAGAAAGCATCCTCTGCTAGAAAGAGCTCCAACGGATCGAGCTCACCAGTTAACAGACCAATAAACAACGGATAGTCGCGGCGGAAAACGGCTTCGAGCTCACGTGCTGCTTCCGTACGAAGCGAGGATGCTGACAGAACAACATCCGGCACACCTTCACGCAATGAACGCAGACTCACGTACGTACCCGCAGCTTGTTTTTCCAGCACTCCCTCTTCTGCCAGTACTTCCAGCCAATGCGCAAGCAAGGTCTGGTAACGAGGATGAATCTGAAAACGATCCATGAGCTCCGCAATTGAAGTGCTTTCTCCTACTTGCGAGAACATCCCCATATGCTCAAGCGTGCGGCACATGTAGGCGGTGCTTACACGGTCAGCCTCCATCAGGAATTGCGTGACGACTTCCACATCGACACTCGCGGGAATGGTATCGGCCTGCGCGTGACCCATGCTGTTGATCGCCTGCCAACGAGCAGCACTTGCAGCGGGGTCGGCCTGCTCTGTTTCGAATAACGCGGAATCCTTTTCACGATCCAGCACCACATACCCGACCAAGCGCTTTTCATCCGCACCGTCATCTGGCACGGCCACGACAACATCTTTGAGCCCTTCATGGCGTTTCAATGCCGTCTCGATCTCGCCCAGCTCAATCCGGTGCCCTCTGATTTTCACCTGGAAATCTTCCCGACCGAGGAACTCCAACGTGCCATCAGGCAAGTAACGGCCCAAATCCCCCGTGCGGTACAGTCGTTGTCCTGTCCCCGGATGCGTAATGAATTTTTCATTCGTCTTGTTTTCATCTCTCCAGTAGCCTTTGGCAAGCCCAATGCCACTGATAAACAGCTGTCCCGGCACCCAAACGGGGCAATCCCCCATCGATTCGTTCAGCACATGGTAGCGCTGATTGACCATTGGGCGACCGTACGGAATGCTTTTCCAGCTAGGGGCGATGTCTTCGATTGCGAAAAGATTTGACCAGATCGAGGCTTCTGTTGCGCCGCCCAAACCGATCACCTGAACGTGAGGGAAAAACGACTTGATCTTGTCTGGCAAATCCAGTGGAATCCAATCACCGCTCAACAAGACGAGGCGCAACGATTGTGGCAAGTGAAGGTTTCTCCCCACGGCGTATTCGATCAGCATCTGCATCAGCGCCGGAACTGTGTTCCACACTGTCACCTGCTCGGCTTCCAGCCACTCCAGCCAGTGTGCAGGGTCTTTGGCTTTATCAGCATCCGGCATGACGATCGTTCCACCCGCGGCAAGCATGCCGAAAATGTCATAGACCGACAAATCGAAATTCAGATTGGATAAAGCGAGCACCCGATCCTGTGCCCCCACTGCAAATCGTTGATTGATATCTTCAATCGTGTTGACCGCGCCTCGATGGTCGATCATGACTCCTTTTGGCTGGCCCGTCGACCCTGATGTATAGATGACATAGGCCAAATCCTCCGGCTGTCCGGCAACTGATGCCACTGGGTTCACCGTGCTTGCCTCGTCCCTTGTCATCAGCTGGTCCACAATCAGTCTCTCCACATCCAGAGGCCAGCCCAATCGCTCATCCAGCCAAGACTGCGTCAGCACGAACTGTACTTGTCCATCATGCAAAAGCTGAGAACGTCGTTCCTCTGGATGCAGCGGATCAATCGGCAAATAAGCGGCCCCGGATTTCATAATCCCGAGCGTGGCTGCGACCTGCTCCCAGCCTTTTTCCATCACGACAGCGACCAACGTATTTGGTTGAACTCCTTGTGAACGCAGCCACTTCGCGATTTGGTCAGCAGCGTCAGCGAGCTCCCCATAGGTCAATGTCCGCTGTGTGGAGATCACGGCAGGCTGATCCGTTTGGCATGCAGCTTGTTTGTCAAATAGTCCGACGAGTGTCTCTGAGGATACAGGCGCAGCCGTATCGTTTGCGGCGATTCTTTCTTCCAGTCGAGGGACAGCCATCTGGCTCGGTGCCGACTCTTGCCATACCGCATCCTCTTCTATCAGTCGATGCAGCAGCTCGCCATAAGCCGTAAACATGTCAGCAAGGAGTCCTTCTGGAAATAGTCCTTCTACGGCATCCCAGATTAACAGCAGTTCTCCATCTTGCTCGACCACTTGATGGTCCAGCCATACCTGCGGCGTCTGCGTGATGTTGTAGACGAGCTTGCCCAGCCATTTGCCATCGGAGTCAGACCCACTCCACTGCTCTACACCCAATGCGCTCGTAAAGACAATCGGCATCGCAACACCATTGTGCTCTCCTGTTTGCTTCGCCAATTCGCGCTGGACTTGAACTCCGCCCACATAAGGATGGTCCAAATCGCGCCATAGCTGCTGCTGCAAATTACGGCCGCGTTCCAAAATCGTCTCGCCAGCGGACAACTCGACTGCCAGCAAGGTTAGCGTAGTGAAGTCCCCCACGATTTCGCCTACCTGCGTGTGCAAGGGCAATCGATTGAATTGCGTCAGGTTGATCGTAAAACGCGAACTCTTGCTCCATGCACCAAGGGTCTCGGCATACGCTGTCAGCAAGATCCCGGACGGCGTTAGACCGACCTCTGCTGTCCGCTTTTTGAGCCGCTGCCATGCTTCGCTATTGATTCTGGCTTCTAAACGATGGAAGCGCTGGTCGGTAATCGTGTCAGGATTTTTCGCCAAAGGCAGCTGTGGTGCTGGCGGCAAATCAGGCAATCGATCCATCCAATAGTCCAGATCGCGTTGGTACAGCTCTGTAGACTTGAGCGCTTCTTGCGCCAGTACATAATCGCGGAAGCTCATATCCAGTGGTGTCATAGGCGCATCCGGCTCATAATACAGCCTCGTCCACTCGCTCAAGAGGTGGAACATGCTCCACCCGTCAAAAATCAGGTTGTCAAAGCTGATATGCAAGCGAACCCGTTCGTCTCCAAAGCGGGAAGCGCGCACCTCGAACAACGGCCACACATCCGTAGACAATACCTGATGGGACATTTCTTCCCGAATCGCTTGCAGCTCGGACTCAGCTTCTTCGGCAGATTGGTTCCGCAAATCAGTGACCTCGATCCGGTAAGCAGGTACCTGCTCCAAAATCTGCTGACGCCAGCCATCCGGCAAAATCACGGCCCGCATCATTTCATGGTGGTCAATTAACCGTTGCCAAGCTCGATTGATCTGCTCCAGGTCCAAGTGCTGCCCTTCGATTTCGAAATAGCAATGCGTGGAGACATGGCCCAAGGCGTAAACACCACTGCGCCCGACCCAGTAGGCTTGCTGGATATCCGTTAGCGGGAAAGGCTGATGCCTGTCTTGTGGAGCCAGTACAATTGCTGGCAAGCCTGACGATGTTCCTTTTTCCTCGAGAAGCATCTGCACATGCTGGGCCAGTCCGGCAATCGTCGGCTTTTCAAAAATGCGCCCTAACGACAGCTCTACCGCAAGCTTGCTGCGAACCATCGCACTGAGTCTGGTTGCCAATAACGAATCTCCGCCGAGCTCGAAGTAGTTGTCTGTGACGCCTACCCGTTCCACTTCAAATAGCTGGCACCAAATAGCCGCGAGTGCTGTTTCGATTGGTGTCGTTGGAGCTGTATACGCTTTGTCTGCTTTGGCCTTCATCAGGCTGTCAGGAGTAGGCAGGGCTTGCCGATCTACCTTGCCGTTTGCAGAAAGCGGCAGTTCGCTCAACAAAAGAAAAGCGGACGGAACCATATAATCAGGCAGCTTTTGACTCAAGAAGCCGGGTAGTTGTGCAGCATTGAAGCGCTTGGCCTGAAGTGGCGCCTGCGCAACCAGTACATGCTGACCAAAATCGTTGTCTTCTGGGAAAGCTGACACTTTTGCAAAGGCTTGCTGCTGCAAAGTCTGCTGCCATGCTTCCACCGATAACAAGGGGCGTTGCTCATTACGGCGCTCATCTTCGAAATGCGTAAAGCCATCTTCGAGAAATGCCGTGCTGATTTGCTGCAATCGGCTGTTGCAGGTCATCTCCAGCAAAATCAGCATGCCACCCGGAGCCAAAAGGCTTTGTACATGCGAGAGGGCCATCCCGATGTTTTTCGCACGATGCAGGGAATCAGAGGCAATCACAACGTCGAACTGATGTGCTTCAAACCCTTGAGATAGTGGATTTTGATTGATATCCAGCAGTTGATCGTGCACAAACGGGTACTCCCGGAACCTCGCTTTTGCGGCATTTGTAAAGAAAGTCGAGGTGTCTGTGCATGTAAAATGTGTCGCATCTGCCGGGAGTACAGCCAGCAATGATTCCGTCAGCGTTAGGCTCCTCGCCCCGATTTCCAGCACACGTATCGGTTCTGATTCAGACCTTTCTCCAAAACGATGGACCAGCCTTTCCACCAACGCCAGTGCCGCTCTGTCACGATGCTTTGCACCAGGGAGTGTCTGCATCAGATCATTCGGAGTCAGACTGAATTCCTCCGAGAAGAAATGGGCCAACGGGTCAAGCTCGCCACGCAACAGCGCAACACTCTCGTCATTGACTTTTTCCAAATAACGTAAAAGGGCTTGTGCATGCGGTTCCCATGCGGGCGATACCTGAGTGACCTGCGACTTTTCCAACCATTCAGTCAGGTTCGCCTGCGTGATGCTATAGACATCCGATTTGTCTTTACGGACAAGACCTTCGTCCTCCAATGTTTGGAGCCACTGTCTGACCAGCCCGTGATAACGCTCTTGAATCCCGCAGCTATGCATCAAATCATCGAGGGAGTAGTTGGCATTTTGCTCAAATTTCACTCCCACCATCTCCAATGTGCGGTAAATGAATCGAACAGCAAGTTGCTCCATGTACGTCCAAAACGAGGTGAAATCTTCCGGTCTGATGCTTGCAAAATGCTCCGATAAGGTCTGCACACGCCCCGTATCTATGACATCTGCCCACAGTTCTTCACTCTTTTTCGGATCAGCCTCTACACGATCAAACAGCGCTGACTCGCTTTCCCGTTCTGGTACCACATACCCAACCAGTTGCCTGTTCTCCCGCGGATCACCTACCGCTGTCACAACTGCATCGCGAATTCCCGGATGCTGCTTCATGGCCGATTCGATTTCACCCAGCTCGATGCGATGCCCTCTAATTTTCACCTGGAAGTCCTTGCGCCCGAGAAATTCAATGGTCCCATCCGGCCAATAACGTCCGAGATCACCAGTCCGATACCAGCGTGAACCGTTCCAGTTGACAAAGCGCTCTTCGGTCAGTGCAGGATCACCCCGATAGCCTACTGCCACACCTGCTCCGCCGATCCACAATTCTCCCTCTACCCAGTCAGGGCAATCACGTCCAAGTGCATCAACAACCCGATAAGCCTGATTCGTGAGTGGTTGACCGTACGGAATCGATGTCCAGTGAACAGGCAAGGGCAGCGTAACATCAAAAAAGTTGGACCAGATCGACGCTTCTGTCGCTCCGCCCATCGCCACAAGCTGGCTGTTCGGTGCGAGCTGATTCAGGCGTTGCGGTAAATCGAGACCGATCCAGTCCCCAGAGAGCATGACTAGGCGAAGCGGCAAGCTCTCATACGATCCGCTCTCCGCAGCAATCAAGAGCATATCGAGCAGCACGGGCACAGAGTTCCACAGCGTCACCTGATGCTGATCCACCAGTCTCGCCCAATGAGCCGCATCCCGTCGTAACTCTTCGCCTATGAGCACAATCGAGCCGCCTACACTGAGCAATCCGAACAGGTCGTAGACAGACAGGTCAAAATCAAGTGAGGAAACCGCCAAAATCCGATCCGTATGCCCGATTCCGTAGCGTCTATTTATTTCTCTAATGGTGTTCCATGCCCCGGAATGACTGATTTCTACTCCTTTTGGTTCACCCGTAGAGCCAGAAGTAAAAATGATGTAGGCAAGGCTATCAAAAGAAATCGGCACGGGTTCAGCCAGCGGTGAGACATTCAACGCATCTGTAACCGACAGAACAACAGCGTCTTCCGGCCACTCCAGCGTTTGCGCAATCTCCGTATCCGTAAGCACATAGCGAATCCCCGCTTTTTGATGAATGCGCTCGCGCCTTGTGGATGGCTGCCCGATTCCAACCGGGACGTAGCATGCTCCTTGTGCCACGATACCAAGAACCGCAGCGACTTGATCGATTCCGCGCGGCAGACTGACTGCCACAGGGTCTCCAGCTTCAACGCCTTGCTTTTGGAGATACGCTGCAATCTGCAATGCGTACTGCGCTAACTCGCCATACGAAAACGTAGTAGAAGCATGACTATCGATTACGGCCAGCTCGTGTGGATTCTCTCTTGCATAAGCAAAAAAGGCACTGTGCAAGCATTGACTCGATTGCGTCTGTGTATTATCTACAGCCTGATCATTCCTCTTCTGTTCCAAATCGGGGAGCAGCACGGATGCGGCTTGCCAGTCATTGTCCTTGGTCACCAAAGAGTTCATCAGCTGGCAAAAAGCGCCGAACATTTGGTCAAGCATCCCGTCAGGAAACAGGTCATCAACCGCATCCCACGCCAGCAGGAGCCCGCCGTCCATTTCATACGACTGGAAATCAAGCCATACTTGCGGCGTTTGCGAAATCATGTAAGAGAGCTTGCCCAACGTGTCACGGCATTCGTCGTTGATCAGCGGCGTACCCAAATTGCACGCGAACACCACGGGGGCAAAATCCCGCTCTCCCTGACGGACACGCGCCAGGTCACGCTGTAGCTGAACCCCGGAATAAGCCGCATGTGCTACATCCTGATGAAACTGCGATTGGACAGATCGCACCCGCGCCAGAAAAGAGGTTTGCTCCCGCAAGTCAACCGCAAGCAGTAGCAGATTGGTAAAATCGGCAACGACGTCTTCAATGCCAGCGTCTCCGGTTTGGCGATCGAATAGCGGAATGTTGATGAGAAACTGCGAATGTGTGCTCCAGCGATCCAGTACTTCAACATAAGCCGTTAACAGTACCATCGCTGGTGTGACCCGCTGTGCTGCGGAGCTTTTTTGCAAAAGTGCCCATTCGACTGCGTTCATGAAATGTGTCCGTCGCGTAAAAACAGGCGACTTGATCATTTCTGGCTTTTCCTTCAGCGGCAACCCTGGCGCTCCCGGCAATGTGGAAAGGCGCTCCTGCCAATAGCGGGCTGCTTCCTGTCTGTCCTGTGCCCGACGCTCTGCCTCTTGCCCGAGATAATGGGCAAAGCTCCAGTTGGTCGGGGCAAGAGGCTTGCTGCCTCGTGCATATGCTGCCGCCAAATCGCGTAATACGATGTGCAGACTCTGTACGTCAGCGACCAGCAAATCCAGATCAAAATGGATGCGGGTGCGGCCTTCTGGCAACAAGCTCAGCTCCAAACCGGCTACTTCTCCCGCTTCCACCGCCAGACGACGATGAGACAGCCGCTCCCGTATACGATCTAGCTCCCGTGCCAATACGTCCTCCGAAAAAGACCGCAGATCATGGACCGCTACTCCAGTGGCTGTAGGGGCACTCATCACCTCTTGCTGTCCATCTGCCAAAAATCTTGCCCGAAGCATCGGATGGTGCATCAGCAGCATGCCCCACGCTGCTTCCAATCGATCCGGCTCCACGCCCACACCATCGATTTCTAAGTACGCATGGCACCCGATTCCTCCGAGAGGCTGATCATCCTGGCGTCCAATCCAGTAAGCGTATTGCACATCCGTGAGTGGAAAGGGCACATTCACCTCCAGTGCCACATCTGCTTTTCTTTCGTCCACCCGTGGAAGCGAGGCGCTGCTTTTTTGCAGCAACGCCTGCCAATCACGCAAGGTAGGAGCACCGATCAGCTCGGCAAACGTAACCTTTGCGCCTTCCTTGCGCCATTTGTTAACCATCCTCATCATTTGCAAAGAATCCAGTCCCAGCTCGATCAGGTTTTGATCATCGGAAAACGCAACAGGCGCGGGCAGCAACGCCTGAATTTGCCTCTTCATCTCCTCATAGCTCAAGGAAGCGGTGGGACTTGCGGTCAGACTGTCATTGAGCATTTTGGACATCCTCGTTCCCTCCTCTCTCGTGCAAGCCCCTATTCTTTTCCAATCAGCTGTCTGGAGAAGCTGCTCAGTTTTTCACGCGTTTCTTCCAGTTCTCTGGACGGCAAAGACATTTCGACGATACCAGCTCCGGCATGAAGCCAAGCTTGGTTGTCCTTTTGATAAATCGTTCGCAGCACAAGCGCCGCATCCATGGCACCGTCGCTGTCAAAAGTCATGACGCACCCACTGTATAGACCTCGTGACACGGTTTCCAATCTGCCAATCGCTTCGATCGATTCTTTTTTCGGGATTCCCGAAGCGGTGACAGCTGGGAACAATGCGCGGAAGGCATCCCATGAGTTGCATTCTTGTTTCAGTTTCCCTTTCAAGCGAGAAGCGATATGCTGAACCGTTCCTCGGCTAGCTACTGACATAAAATCGTTCAAGACGATACTTGTTGAGTCGCAAACGATTTTCAGCTCTTCGAATGCCAGCTTGACGGAAACAGCGTGCTCGGCAATTTCCTTCGGATCATTCAGCAGCTCTTCTTTGAGCCTGTTCGCCTCGTCTTCACTCCTGCCTTTTGCCCGTGTTCCCGCGAGTGGGAATGTACTCACCCATCCATCGCTATCGACCTCTACTACCGTCTCCGGGCTAAAACCGGCTGCACCGAGACCATCCAAGCTAACGAGGAAAGAGCGGGCCGGCGTATTCACTCGTCTGCCAGCTATATAGCTCGCAACCAGATCCAGCTCGTGATCAAGCGGAATTTTCCGCGACAAGATGACCTTATGGTATTTGCGTTCCTGAATCTCGCGTACACCTTCTGCCACGTTTTGCATGTAGGCTTCCGCGTCGTATGTATCGGCTTGCGGGACGGACAGCTTTGGTTTGTCCACTCTTTGGGTCAGCTGTTGCTCGTCTTGCGTATTCATCGACAGCTCGCTCAGCAGTTGGCTGAATTCGCTCCGCTTCTCTTCACGCAAGGCTCTCAATAGGACCGTTCCTTTGTTGAAACGCAGCTCGACCTCAGGAATGAACAGCTTGAGCAAGCCATCCTCTTCTGGTATGAGCGGCAAGCCTTGATAATAACGCGCCATGCCAAAGTTAACCGTTCCATAAGCGCGCCAATTTTGAATCGGCACCTGTGCCATTGCTTTTTCGAGCGTCTCACTAAGCTCATTGTTGTCGAAACGGAGAGTCTCGTTGCGATAAGTCAACGTCGTCTGCTCCCCATCTACATAGAGAAGCGCATGAATCCCCATTCCTAGCGAAAGCTCATCTCCATTTTCATAGAGCAGGTAGTTTTCATACCCGCTGCGCTCTGCAATCAGTGCCGCTGCCATATGCCCATCACCCGCAAAAGCAAATGTTTCTTCCAGATAGGCAATTTCCGCTGGCTTCGTCTCTGACTTTGGCGCTAACGCCAGTTCTTTTAGCTTCGCTTTATTGACTTTTCCGACGCTGGTCAGCGGCCAGTAATCGATGAGTTCGATTTGGTCCGGCATTTTGTAGCGTGCCACTCCTTTTTCCTGGAAGAAGGCATGGACGTCCGCCAAGCTGATCATTTCATCGTCGGTGATCAAAAATGCGCAGCTTTTCTCGCCCAGTACTGGATCGGGAAGTGTGATCAGCGCCGCGTCTTTAATTGCTGGGTGCATGCGCAGGTACGTCTCTACTTCAGCTGGCATAATTTTTTCACCCGCTCGGTTGATTTGCTCTTTGATCCGTCCACCGATTTGAATATTTCCTTCTGGCGTGATTCTAGCCTTGTCCCCAGAGCGATAGAAGCCATCAGGCGTAAAGCTCTCGCGGTTTTGTTCCTCTGCTCTGTAGTAGCCGCGAATTGTATACGGTCCCCGCACAATCAACTCTCCGTATTCACCTGGCGCGACATCGTTTCCATGTTCATCCACGATTCGCACTTCATCCCCTTCGGAAATCGGACGACCCTGGCAGCTGGTAATGATCGACTCTGGATCATCCAGTGATGTGCAGCAGATGAGCCCCTCAGCCATTCCAAATACTTGCTGGAGCTTGCATTTCCATTCTCGCGTGATACGGCTGGCGAGATTATCATCCAGCATGGAGCCTCCAACCTGAAGAACCTCCAGACTCGACAGATCGCTTTCTGTATCCCATTCCAGCACTTCCAGCCATACTTGCACGATCGAAGGCACGAGGCCGGTAATGGTCACCTGCTCTTTCTCAATCAGCGGAAAAGCTTCGTCGCAACTGGTAGTTTTACATAGCACGATCTTGCCACCAACGGACAGTGTGCCTAAGATACCTGGGCAGCACAGAGGGAAATTATGTGCAATCGGCAAAACGGCGAGATAGACGCTTTTCTCTGTCAGTTGGCAACGAGCTGCGGTTGCTTTTGCATTGTAAACGTAATCTGCGTGGGTTCTAGGAATCAGCTTGGGTATCCCTGTCGTACCACCAGACAAAAGCAATAACGCAGTGTCTTTGTACGAAGGGGCTTCCAGCTCGATTGGCGGTCCACTTATCTCAGCCAAATTCCGCCCGATCGGACTGTCCCCATCCGTCATGACGAATTTGACAGACGCATGCCTTTTGACTAAATCTTCTGCCATCTTCGTGTAATCAAAACCGAGAAACGTCGTTGGAATGATGTAGGCAACTGGCCTCGCGAGTGCAAAAATCCCGTCCAATTCAGCCTCTCTGTGGGCAGGCAATACGAGAATCGGCACAGCGCCGATGCGAAACAGGGCAAAGCAAGTCAGTACGAAAGAAATTCTATTTGGAAGCTGGACGGCTACATTATCGCCTTTTTGAATTCCCATGTGATAAAAACCGGAAGCAAGCGCATCCACCTTGCTGTCGAGCTCGCTATAAGTGAGTCTCTCCTCGTCCTCCACCAGCGCTTCTTTGTTTTGGTACTGTTCCGCCCATTTGCGCAATTGCTGCCCAAGTGTCAACGGCTCCCAAAAACCACGCTGTTCATAAGCTATTGCAGCTTGCTCATACCACTCCGTACTTACTTTCATTCCGTCCTCCTCCTGTGTAACTGCGGGTCACTCTTTGCGCCCGAAGCCGGATCATGCAGAGTACTGCCTTGTCGGTGTACGCATCATGTTGGTTTGTCTAACAACAAGATATTGATAGTGATTCTCATTGTCAATTTCATCCGTAAGCTGTTTTTTCTACATTTGGGAAAAATAGGTTGGATTATCTTCCGTTTTCTCACGATTTCTTCGTTTCTCACTGTAAGATTTCCACATTCTTACACACTTATATAGTCTCATTAAACCCGATAAAGTTTATCAGTATAATAGAAGATTATCGTTCCAACTACTCCGATTCACGGTCTTCCTATCCCGATTGCAACTGCTCCGGCATAGCCTCTGCCAGGCGTAAACCCGTGAATTTTCCACTCCCCGCTCCTGATTCCATCTCCGTTTACCGTGAAGCTGCCATCCAGTTTTTCCATGAAAAAAGAATCGAGAGGACGGCTCAGGCCCTCCCCTGTCGCTTTGACAAAAGCCTCCTTGCGTGTCCAGCAATCAAAAAAAGCCTGTTGCCGCTCATCAGAGGGTAAACGCAAGATTCCCTCTCGCTCCACAGGGTGAAAGTAGCTCATGAGCTGTTCCATTTCCGGGATGTGTCGCAAATGCTCCACGTCAACGCCGAGAAGGCGATCGCGAGAAAAAGCGACCGCCACAAGCTCATTCGAATGCGACAGATTGAAAAAAAGTGGTTCGGAATCATTGTTTGGTCCACATAAAAACGGTTTCCCGTTCGAATTGTACTCCCATTGAACCGCGCGAGGAAAAATCCCTTGGTACCGCCCAATCATTCTTCTCAGTAGTCCATGTGCGACAACATAGCGCTCCCTGTCTGCGTGGAAATGAAATCGTGCCCGTTTATCGAGTTCTTCGGCAGACAGATCGCCTTCCAGCTCCTGCATACTGTGTACCCATGCTTGCACAAACGTCAGCCAAATATGTACTTCCCCTTTAGCCAGTAACCAAGAGGACGCTTCCTCCAGAGCTGATTTTGTCCTCTCAGACAAGTGGGTTATTCGCACCTGCTGCATCTCGTTAGTGCTCCCCTTTTCCTGCTACCACACTCCGGTATTGTCCAATCATTTTGGTTACCGATTGCAAGAGCACCTCTTTGTTTGTCGTCAGGAAAAAATGGCCGCCGTTTACCATTTCCAACGTAAATCCGGCACTTGTATGGCTAGCCCAAGCCTCCATTTCTTCCTGCGTGGCTTCCTGATCCTCAGTCCCGCAATACGCAGCAATCGGGCAATTAAGCAGGGGCTCCTCGGTATACACATAAGTTTCGTCGAGGGTAAAATCCGCACGCAACAGCGGCATGAACAACTCCATGAGCTCCTTGCTTTGCAGGATCGCCTCTGGTGTCCCGGAAAAGCGTCGCAGAGCTGCAACAAACTCCTCTTCAGGCAAATGGTAAATAGGCTTCGGCTCCGGGAAGTGTGGAGCTCGTCCTCCTGAAACGATGAGGCCAAGCGGAAGACGACCCCATTTGCTCCGTACGGTACGTGCCAGCTCAAAGGCGATTCGCGTTCCCATACTGTGACCGAAAAATAAAAACGGGCGATCCAAATACGG
This sequence comes from Brevibacillus sp. HB1.2, assembly GCF_013332495.1. Classification (NCBI taxonomy): domain Bacteria; kingdom Bacillati; phylum Bacillota; class Bacilli; order Caryophanales; family Paenibacillaceae; genus Brevibacillus; species Brevibacillus sp. HB1.2. The sequence continues at coordinate 185,582 of NZ_JABMIU010000006.1, read as the reverse complement.
ATAAATCATTTGGGCCAGCTCTTCCACCAGCGTTCCCATATCTGAGTACGCTCGCTCGGCAATTCTATTTTCCCTTCCTGGCAGCTGAACTGGGTAAACACCGACATCACTGGGAAAAGCCTGTGCCCAGCCCCTGTAAATCGAGGCCCCTCCCCCTGCATATGGAAAGCAAAACAGGCGAATGCTGTCTTTTGCTTGTGGCTGAGTAAGCAGCCATGTTTTCGTTTTCGTTATCGCATCCATGCTCCTATGTACTCCTCCCTTTCGTCTCTTGCTTAAACGCTTTGATACAACGTACATGATAATGATCCTCATGCAACATTGCCAAATAGATACAAGTCCCTCCTTTTCCGTTTTTTGGTACATTTCCGTGATTTTCCCCGATTATCTCGTCCTACGTTCACCAGAATGATTATTTTGCAGATCATCCGACTTGTAATATTTTGGCGATTGTTCAAGAAAAACGGAAAAACACGGAGATAATAGGCGAAAAAGCTCGAAAAATATCCCAAAATATTGAAATATGGGCTTTTTTTATTTTGACAACGATTCTCATTATCAATATTGTGTTCTTATACTGACAACCGTGCGTACAGCTAGCAAACTTTTTCCAGCATTCCTGCAAAAGGGGGATCGCAAGTACAGAGAATTCGTCAAGCAGATCGGCTACTTATGTCTGAGGGAGGATGTTACATGCAAGCCCAAACATCATTAGCTGCCCAAAGCGGCAGATGGACCATGCGGGATATTATTACGCTCGCGATCTTTAACGTCGTCATGCTCATATTGATGACGATTGCCCCGATTATTACCGTTGTTTCTCATTTGCTGGTTGGCGGCTTTACCGCGCTACTCAACGGTCCGATTTATATGGTCATGTCTAATAAAATCGCCAAGCCCGGGACTCTATTTTTTACAGCTGTCTTGACTGGATTGTATTTTGTCGGTTTTGGCTACGCGAATTACTTACTTACCTTAGCTGTTATCGGACTCATCTGCGAACTGATCCTATGGGGAAAAGGCTCTTATCTGAATCCTGTGCGCAATGCAATCAGCTATTCTGTTTTTTATGTCGGCTATTCGCTTTGCGGGGTTGTCCCGCTTATTTTCTTCCGCGAATCGTATCTCGCGACCTTGGAAAAAAGCTATACACCTGAACAGCTTTCTGCGATGCTCTATTACTTTGAAACCCCCAGCATGATTCTCACCATGTGCTCGATTTCGTTTGTCGGCGGATTGCTCGGCTGCTATTTCGGCAATCTGTTGATGAAAAAGCACGTCAAAAAAGCAAAGCTGGTGTAATGCTCCGCGTAAAAAAACAAGGCATATTCCTCCTCGGTGATTCGAGTTGGAATATGCCTTATCGACGTCTTAGTATCGTCCCTTATTGCCCTTCCATGGCGATTAAAATAAACGTGATAATTGCGGTTATCGTACCAAAGACGAAGTATAAACCCAAAAGAATGGCCATAAATAACAAGCTAGCTTTGGCAAAGTTTTTACGATTCAGATTCCCATCTGAACCAAAAGCCCAGACGAATAAAAAAACAATATTCACAAACGGAAGCATCATGAGCAACGAGACGGGTATCCATCCTTTCACTGTCATGACCTTTTCGTTTTCCGCTACGCTTCCTTCCACATACGTTTGGTGATCCATTCTATACCCTCCACGTTTTTTACCATTCCACTGTTCTTGCTATTGTTTAACCGATGTTGCAATGAATGCCACGATAAGAAGTAAAAAGAATATGCTTAAGTACAACCCGATGCAAATACCTACGATGAGCAAGTTCGCTTTTGCCCAGTTTTTTCTGTTTAGATTGCCTTCACTGCCAAATGCCCAAACAAAATACATCACGAGATTGACCACGGGCACCATCATAATTAAAAAAGTAATCAACCATTCCTTGACCGACATGACCCGTTCATTTTCAGGCACGTTCACTTGCAGTTGCTGTTGATGTTGCTGCTGTTCCAATTGGAACCCTCCCTGTTATGTCATGTTCACATTTTGCTCAACCCGTAGCGTGCGAATCAACGCATGGGCTAGAGGCTGCCATACGAGCACTTCTTCAGATTCAAAATGAAAGCTCCCGAGTAGTGCCCGCCCGTTCGCCGATGTCGCGAACAAGATTTGATAGTAGGTTTTGTCCTCGACCGGAATGATGAATTCGCTGCAGGCAACCCTGCATCCATCCTGTTCGATCAGCTCATTATGTACGACCTGCAAGCCTGCCTGCGCCTTTTTAATTTGTGCTGTCATCGCCTGCACAAACGATTCCACGCCGCTCATCGGTAACAGATGTGCCATATGATTCATGCCGAGCATAACCTCGCTATTTTCCTCTTTATAGGTAAGCTGCTCGTGCTGATGATTCCCTGCGCTATTTGACCCGCGTCCCCTCGGCATGAGCTGCATCGAACGGGGCAACTGAATGCCGAGCTGCCCGTCAAAGAGAACCTTCTCCTCGAATTCGAATCTGCGTCCTTCGTACTCCATGTAGCCTTTTTGCACACCATCCAAACACTCCGCAAGCGTCAATTGCACCTGCTGTTCTTCCATTTCAGCTAATTGACGCCTTGTCTGGATGCTGTTCCATACATCCAAAATCTTTTCATCCCAGTAGATCGTCATGGCTCCCTCCGCATTGCCTGTTCCACTTTTTGCAAAACAAATCCGTTCAAGCTTCTGCGAAGGAAGCTTTCCGCAGCATCCAGACTCACCACTATATACGGCTCCAAAACCCCCTGAATCTTAAAGAAATGATGTGCCTTTATCTTATCGGTATCTAATACAAGCCTCTTTACTGTTCCATTCAAATGAAACGCAGTCTCCATGGAAAGGCAATCTACAGCAGGTACTTGCATGGCCCAGTAAACGTTTCGCAGATTGGTTTCGCTGTCGATCAAATCGACGCGCTTCCATTGTACACTCGGATTGTATTTGGCAGTAATGGTTTTCATCCGCTCCGAAATCATCGGCAGTGGCTTTTCCAACCAATCTGTGCAGGCATTGGCCCCATCCATGTTCACCTCGAGAACGGATATCGGCGGGAGTTGCTCGAAGGTGTTTTCCTTTTGCAGCCCCAGCCCCGATGGTACGACCCTTTGAGCTATTCGACCGTCATCTGCTAGCAAATAATAATCGCGCATGTCATCCCGCCTCCTTTATTCCGTTTTCCACTCAATCTGCTGTATCTGTCCTTCACTCAATGCAAAGCGCTCCCGGTCCTTCTCGAAAAAAACGGCATTCCGCATATTCGCTCCATGAAAATTCGCATGATACAGACGAGAATGGCGAAAATCCGCTCCTTCCAAATCAGCATATGCAAATTGGACACCGAGTAAGCCCGGTACACAATGTAGCTCGTCCGCACTTACTCCTTGTCCCTCGGCATAAGAGAAGATGGCTCCACTCAAGTCAGCATGACGAAAATCGGCATCACAAAGAAGCGAATGGCTGAAATCAGTGCGTTGAAGCTTGCTCTTTACCCATCTTGTTCCGAATAGGACACACTCATGGAACTGACTGTCCGTAAGATTACTGCCACTAAAATCGCAATAGCGCAAATCCAGTGCATCCACATTGCTTCGCGGCAAATCCATGTGGGCGAATGTTTCATGGGTACAAAACGTTCCTTTTGGTTGCCCAAGCAGGCTTCTGCTCTCTTTCTCCTCCCGCTTGATTCGCTCTTCTACGTACACCACTTCGCTGATGTCTTTGAATTCGCCCACTCGTATGTACAGACGATCCGCTTTCCTAATCTGTTGGTACTCAGGCAGCTTGATAACTTCCGGAATCGCTACTCGGGAAAGCGCTGTGACAAACTGACAGAAAAGCTCCATTTCCTTTAGGACCATATACTCCACATCAGCTGCGTGTATGATCCCCATGTACATTTTTCGGCGTTCGTCCAGTAGCGAAATGAGCGTGGACACCTCTTGCAATGTCCACGCTGCATCGTATCGTGCATAGCATTCCACTGGCTCCCAGTACCATTGATCCGTATAAGCCTCTATTAAAAATGTGTGTGTGCCATCCAATACCGTTGTCCGAAGCAACGAGTAGTGAATAAAACCGACAGGGGGAAGCTCCTGATTGTTCTGCATGAAGTCAATATGCTGGAGCATTTGCCGAAAAGACTCCACGAACTCCTGGACGAGCTGATCCTTGTTTTGCTGGAAATAGCGCTCGAGTGCCGCTACGCTTTCAGCCAACGCTGGCCGGAAGGTGTTATCGTGCAGATGCTGGAGCGCTTCCTCTTTCTTCATCGATGTAAGTGCCCCCTCTAGTTCATCTTGATTTCCGAACCTTTCATCTCGATCTTTTCTTCCAGTTTGATCGTATTTCCTTTTCCACTCAGTTCTACTTTATCCGCACTAATATGAAGAGAAGCAGCTGACAGTTTCATGTCCTTACCGGCTGTAATGTTCACATTCTGGCTGCTCTGGATATCGATTCCACTCGTATCACTGATCGTAATCGACATATCTCCTGTCGTGATCACAATTTTGTCCGGAGCCAGTACGATTTCCTTGCCATACTTGGTACGAAACGTTTTTACCGCAGGGTCCTTCATTCGGTCTCCCCCGCCTCCTCCACCGCCGCCTCCTCCTGCACTGCTTTTCGGTGAGGATTTCTGTTTGAGCGCTGGCTTGTCGTCGTCTGGAATTTCCTTGAGAACAGAGCTGATCGCGATACCGTCCTCTTCTTTTTTGCTCGGGAAATAAATCCGAATCTGGTCGTTCAGCTCTGGCATGACATACCATCCAGTTTGATCCTCGGAGGCATAAATGGTGGAGTAAGGGAACCAATATGCCGTGCTCTGATCCTGCTGATCATCCATGTCCAGCTTGGCCCGCACATTGTCCTTCTGGACTTGCAGCACCCGGCCCTGGATGGACGCCCCGATGATGGCATGGTTATACTGCTTCTTACGCGCCAGACCTAGGCGTGGATAAAGCTTGTACGTGTGTGTGACAATGCCTTCCTTCATCTCTGTGACCGCTTCTCCGACAACAAGTGGTCTGGATTTGAAGTTCACCTCATTGCCGACCTCCAGCACTCGTTCGCTCTGTACTTCATACACGGTATAGTCCTGGTCATCGATTCCTGGAACCTTGTTCTCAGCATCACTCTGATAATCCCCCACACGCTTATGCACCGTATAATGACTAACCGCAAGCTTTCCTTTATCTTGACCTTTTGGCAAACCGAAATAAAACTTTGGAATGTCAAAAGCCGTTGTCGGGATCAAACCTGTATAAAAGCGCGACGCCATCCTCTTCAGGAACTGCCAATCGGTTTCTTCATACTGCATGACAAACGTATTCAAAGCCTTTCCGTTCGTAACAGAGTCAATAAAATCAGCTTTTCCGTACCCGGACAGCACCGTTTTCACGAGCCCCGCATAGGTCATCGCCGGATTTTGAAACGAACGCTTTCTCGTTTTGACATCCAACAAATAGGTATGAGAAATTGCCTCCAGCGACAAGTAATAAATACCGCGAACCGCTTTAACATGGACGCGCAAGACGATGCCCTGGAACCATGTTTTCGGCTTGCCCGATTCATCCGCCAGTGCCACGCTGATCAGCGTTTGCGCATTTGTCTGGTTCACGTAGCTATCTTTTCGCTCTTCAGAAATAATCCCCGTGAGCGTCAGTCGCGCATGCTCGTTCATTTTTTTCACGACTTTCATCGTTTGCAGATGAGTAAATTCATAGGGCGAAACTTGTATATCTCCATAAGTGAGTGTTCGATTGCTCATGGTATCCCCTCCCTGCCAGATGAACCCCCTTCTCCGATGCTCCTAGGGAAATGGATTCACCCTTCCAAATAAGACCATTATTTTACACACAATCTTACAATCGGTATTATTTGGGATTTTTTGAATGGGTCATTAGTCCTGAATGGTATGATTTGGAGGCAAAGGGAGAGGCTTTGTACCATTTCTTATCTGCTCGAGAGCCCGATGGAAGCCCTTCTTTTACCTCGAGTATTCCTGCGATTTGCACTTGCGCTACCATTTATAGGATGATAGGAGAATTCATAGAGATCAAACAAGGGAGAGAATCCAGGTGAACACAAAGAAAAATCAAGTATTTGTAGAATTGGAGATAGCGAATTTGAACAACACAGATCTTACATCCACGCTATATGAAATGTGCTACTCTCATAAAGAGTATGAAAACGATGTAATCGAGGTACATCAAGTTGTCGATCTGGGAAAGCATAAAGGCAAGTCGAGATACTTAATTATCATCAATATTACGCGAGATTTGGATAATCTCGGGGAAGAAATTGATAACCCTTATATCGTCAAAGGCCCTTGAATTTAGTTCAAGGGCCTTTCCTATTTACTCATAACGGCTTCCTGCAATTAAAATGGTAGCAAACAAATTCCAGTCTACATCTTCAAGATCAGCTAACATATTATCACAATCTTCAATCCATGACTCCATCCCACTTAGGAACTCTTCCAGGGACATATTCGCCCACTCTTTTTTATTTTGCTGATAATCCTTAATCAAGTGAGAAATGAATTGAACCATATCCTCTCTGCTCTCAACCGTACCCGCTCTCTCTAGAATATCCATGCGAAACCTCCTCCTGCCTCTATGGCGTTATTTTCCATTTTACTATAGATGTTCCAAAGGAGTTTGACGAATTGGGGAATGAAAAAAACCCGCTGGCGTGCAACGGGCTTTCTGTCTCTTATGTGAGGGGGAACATCTGTCTAGTCAATAACAGGATTCGGGCTGTCACTATTCTCGGAGACGTTCCTTATTGAATAATCTCGGAAATCGCTTGCTTTTGCTCCAAAATCTCGGTTTGTACCTCGATCAGTTCTTTCAACAGATCAGCAGCCTCTTGCAAGGATGCAGCTGCTTGCTCCTTGTCACCGGACTTGAATACTTCTTTTGCTTCTTTCACTGCGTTTTTCTCATTTGTTTTCAGTTCTTTTGCTTGCTCTTTGTTCGCTTTCTTTTCGGTGCGGATTGGCTTTAGCTCTTGGTTCATCTCTTTGAAAGAAGCTTTTTTCTCTTTTACCTGCGCCAATTCACTTTGGACATGAGCGAGTTTTTCTTCGATAGCTGTATGGTTCGCGGCGATTTCAGCCTTGATGCTCGCTACCTTTTCTTTATCCTTTGCTTTCTTCGCTTCTTTCAATTCAGCAGACAGCGCCTTGTTCTCTTCTCGCAGCGGCTTTGTCTCTGCAAGCGCGCTTTTCACAGTTTCACGTACTTCTGGCGTCACATCGCCCCAAAGAATGTGCCATGCTTGTTTGTTAGTCTGGGTTTGAGTTTTCAGTTTATCTTGGAGAGCTTTTTGCTCCACTTGCAGTGCTTTTAGTGCTTGAACTTCAGGCAGGCTCTTCCACCCTGCTTCTTTCCCTTCTTTCTCAGCGGCAAAAGCTCCTACGGCACTCGTTGCCAACAAGCTCGCTGCGATTACAGATACGGAAAGCATTTTTTTCATGTGTGAACACTCCCTGTCTACTATTGTTTCTTACAAACCAATCGTAACGTACGAGCATTGGGAATGTTCGGGATAACCTCGTGAAAAGTAAGGGGAAAGTGTGGGATTTGGGAAAAACACAAAAAGCCTAGGAGAGGCCTGGGTCGATCTGGATTTTCACTCAGAGAAAACTATTTGATATAACCGTTCTTGGTGTAACAAGGTTCCTATTTAGGTTATGCTAAAAAGCCTTCTTCGATAGTCTCATAAGCTTCATTGGACAGTCTTTCTAAAAATGCTCGAAAAGATGGTGCTATCTCTGGCAGACATTGCTTGATGAGTGAATAAGACAAAAGAATAGGCTCGTCATCCGCGTAGGGTTCAGCGATATCATCTTGAACAAGGACACATTCTACGACTTTCAGATCATGGTTATAGGAGCAAAACGCTTGATCTGCGATTACTACACGTAGTTGGCTATCATTTGTGCTATTCAAATCGAGACAACTAGCATCGCCACCTATTGTTGTAGCGATTGTGAGCAGCCCGAATTTTAGCAGGTACATACTTGGTACAGCAGATGAGTTCTCTACCTTTATGGATTCTATATTCAATAGCCTTATTCCACCGCTTAAAGTAGGCAGATAGTGAGGATTATACGCCTCATAAAAGGCAACAACCGAATCCGGTAACATTCTCGTTCTATAATGAGTCCGTTTTCATATTCAAAACAACAATATTTTCCACGATTTATATAAAAGGTTAAATGGCAACATCCTGGTAGCCGACTTCCGTTACTTCTTCATTTAAAAGCCGAAGTCCTAGACCATTTTCTTCGTCCCAGGTGCAATCGAAGAGTAATCCGATATCACGGCCTTCAAAAATATCACCATAGGGAACAACAATTTCAAGTAAAACGATCCTTTTAAGTAGTTGGTCTTGTGTTTCAATTAGGGGATAATCATCATGGTATCCAATATCATACCCGAGCTCATGCCGCTTTTGCTTGTAGTAGTCGAGGATCGCTTGCAAATCACGCTGTTGTATGTGCTCCCAATTTTGCATGAGTGATTGATAAGCCATGTATTGTTCTTCATCAAATTTACCGTCTTCCTCACCCTCTACCGTGAGTGCTATCTCGGTTTCTTTCCCGCAAAAATGAATGGTCATGTGCTTTGACCAAACAAGAAAGTATGAAAGTTCACCAAAAACCGGATCGTTTATGATCATGACACAATCTCCTTCACTGCTGTTTTTTCTCATCTTGAAAACTGGTATTATTTGCGGTTATATCTACTTTTAAAGTCTCCTTCCTTCCTAAAATTTTCTTTTTGGTGAATTATTTTATAATCCCTTCTTTATAGAGATTCTTTTTAATTGGTGCAACGCATTCTTTTTAATTTCTTTTTCCTTTGATTTACTTAAGAGTTCTAATTTCTCTTTAGACTCTGGCGTATTAATATCATCTAGAGCCCAGATACATTTTACGGCAAGGGCATTTGTGTAATGAAGATACTCAAATTTAGTTATTGCTGCTTTATAAAGACTTTCTACTGATGAATTTGATTGAAAATATTGAAGCAAGCCAGCAATATCCTCATGTGCCTTATGCCAAGCCTCAGTAATTAACTGGTTTAACATTACCAAATGTCTTTCATCAAACAAATCGAATGTAAATCCTATATAAAATAGTAATCCTAGGTCATCTTTATTTTTTTCTATACAAATAACTTCTAACAGTTTGTCAAAGTAGCTAGTTATTTCTATATTTCCCTTGACCAAATCCAAAAATTCTAGATCTGTTATTTCGCCACCAATAAGTTTTTTTATTAGTATTCTTAGTTCTTGATTCATTTTTCTATCCTTTCAAAACTAGTAATATTATCATTAAAAATATCCGCCGCGCGTATCCGTGTGATAGGACAAATAATTCTTTATTGGTTGGATGGTTATTTCTTCAACAGCCATCCAAATAATGAAACCTTGAAAGGCAACAGCCAATCAACGTTAAAGACATTACTCATCTATCCATTTTTCAAATCCGTGTTCCAGCAGTTTTTCTCTTACCATGTTTAATTCCTGCTCACTAAGTTGCTTTGTTGATACTGATTTGTGAATATCATTAAGAGCGATTGCAACTTCTTTCCCAGTTATAAAAGAAATAACCTCAGCTAAGTTTCTGTCAGACATATGTTCGTACAATAATGACATCAATGGAAAACATTCTTTGTCACTAATACCATTTGGATAAGCCCTTTTTAACATATTAAGTGTACTTTCTAAGTGTTTAGGAATTATCCCATCGCTCAATTTACTTTCCTCCTAAAGGTACTGGCGAGTGAATGTATACATCGAAGTCTAACTCTTAACAGAAGCTTCTAATATTACACCTTACACACTCATTAAATAGAGAAATTAAGAATTAATATCGGAACTGGTACAGGATTTTAAAATAACAAGCCTTGTGAGGTTTGACCCTCAACAAGGCTCTATTTTCTTCTACTAATACCTATTCATAAGGTGTAAACTTTGGTGCTTCACTTGGAATATCTTCAGGGAAAAACTCGCATATTATTTCTTTGTTCAATACTTTTTGCAAGAAATCAGTCATCGTCAAAGCGTATTGTACAAAATCTGAAGATCTAGTACCATATATTAACACTTTCCAATTTTCAGGATCTCCTTGAGTCAACCAATACAATTCGTCCCCATTGTCAGTCCCTCCCCACGGCAAAATCCCTCCTTTTTCAGGGAATGTTGGAAATTTAAAATGGTCTGGGTGATTTTTTCGTGATTCATTATACGCCTCAAGCATGTCGCTCATTTGTTCATTAAGGTTTAAAGCTGTATTCTCAACAAATGGGTTGTGAACCCAAATGAAGTCGTCAATTGAGCCCACACCGTACGTTAATACGAATTGTTTGTAATCATTTGGAAGCATCACACCTAATTTGTCCTGAAATTCATTAAAGGCTTCTTCATTTCCAGTATGAATGGCTTTAATAGGTGGGGGTAAAATTTCTTTTAATTTTTGAATAGCCACGATTCCGACACTCTCCTTATTATTTCTTTGGTTTATTTAAAATAGAGATATCTAATTGGAATCCATTTGTTCCTCTTGCTTGCATCGTTACAGCTTTTGGTATAGGGTTTGCACCATCATAGATAGGTATAACTCTGTACCTAATAATTTCACCATCCTTCACAGCATCTCTAATTTTCAACTCCAAATCTCTCATCAGCGGAGAATTTGTAGGATTTTGGAACAGGGTAACTAAATTTCGTTTGTCTTTCCCTGAGCCACCCAGAATTTTTGCTAAGAGATGACCACGTGCATGTTTTGTCCCTTTTCCACCAGCAGAACCAGGAGGCTTAATTGAGGACAGTGCTTCAGAACCAGTTCCTATCATGTCCTTCGTTATTGTAGCAACTATACCTGTCGGTCGATTTAAGTGATCAAGCTCACCCAAAACAACATGACCACGCGTTTTATCATTTACTTTTGATATTCCTAGGTCTGAACTAATGTCCTTACACTTCATCAACCCCAACGGATCAATGAACCCAATCGGATCCCCATTCACATAAGCAAAACGGTTAAACGTCTGCCCGTCCGTCATATCCCCTTGGAGCACATCTCGATTCAGGAACCGCTTCAATCCCGGATGGTAATACCGCGCCCGCATGTAGTACAACCCATTCGGATCGGTCATGACTCCATCGCGGCCGTTATAGCAAAACGGCTGTTTCGTCCGGCCTTCGTGTGCTTCCAGTTCCCCGTACAATCCGTAGGTATAACGGTCTGTGACTCGACCATGAGCCGTAGTAGCAAGCCTATGCTTTACAGCGAGTGTTCGAGGCTTTCAATATAAACTCTGTTAGTATTCAAAAAGTTGTTAGTGGAAAAAGTAACCTAAAGCATGCCCCGAGTTAATAGTTGTATTGATAGTGGTTCGGTGAAAGTCTTCTAATGAATGCTACAATAATTGAAGTATTTTTTTATACATTCAGTACCTTTAAGGAGCTCAAGTATGTTTGACTTCATCCGTTTGTACTATAACCAACCAATCCAAGCAAAATTAAGCGGCTCTAGTCCCATTAAAGTTGAGGACCAAAGCCGCTTATTCGAATTTTTGACGTTTTACAGTTCACTTTTGGGACAGCGCCTTTGTTATGACCCTGCCACCCCATTATGGTGAAGTGTACTATAAAATAATAGGCTTATGATTCGTCTTAGCTTTATCAAGAATTTCTTTTGCAGTTAAATCTTCGGTACTAGTAGCAATAATTCTATAAATCTCTTGATAGTAAGGCACACTGATGCTAAGTTGCTCTAGCCAGAGATCTTCCTCCTCGTCTGTCCCCTCCGCTAATAGTATTTTATCAATCGTATCAATAATCTCTTCTCTACTTAATTTCTTTGTCATTATAATCCTCCTATATTTTACTTTTATGATACATTCGTTCAATTATTCAAGTGATACTTTTTATCCGAGTTTTTCCTTTTCCTAACATATTATAATGTACTTTCTAAGTCTTTAGGGCTTATGACATCGCTCAATTTACTTATCTCCTAAAGCTACTAGCGAGTGTATGTATTTTTCGAAACCTAGCTCTTGAGCAGATGCTCCAAATATTACATCTTACGCACTTATTAAGTAGGAAGTTAAGAATTAAAATCAATTCTCGGAGCAATTCCTTATGGTCTTTAAATATGTTGTTAATATTAGGATACCCGATTTCATAGCTCTAACTAATCTAAAAAATCGGTTAACTTATCATCTTCTTTTGTTCACCAACAAATTAAAAAGGCTCATTCCTCCTCATCATTCAAGTTGGAATAAGCCCCTTTTTATGAACAACTTTTTACCAATTCATCCAGTATTGGAAACTATTCTGTGATAATAATATAATCCTGTTCAGCAATTTGTTCATATTTTATCTTTATTTTTTCCGTTCCTTCAAGAAGAGAAGCAACGTAACATGTTATATCAATTTCAACTTCATTTACATTATCTGGTTCATCATTACCAGGGTGAGAATGAACTTCTACTATATATCCTTTTTCACCTCCATAACCTTGTATAACAAATTCCAGTCCCAAAATACTCTTATTAATGTATACTGTTGGAACCTCTTCGTAAATATAATCTTCTAATCCACCAAATGTAATACCACCAACTAACTTTTCCGAAATAATATTTGCAACACCATAAATATCTTCTTCAGATGCTATTGGTAATGAACAAGTAAAATAGGGGTACTTTTTTCTCATATATGCTAATTCTCCTAGTCAATTATTTTACTCCCTTTTCTATATTGGTTGGCGAACTCTTCCTCAGTGAATATTCGGAAAGTAAATTTATCCGGTCTTCCTTTCTTATCGAACTTTCTTAACCCCTTTAAAGATCCTCTAAGAGTTTTATCTACTTCCTTCTGTATCTGCCTAATTTCTCTTATCTCGGTTCCTGCTCTCCAAGTGACATCAGGATTAAATCTTGAAGCTAATTTATCGCTAACAATAAATGCATCGATATCGAAATCTGTTGGATCAAAAGGCGCATATCCCTTGTGTCTACCCTTCCTACGAGTAGCTAGGGAACCTCTATATCCCACTTTTGCATTTGGATCTAATTTTTTTATCTTCTTCACTTCAGGACTCAAAGTCTCTCGAACAATCTCCATTATTTCCGTTCTAGTTTGAGATTTCCCCTTCTCATCCTTACACTTCATCAACCCCAACGGATCAATGAACCCAATCGGATCACCATTCACATAAGCAAACCGGTTGAACGTTTGCCCGTCCGTCATATCCCCTTGGAGCACATCTCGATTCAGGAACCGCTTCAACCCTGGATGGTAATACCGCGCACGCATCTGACCTCCAAGGCTAAAGCTTCATATAAAGGGAAAAGTAGAACTTGACGGTCTCCCTGCTTCGTCATAAAAAAGGCTTATCCATCCTCATCTTTAAGATGGATAAGCCTTTGTAAGTTCATCAAATGAAAATAATTTTTGAGTTGTATTGAAAGGCTCTTACTGCGTTAACAAACCATTCTCTTCTAACATTTTATACCATTCATCCTCTTTTGAACCAACGGTATTTATACTTCCTCCAGATTCAACAAGCTTCAATCCAATTTCTCCATATTGTTCCCCTAGAAAATAGTTAAGTAAGAAGTTATTGAAGTCTCCATACGACTCCAAAACATAATTTTGATCTAATGGATCTCCAAATAAACACGTTACTTGACCATTTTCCTTATTAATAAACAGGGGATACCTTTCAATTTTTCCTATACAAATCCAGTCACCATCAAACCTTTGCATTTCCTCTACATAAAATTGAATTTCGGCAACTTTCTGTTGACCCAAAATATTAATAACTCCTCCAATTAATCTTTCATATCGATTTGTAATTAAATAATAATCTTTTAAATTACTATTCTCGGAATTTGTGAATTGTTCTTCATTAGTATTTTTTGTAATGTCCGCAAATGTCAAACTAAATGGGTCGTCACTTAATATTTCACTAATTTTATCTATTTTTTTGATTAATAATTCGATCATATTCCTCACCTTTCTATTTTTATTTTTATTCTAGAACCATACGGAACATCTTTTAATTGTACTCCTAATACTCCACCTAATCTTCTGTTTGTAAATTGATCCATAAGTTTTAAATTCCGTTTAACATCTGGTCCATCTAGTCCTAAATCCCACATATGATCCGGATCCAAATCATCTCTAACTTTGTCTATTAGCTTTTTAGCTAATTCTTTATCCCTATGATAATAATGTTTAATTATTTTCTTAATTACAGCGGCTTTGTATTTCTTTGTTAACTCTTGATCTCTTACCGGCTTTACTTTCCTTAATAAATTCGCATCGCTCAATTTTTGCAAATATTTAACTTTCCGGTTAAAATCTCTTCGGTTCATATCACGATACTCGTCACCCCATTTTACGTTCGTTTCAAAACGTATTGTTGTCTCGTAATATTCCCCTAGCTCATCTACTTTCTTTGTTGCTGGTGTTACTTTCTTTTTAGCCGTTTCATCCTTACACTTCATCAACCCCAACGGATCAATGAACCCAATCGGAGCCCCATTCACATAAGCAAAACGGTTAAACGTCTGCCCGTCCGTCATGTCCCCTTGGAGCACGTCTCGGTTCAGGAACCGCTTCAAACCCGGATGTAATACCGCGCCCGCATGTAGTACAACCCATTCGGATCGGTCATGACTCCATCGCGGCCGTTATAGCAAAACGGCTGTTTTGTCCTTCCTTCGTGTACTTCCAGTTCCCCGTACAATCCGTAGGTATAACGGTCTGTGACTCGACCATGCTCGTCGGTCAACAGGGTCGTACTGCCGCGCGTATCCGCGTGATAGGACAAATAATCGCCTTGCTCATCCTCACGACCAATGAGCCCCAGTCCATATACATAATACGCTTTGGCGGCTCCACTTTCCTCCAGTTCCATAAGAACCTGGGTCAAATCGGCGTTCTGGTCAACCACATACCGTGTCGTCTTTCCGTTCCAAGTCATGGAGGTGCGCACGTATTCGGCATCATAGGTGTAGCGAGCTTGTCCGGCACGGACGAGACGATTACGGGCATCGTACACATATGCATCTGGCTGTTGCTTGCCCGGTAGCAGTAGCAGATTGCCGTCCTCGTCATACTGAACGGGTTGACCATCTACGGTGTCCAGTCGGTTGTCCTTGGCGTACGTCATCGCCGTAGCTAGACTCGAACCTGAATCCCCAATAGCGGTAATATTCCCGCCCTGGTCATAGGTATAGAGGATCTTTCGTCCTGCCATGGCTCCGCTCGTCAGGCGCCGCAAGGCATCATAGGTGTACTGCTTTTCTTCCTCTTGTATGATCTGCCCGAGCTCGTTGTACACAAACCGATATTGCTGGAGTATGACGCCTTGCGCATTCTGATCCCAAAGACGCAGAAGCTGTCCAGCTGCGTCATAGTGACGCTGCTCTACCGTACCGTTCGGTCGCTCTGTACGGATGAGGCGGTAATTTTCATCGTACGTGTACCTTGTAACACGACCTGCCCAGTCTGTGACCGTGGTCAATTGACCTGCGAGATCGTAGATATAGCCAACCGTTTTGCCATCTGGATAGATAAGCGTTGCCAGTCTGCCCCCCGCATCATAGGTGTACTGTAGCGTATTCCCATACTGATCTGTGCTGGAGACGATTCGTCCCAAAAGATCGTAGGTACGGCGCTTGGTGTCTTTTCCATCTTCTTTGACACTTACCACGCGACCCTCGGCGTCGAAAGTCCTGCGAACAGTCCCCGCTTCGTCCTGCTGCTCAATAAGCTGTCCGGCTGCATCGTAGCGGTAGTGCGTTTCCAAACCGCGCGCATTGGTCTTGTCGGTCAGCCATCCGCGCTTGTCATAGCGATAGGTCGTTCCTTCTCCGGTAGCATTGCGTACCACTGGCATCGTAGGAGAGGGTGGTTGCATTGCCATTGGCATCCGTATAGCTCGTTAGGCGTCCTTCTCCGTCGTATTGCTGCCTGTAGACGGCTGCTTCATTTTCCAATACCTCTGTCAGTCGTGCGGCTGCATCGTAGGAGAACTTGGTTTTCTGTCCAGCCGCATTCGTCGTGGCTATGACTTGATGGAGCTTGTTGAATTGGTATTGGGTTGTTCGTCCGAGTCCGTCAATATGGGCAAGAATATTGCCTGCGCCATCATAGGTGAGCCCGCTCACTTTCTGTCCGGTTGCATCATAGACAGCCAGTAAACGTCCCGCCGCATCGTATTCATAGCACTGACGGTTCCCCAAAGGATCGGTGACAGACGTCACTCTGCCCATGGCATCGCGTTCGATGCTGGTCTTCGCTCCAGTTGGGTCTACCACCCCAATAATTTGCCATTCCTTGTCATACTCATAACGAGTGGCTTCACCATAGACGTTCGTAATGGATTCTACTTTTTCTGAAATCGTGTAGCCGATTGCACATGAGGTAGATCGCTTCCTTAGCCTTGATCTCGACCTTCGTATCTGACGTAATCTCCATATCCTTTTCCGAGGAAAAAACAATGGGATGCATGCTGTGAATCTCGATGCCGTCCTCTTTGTTCTCCTCTCCAGTGAGAACAAGCTCTGCTCTTTCCGCTAATTCGCTAATGATTTTTGACATGCTAAAAAGGCCTATTCCTCCTCATTTTCGAGCTGGAATAAGCCTTTGCTCGTTTATTAAATGTGTTTGTCAAGCTTATTAGTGTTTGGTTGGTTGTATTATACGATCTTGTTTGTAGTTGGAGATGTACCACACAAAATTTTTGACACTCCCCCCTTTCTTAAAGTTGACTTGATGCAACCATCCTAAGGGAGTGTGCAGATGTCTTCTATTTTTTGGACGAATATGAGTTAATGAATTGCTTTCAAGTATTTGCATTGTGTACTACTCTTTTTTACTCTTTTTCATCCAGTTTTTGTTTTAAATATTTTGCAATCTCTGTTTCTCCTCTTTCAATGGCGAATGCATAAGCATCCATATCTGTCATGTTGTCACCAGTGTATTTTATAGAAATGTCTACATTATTTTCAACTAACAGTTTAACAATCTCAAAATGACCGCCATATATTGTAGCAAACAGAGGATTTCTCTCTGGTTCACTAGTATCAACCTCAATATCATGGCTAATGAGATATTCTGCAATATCTAAATGCCCTTTTGCAGTTGCTCTTTCAAGGGCATTTGTAGAAAAAATTCCACCCTGTGCATTAATATCTATCCCGGCATTAATAAGATACTCTATTAAATCTAAGTGTCCATGAGCTGCTGCTACATGTAACCACGTACCAAAGGGCGTCATCCATTCTAACATTTCTGGATTTTTCTCAAGAAAATCTCTTAATCTATCCAGTTGAACACTTTTTATGGCACCTCTAATGTCTTTTGCAATTTGAGTCTTATCCATTTTAGTTCCCCCATAATTTTTATCGTCTTGATGCAGCTGGTTTTCCAAGATCTTCTAGTCTCTCAACAAAATCATCATATTCCCCGCCAGCAGCATCAACTGCTTTCAATTGATTTACAACGTTTTCTAAAGCTTCAATACCATGTTGCTCACTACCAGGGTTTCTCGTCTTCGCCGTGTTTCCTCCGCATATAAAACAAAGGCTGATTGCTATGGTGCCTTCTTCGCTAGAGTAGAGAAGTAGAGTTTGACGGAGTCTCCTTGCTTTGACATGAAAAAAGCTCGTTCCTCCTCGTCATTCAAGTCGGAATAAGCCTCTGAAAGTTTATCATGCGATAGTTATGTTATTTATTGTAAGTATTTTTCATTGTATTGCACGGTTCTTTTTTAACACCCCCATATACTATCCTTATATTTTTCCACCCATTTCTTCGAACCAATCATTGAATATATGACTAGGTAATTTTTCAGGATCATTAGTATATTTTATCTCGTAACTATATTGAGCATTTAATTTGTTCTCAGATGCATCATAAATCACTTTCATCTCCGTGGGCATTTCCCTGTTATTTTTCTTACACAAATCACCAATTTCACGGAGATTTTCATTAACCTTGTGTTTTTTAACAATAACCTTGTTAATCTGATAAAATACATCTGTACTAAATTGTCCACACTCATTCGAAGCGTATATATAGATCATATCAGCTTTATTATTTACATACTCAAGACAAATGGACACCATATCTGCCTGTAGTTCTGAAAAATAATCTTCAAATACTTTTGTCATAATCCAATCTCCTTTAATTTATTAAATCGAAAACTTTTAGCTCACCAACTATTATGTAATTTATATTATTACTAGACGCTCGTAGCGAATCCCCCTCATAATTTACTTTTACGTCAACAGACACACAAGGTTATCGATATCTGGTGACCCCCCAAACCTATCACCTGCCAAATGCTCTGTATGGTCACTAGGTTCCTCACCTGGCGTATTTGATTCATGTGGTAATCGTTCATCTCTTGTAGTTAATTTCAGATCATCCGCTTTAAAGCTTTCAATTTTGCCCAGATGATCAGTTTCATAGTCATATTTGTGTTCACCTGCTTTATACTTCACATTCGGTTTAAGTTTTCCTGTTTCATCAAATGGATTATCAACAATTGTTTAATATGACCATTTCCGGGTCCATCAATTTCAGGCGGCTTTTGATTCGGCTTCTGTCCAGTTGGTACCCTGAAGACATTGCCCTCCTCGCACTTCTTAGGTGCTACAGTTGATATGGAAATTTCTGTAGTCCAAGAAAAAGAAGATTACAAAAAACAGGTCAACCATGGTATTATCTGACCATAATAAACCTGTTAAACGTAACGCTATTGCATTAAATAGGGTATAAAATTCAAGCATCATGTGCGTACAACCAAAATGAAGAAACCTTTATACGGGTATTACATGGGTTAAGTGTGTAATTGGTTGAATGATGGGGTTATTCCGCACTGGGAGGGGGGCTATTACATCAACCGCCGCTCTATATCCAAAAAAGGAAAACCACAACGCGGGCGGGTAGCCCGAGTTGTGGTTTGTTGCTTGTATTGTACGCTCTTAATTGTTGAGGTTGTATATCAAGTTTACACAAAACTTTTGACAGACCTAGTGATACTATAAAACTGATTTTCGCTCAATATCGAAAATGTCTATCTGATTTTGCTCAAATAAATCTTCAAGTTTATTTGAACCATGTTGTTCAGCAAATAAATATTCTTTTTCTGAAATCGGGACAGAAAGTAACCATGCAACTTTTTTATCTTGAAGATCAATTGTTTGTAACTGATCTTCCCACAGAAATGGAGGCACGAAGAGCACATGCTTCATTTCAATATCAGGATAATACATCTTCACCACATCCAAAAATATTTTACCTGGATAAATCGGCATTTTGGAATTGATTATACAAAAAGCGCAAGTCGCTAATATATTAGGAAATTCTTCATGGATAGTTGCACTTGCCCCCACAATTTCTACCCTCAAAAATTTTTCATCTACAATTTTTCCTATTGAATGCATATATAATCCAATGGTTGAATACGATGTAATACCTTCGCATGGTCTATCCGTTGTTGATAAAATATCAATATTACCTATTTTTTCGTCATCCCAGTATTTGTGAATAGCAGGATTGCCACCAAATGCTTTTAAAGCTGATTTAGCAAGTAATTTACTTTCATTTGGTATCTTCATTATGCTCCCCCTTTGCTAATACTTACTAATTTTAATCTCCAAAATAATCGTCCATTAAATCTTCACCTTAGCTTTGGCATGAAAAAAGCTCGTTCCTCCTCATCATTCAAGTCGGAATAAGCTTTTGAAAGTCTTATTAATGGTGTAATTTATATTAATTCTATTACTCTATAGGACCCATAAACTGCGTAATCAAATAAATATGTTCAATAAGCTTTACTTTTTTTAAGTTCTCCACTTTTTCTGGTCCACCTAATCCTAGAATCGGCACATAACCGAAGCATTCATCAAACTCCACATTTCCATATTTGACACTAGCTTCTGGATACGGTAACCAATCAAGAGCCTTCTCTAAAAAATACTCATCATCTAGATCTCCAAAAAAGAATTTAAAGTTTTTCGCCAATACATTTACTTCGTGCTTTCTAAAGTTTAGTCCTAATAAATATCCATCTTCCCAAACCAAAACGTCACCCATTGCTGTTGTAAATAAAGGGACCGCTAAATTATGTCGAACATATACTTCAGATAATAATTCTTGATATTCTTGTGGGTTTACAAATCTTAAATATCCATTTTTCGCAATTCCAAAACCGTGTTTTTCCCAAAATTCAATAACTTGGTCAGGAATTCTCCCTTTATATTGTTCAATCAAGCTTATAGAGGGCTGCTGTATAAATACGAAATCATTAATCATCATTAATTTTTCCTCCATTGTCTTAGTGTTTTAATTTAATATTTAAATAAGTTGATTTCCTTTCTTCCTCTGTCATTTCTTTAGCCATATCTCTAATTTGCTTATCCATGCTATCTATATTATTCTTCCATTGTGAACCAATGGAAGAATTAATTCTTTTATCCCCCATACCGGTTATATGAAGCGGATCTCCTCCAGCAATTTGGTCGGGATTATGAAGTGCTGCTTGATCTTTTATCCATTTATTTGCTTCTATTTCTGCGTCTTTATATGACAATCCTTGCTCTCGTAATTCTTCAATTTTATCCTGTAATGCTTTTTTTCTAGCTAGTTTTTGAGCGGCATCTCCCTCTTTAGCTCTACCGTTTTGTATATATTTATCTCTATTCTTTATAAATTCATCTACAGTTAATTCATTAAGACCTTTTTCCTGATCTTTCAGCTGTCTAGCAAACTCCTCTGAATCATGCTTAGGATTACGTTTAAACTTAACTTCCACTTCTGCAATTCTTGTTGCAGGTTTACCAGTCTCCTCAGTCTTCGGTGGTTTCTCACCCTCCGGCGGCTTTTGATTCGGCTTCTGCCCATTCGGTCCCCCGTATGTTTCACGCCACTTCAGTTGGTTCTCCGTAGGGGCAAGCTCTACCACATCTTTTTTATTCGAGAATTTTATTGGAAACCCTTCCGCCGATTGTAACTGAGGGCCTAAACTATCCGCTAAATTCTGCAAGCCTTCTTGCATATCATCGCGCAGTTTCCTAGCCTTTTGCTTGAGCTGTTCTTTCATCTGTGTTGCCTTGTTGATGACTGCATCTTTTGCGGCCATGACGCTAGCGTACAACTGCTCCTTGATTCGCTGGACCGCTTGCATCACATCCATCTCGTCTAGTGTTTTGCGGGCTGCCGTCCAGACCTTCCCGACGGTGCTTTCGACAGCATTTGCTACGTTCTTCACAACATCCGCCGCTGAGTCTGCTACCTCGAGCACTTTCTGTCCCGCTTTCGTTCCCTTTAGTGCTTTATGCGCCTTTGCTCCCAGCTTGGCTCCGGTTGCCGCCCAGCCTGCAAAAGGGATACACGCTGCCAGAGATAGCGCCGCTCCTGCATAGTCTCCACGTGCGAGCGAGATTCCCGCATTCGCTAAGTCCGCTATTTCTCCCAAACCCGGAATGAGTCCCACAACATCCAGCGCTAACTGTACACCATCCAGAAATCCACCCCAGCCAGACTCTTCCTCTTCTTGCTCCTCTTCAACGACTTCTTCCTCTTCTTCCTCCTGCGGCAAATCCTCCACAACCACAGGCGCCTTCGTCAGCCCGACCATCTCAATCTTCGGTGCTTGAAGATCCACTTCCCCGTCCAAAATCATGCTACTGGTGCTGCACATGAGGTAGATGGCTTCCTTGGCCTTGATCTCGACCTTCGTATCTGACCTAATCTCCATATCCTTCTCCGAAGAAAAAACAATGGGATGCATACTGTGAATCTCGATGCCGTCCTCTTCATGCAGCTTGATAAAAATATTGCCTTCCTTGCTCTCCTTGGCAGTAAGAACGAGTTCCTTGCCGCCCATCATCAGCTCTTTGCCGAAGTTGGTTCCCCAGTACTTGATGCCGGGATTGCCCGTTTTCGCCGTGCTTCCTCCACCTTTTCGCACGGAGCTGACTGCCATGGCGCCTTCTTCATCTGGTGTGGAAAAGTACAGCTTCACGGAGTCGCCCATTTGCGGCATGCAGTGAAAGCCGCTGTTGCCCTCTGCCGAGTAGACCGTGGCATACGGGAACCAGCTCGCCTCTGCCTTTGGCTGCTTTTGATCGATGTCGAGGTGGATTTTGACGGTGTCCTTCTGGATGTCGATGATCTTGCCTTCCAGGGCAGCGCCGCAGATGTCGTCGTTGCGGATAGGGTTTTGCCGGATGCCTGCCTCGGGCATGAGCTGATAGGTGTGAATGAGAAGGGCATGGTCGATCCTCGTTGTTGACCCGGCGACGACCAGCTCTTTGCCTTGGTAGTTCACGCGGTCTCCGAGCTGAAGCACCTGTCCGCTTTCTACTTCATAGGTGAGAAAATCATTTTCCGACATACCTGCTGCGTAGCCGTTTTCTGTCGTTTCCATATAGGGCGCCAGCCTTTTGCTGATGGTGTAGCTGGCGTCTGTCAATTGGGCGGTGCGTCCCTCGGGCAAGCCGAACCAGAACTTTGGCTTATCCGCGACAGCCTCTGCGACGAGAATAGAGCCGAAGCGAGAGGCCAGTCGCTTTAAAAACTGCCAATCTGTCTCCTGATACTGAATCGCGATGGTCCCAAGCGGCGCGCCGTTCGAAGCATGGTCTAAATAATCCGAACCGGGATAGTCCTTCGTGATTTCGTCGAGCAGGCTCGCATAGCTCATTTTTTTATTTTGAAAAGAACGCAGCTTGCGCTGACCATCCATTCGCTGGGTGTGCGAGACCGCTTCCAGCTCCAAATGGTAGACGCCGTGAACGAAGTTCACACTGACGGAATCCACGAGTCCTTTGAACAGTGTCTTCGTCAGCGCGCCGTTTTCCACCAAATTCAGCGCGACTGTATCCTCGCTCGTCGCCATCTCGATGTACCGGTCGCTTTTCTCCTCCGGGATGATTCCGGTGACGAACAATCTGGCGTGCTCATTAACTTTCCTTACGATTCTGACATCTTGTAGGCTTTGGATTTCAAAGGGTGAGACCAACTGGATATTCTCGTATCCAGCCAGCTTCTCTGTCGTATTCATACAATCCCCCTCACTATTGCTCCTGTCCGTCGTCTTCGATGCGAATGCAGCCTCCATATACGCACATGTTCGTGCTGGTGTTTAACAGGGCGGGATGATTTTCCACGAGTACATCTGCCTTGCCTTCGATCCAGGGCATTGTCACCATAGGAATGCATGGCATCGGCTTGAGTACGCCGTTGTTGGCAGCAGTAGCAGCCACGACGGTTGGATTTTTCTCGCATTTGCATTTGCCAAACGGCATGATGTTCACTTGCGGCATATAGTCATTCACGTTCATCTGTGCCTGGTTGCGAATGTACACGCCATGACTAAAGGGTGTTTTCAGCTTGTTCTCCTGGCTCCCGTAGTCGCACGTGAGAATCGCTCCTGCAACGACGTAGCTTTTCTTCGGAGCGGACGATGGTACAACATCGACATCTTCAATCATGGGCATGACTGATTCTCCTCTCTGCTTGCTCTGCTCCCTGTCTACCAGCACGACGGATTTGATAAACAGCTTCGGCGCGAACTCGTGAATGATTGTCTTTAAGCGGTCGGAATAAAGCAGGATCGGTCTGTCGAGAAAATTCAGGTAGTCATTTTCTTTTTTTGTTTGATATTGAATTGTCGCTTCGTCCAGCTCTTCCTGATAATCCGGGGTGAGCCATCGCTCATTTGATTTTGAACATGCAAAAAAAGCTGATTCCATCTCATTGTTGAAAGATGGAATCAGCCTTTGAAAATTAACTAATCATGGAGTTTCTTTTCTTATTTATAAATTGATTTGTATTGTACTTTCATGTTTTTTTGGGGGGACATGGGTTTACCCTAAATTCTTGATAGACCCCCTATCCTAAATTATTTACATCGCAACATCCTGGTATCCTACTCTGGCTACTTCTTCATTTATTAGTAGTAAACCTAACCCATTTTCTTCGTCCCATGTGCAGTCGAAAGTTAAACCGATGTATCTGCCTTCCAAACCTTTCGCATAGGGAATAGATATTCCTACTAGACTTATATAATCAAGTAGCTGCACGGCTGTTTCAATTAAAGGGTAATTCTCGTTAAGTCCTGCATCATAATTCTGTTCGTAATAATCTAGAATTGGTTGTAAAATACTTTGTTGAAGTTGCTCCCAACTTTGAATCAATGAGTGATACGCTGCATATTGTTTTTCGGAAAATTTACCATCTTGTTCACCACTTATCATTAATGCAATCTCAACTTCTTCTCCACAAAATTCAATAGTAGTATCCTTAAACCATGCATAATTGTATTCGAGTTCGCCAAAAACTGCATCATTTATTGTCATTTTAAAATCTCCTTTTTTAATTTCGTTTTATTTATTTCTTTTTATTTATTTACGAATCCTCAAGGTACAGACGACTTATTGGCAAAGCCTCCGGGCTTATATGCCCCTGCGTTTATTTCCCCTACTCCGCCTAGGTGTCCGAAAGAACTGTTTATCTTTGAGGGCACAAGTTGAATTGTTTTTACATCATTTAATTCATGCCATGTTAAGTTGTTTGCAATTCGGTAAGCTTCTACATCAGCCGCTTTAATTTCCCCAGGTTTCATTCCAAATTTACTTGCTAATTCAGGTGATTTATTAAGCTGTTCAGCTAGTTTTGAGTTTGCTTGAGCGAAATTAGAGTATCTAGCTTTAGTTCCATTTCTACCAGTTCCGCCTACCATATGATCGATCTCCACCTGCGCTTTTGTCACTGGTGAAAAATCAGGTACAGCATTTTTATACTGGATACCATCAATTCCAGCTTCATCAAGTATTTTTTTGAGTTCAGGGTCTGGCGGTGGCTTTAGTGTACATTTAGATTCACCTCTTTCCCCTTCAAATGAAACCTTCGACTTTTTACTATCTGGTGCAGGTGTTTGATTAATTCGCGCTTCATATGAACTAGCAAATTCAGTTTGCTTGAAGGCAGGTGGAGTATCAACGTCCCCCGTACTCTCCGGCGGCTTTTGATTCGGCTTCTGCCCATTCGGTCCCCCGTATGTTTCGCGCCACTTCAGTTGGTTCTCCGTAGGGGCAAGCTCTACCACATCATTTTTATTCGAGAATTTTACTGGAAACCCTTCCGCCGATTGTAACTGAGGGCCTAAACTATCCGCTAAATTCTGCAAGCCTTCTTGCATATCATCGCGCAGTTTCCTAGCCTTTTGCTTGAGCTGTTCTTTCATCTGTGTTGCCTTGTTGATGACTGCATCTTTTGCGGCCATGACGCTAGCGTACAACTGCTCCTTGATTCGCTGGACCGCTTGCATCACATCCATCTCGTCTAGTGTTTTGCGGGCTGCCGTCCAGACCTTCCCGACGGTGCTTTCGACAGCATTTGCTACGTTCTTCACAACATCCGCCGCTGAGTCTGCTACCTCGAGCACTTTCTGTCCCGCTTTCGTTCCCTTTAGTGCTTTATGCGCCTTTGCTCCCAGCTTGGCTCCGGTTGCCGCCCAGCCTGCAAAAGGGATACACGCTGCCAGAGATAGCGCCGCTCCTGCATAGTCTCCACGTGCGAGCGAGATTCCCGCATTCGCTAAGTCCGCTATTTCTCCCAAACCCGGAATGAGTCCCACAACATCCAGCGCTAACTGTACACCATCCAGAAATCCACCCCAGCCAGACTCTTCCTCTTCTTGCTCCTCTTCAACGACTTCTTCCTCTTCTTCCTCCTGCGGCAAATCCTCCACAACCACAGGCGCCTTCGTCAGCCCGACCATCTCAATCTTCGGTGCTTGAAGATCCACTTCCCCGTCCAAAATCATGCTACTGGTGCTGCACATGAGGTAGATGGCTTCCTTGGCCTTGATCTCGACCTTCGTATCTGACCTAATCTCCATATCCTTCTCCGAAGAAAAAACAATGGGATGCATACTGTGAATCTCGATGCCGTCCTCTTCATGCAGCTTGATAAAAATATTGCCTTCCTTGCTCTCCTTGGCAGTAAGAACGAGTTCCTTGCCGCCCATCATCAGCTCTTTGCCGAAGTTGGTTCCCCAGTACTTGATGCCGGGATTGCCCGTTTTCGCCGTGCTTCCTCCACCTTTTCGCACGGAGCTGACTGCCATGGCGCCTTCTTCATCTGGTGTGGAAAAGTACAGCTTCACGGAGTCGCCCATTTGCGGCATGCAGTGAAAGCCGCTGTTGCCCTCTGCCGAGTAGACCGTGGCATACGGGAACCAGCTCGCCTCTGCCTTTGGCTGCTTTTGATCGATGTCGAGGTGGATTTTGACGGTGTCCTTCTGGATGTCGATGATCTTGCCTTCCAGGGCAGCGCCGCAGATGTCGTCGTTGCGGATAGGGTTTTGCCGGATGCCTGCCTCGGGCATGAGCTGATAGGTGTGAATGAGAAGGGCATGGTCGATCCTCGTTGTTGACCCGGCGACGACCAGCTCTTTGCCTTGGTAGTTCACGCGGTCTCCGAGCTGAAGCACCTGTCCGCTTTCTACTTCATAGGTGAGAAAATCATTTTCCGACATACCTGCTGCGTAGCCGTTTTCTGTCGTTTCCATATAGGGCGCCAGCCTTTTGCTGATGGTGTAGCTGGCGTCTGTCAATTGGGCGGTGCGTCCCTCGGGCAAGCCGAACCAGAACTTTGGCTTATCCGCGACAGCCTCTGCGACGAGAATAGAGCCGAAGCGAGAGGCCAGTCGCTTTAAAAACTGCCAATCTGTCTCCTGATACTGAATCGCGATGGTCCCAAGCGGCGCGCCGTTCGAAGCATGGTCTAAATAATCCGAACCGGGATAGTCCTTCGTGATTTCGTCGAGCAGGCTCGCATAGCTCATTTTTTTATTTTGAAAAGAACGCAGCTTGCGCTGACCATCCATTCGCTGGGTGTGCGAGACCGCTTCCAGCTCCAAATGGTAGACGCCGTGAACGAAGTTCACACTGACGGAATCCACGAGTCCTTTGAACAGTGTCTTCGTCAGCGCGCCGTTTTCCACCAAATTCAGCGCGACTGTATCCTCGCTCGTCGCCATCTCGATGTACCGGTCGCTTTTCTCCTCCGGGATGATTCCGGTGACGAACAATCTGGCGTGCTCATTAACTTTCCTTACGATTCTGACATCTTGTAGGCTTTGGATTTCAAAGGGTGAGACCAACTGGATATTCTCGTATCCAGCCAGCTTCTCTGTCGTATTCATACAATCCCCCTCACTATTGCTCCTGTCCGTCGTCTTCGATGCGAATGCAGCCTCCATATATGCACATGTTCGTGCTGTTGTTTAACAGGGCGGGATGGTTTTCCACGAGTACATCTGCTTTGCCATCGATCCAGGGCATGGTGACTACAGGAACGCATGGCATCGGCTTGAGTACACCGTTGTTGGCAGCAGTAGCAGCCGCGACGGTTGGATTTTTCTCGCATTTGCATTTGCCAAACGGCATGATGTTCACTTGCGGCATATAGTCATTCACGTTCATTTGTGCCTGGTTGCGAATGTACACGCCATGACTAAACGGCGTTTTCAGCTTGTTCTTCTGGCTCCCGTAGTCACACGTGAGAATTGCTCCCGCCACGACGTAGCTTTTCTTCGGAGCCGACGAAGGTACAACATCGACATCTTCAATCATGGGCATGACTCATTCTCCTCCCTGCTTGCTCTGCTTTTTTCAAGCGGATACCGAAAAAGTCCCTGCGCAGCAAAGCTTCCGCCAGCCGCAAATCGATGATGATATACGGTTCACGAATCCCTTCGATTTGAAAAATCGTATGACGCCCAATCTTTTCTGGATCGAGAACCAGCCGTTTAAGTGAGCCGTCATTGTGAAACTCGCTTTGCTCTGACAAACAGTTCACACGCGGCAGGCTCATCATCCAGTACAAATCCTGCTTGATCCGCTCCCTGTCTACCAGCACGACGGATTTGACGAACAGCTTCGGCGCGAACTTGTGGATGATTGTCTTTAAGCGGTTGGAATAGAGCGGGATCGGTCTATCAAGAAAATCCAGATAGTCGTTCTCTTTCTTTTGCTTGATGTCGAACTGGATGATCGCCTCATCCAGCTCTTCCTGATAATCCGGGGTGAGCCACTCCTGCCGGATGACGTCAAAAACGTTGGTTGGCTCTACCGCACTCGCGATGCGCTCGTCCTGTGACAAGATGAAATAATTCATACCTGACTCCCCTCTCGCCAAACGACCTGTCGCTCCTGAAGCTCATCCAACAGAATGGACTCCCTGACCTCCGCCGAGAATACGGCTCTCTCCAGAAGCGCTCCGCTAAAATTCGCGCCGGTCAAAATCGCATCGGTAAAGTTTGCGCCGCGCAGATCGGCCCCAGTAAAATCAGTCCCGGTCAAGTCCGCCCGGACGAACAAGACACCATCAAAACCGGGCATCTCCCACGCATCTGTTTCCAAAAGACCCCTTGGCCCGGATGCTTCACGAAAGCTCGCGCCTAGCAGATTCGCTCCGGTAAAATCCGCTCCGTGAATGAGACTGTCGCCGAAATCAACCGCTTTTAGCTGGGCACGATGCCATCTCGTTCCGACCAAAACACTTTCTCGCAGGGTTGCATTCGTTAAGTGACTGTCCGACAAGTCCGAATAGCGCAGGTCCAAACTGTCGAAATGCCCTTTTGCTAAATCGAGACCAGCCAAAACCTTGTAGCCGTATTCCAGCTCTTGCTTTTCTTCCAGCCAAGCACGGATCATCTCAGAATCTTTGTGGCGAGTGTCCAGACAGTACACGATCTCGCTTTGATCCAAATATTCTCCGACACGCACCTCGAGCTCCGGCTCCTTGTCCACCTGTTGAAAGACTTCCAACTGAACAGCCTGCACCATGGCATAACGGATCAGGTGGACTACATATTGATGAAACTTCTCTGCCTCCACGAGCTTGATCCGTTCGATATCGGGAAGTCTTACGTGTCCGGCATACGCTCTGGCAGCCTCGTTCCATTCGATTGCGAGCCGATCCAAAAAGCGGAAAGCCCAGCTCGCATCATAGCTGGTTTGACACTCCACCGGATCGAAAAACCAACTGCTGTCTGTAGCTTCCAGCAAATAATGACTGCTTCCAAGAAGAAGCTCCGTCCGCAGCATGGAATAGGTCAAGTACGCCAGTTTGCCTTTTGTTCCTTGCTCCTGCTTATCCATCACACGTCGGCATATTGCTTCAAAGGAACGGAGAAATTCTTTTGCCAGCCTCTCTTTATTCGCTTGATAGTAAGCATCCAAGGTATGTAGGCTGGCGATGGTTCTCTTCGGCACCTCGTGCTCCTTGAAATGCTGCAAGGCTTCCTCTCTCTCCATGCCAATCCCTCCTTCTTCTCACCGTTTTTGCATACACCAAACACACGGTTACCCGCGTGGCAACCATGTGTGTCAATTGGTTTTGAGCTCCTGCCCGACGATGCTTGTATTTCCGTCCATCTTGATGTTGCTCTCTTTGCAGGTGAGACTGATCTCCTCTTTCGCCGAGATAATCACCTTCGTGGCAGAATCCATCAAAATGTCCTTTTCGGAGACAACCTTGATATTTTTCTTGCTGAAAATCTGGATGCCGTCCGCATCGGTCATGCGAATGAGGATTTCCCCGTCCTTTGCGCTAAGCAATACCTCCGACGGGCTGAACATCAGTTCTTTTCCGTTGGCCGTGCGGAAGTATTTGATATCGGGATTCCCTAGCTTGTTCGTTTCGCCCTCGTCTGAATTTTTCCGGACAGAGCTGATCGCAATCCCGTCACTTTCCTTGTTGCTCGGAAAATAGACGCGGACGTAGTCATCGAGCTCCGGCATGCAATACCAACCGCTGTTTCCTTCAGCCGTATAAACCGAGGAATACGGGAACCAGTGCGCTTCGCTCTTGCTCTGTTTCTCGTCGATATCAAGGTGGATTTTGACGTTGTCTTTGGAGACCTCAATGACTTTTCCTTGCACCGATGCCCCTACAATGAGCGAATTGTGGAGCGGTTTTTGGCTCATTCCTTTTTTGGACGCAAGCAAATACTTATGCTTGAGCAAGCCTTTCTTCATCTCGGTATGGGCCTCATACACATACAGGCTCTTCCCTTTGAAATCCACACCGTTGCCCAAATCGAGCACGCGATCCGTCTCGACCTCGTAAAAGATGTAATCATTTTCATCCACGCCCTTGACCCCGTTTTCCGAGGAATGGCGGTATTCGTTCAAATTTTTGCGCACTCGATAGTGAAAATCGTCCAGCTTACCTTTCGAGGCACCCTCTGGCACACCAAAGCTGAACTTTGGCTTTTCAAAAACGGATGCCGGCATCAGTCCGGTCTGAAAACGCGAAGCAAGCCGCTTGAGAAACTGCCAATCCGTCTCCTGATACTGCATGGTAAAGGAGCCCAGCTTCCCGCCATTGGAGGCCATGTCCATCATGTCCATGCCTGGGTATTCTCCTGCGATTGTTTTCAAAAGGGCACCATAGGTCATGGCTTTGTTTTGAAACGAACGGCTCTTGCGCTTCACGTCGAGATTGTACGTAGGCGAGACAGCTTCGACGTACAGATAATAAACGTCTCGTACGGCTTTGATGCCTATCTCCAGAACAATCCCCGCAAAAAGCGGCGTGGCGTTGCCGTCGCTATCCACCTGACTGATTTCGATCGGGGTCTGTGCTTCCGTCATTTCTACATAGCTGTCCTTCAATTCTTCTGGTACGATCCCCGTAAATGTCAGGCGAGCGTGCTCATTAATCTTTTTCGTAATCGTCAGTTCTACCAGATGCGTCAATTGATAAGGAGAGATTTGCAAATTGTTGTAGGCAATGACAGGAAGACTCATATTTTCCCTTCTCCCTTCCCATTTTCATTCGAATTGGTGGATACGAGCGACAAGGAATCCATGATCCCCCAGCCTATTGGCTTCCAGTCCGACAGCTCCTGCTCCGTGCAATTGAACGTACAGAGAAGAGCGCGTTCCTGTAGAGAGACAAAGCTGATCAGGTTGTAAATGTCCGTATCCAATGCGGGCGCAACAAACTCGAAAAATCCGACGCTGTTCCCCGCAATCTCACGTATTCCTTCCTCCTGCCAACGAGCGAGTGGCTGTGTTCTCCGCAAAACCTGCTTCATGACATCCATGAAGGCTTTCAGCTGTGCAGGAGAATCGGTCAGCTTGCTCTCGGTATAGGTGAAAGCCAAGTTAATGGACGCCGTTTCGTTCGTATAAATCAGTGAAGGCCTACGTTCCGATGGATACTTCAGCGCTGCTACTTCTGGACTCATGATGGAAAATGTCTTCGGGAGTCGAATCTGTACGAGATCGTCGAGAACGCGCTTGTCCTCCATGGGAATTCTCTCTTCACCGACTGTAATAAATGATTTGTTCACGACATCCAGTCGGTTTTTGCCCTTTGGACCAAAACGTATTGCTGCTGGCTGTGTATCCTCACCGGAAAGCTCATTCAACATGCCGATAATGCTTTCATCCATGCGCGCCATTTCCATTCACCATCCTCTCGTTAATCAACAATAACCCGCTGACGCCCGCCTGTTTTCCACTCCGTTTTTGAGGACTTTCCGCCACTCTTGGCGTCATCC
This sequence comes from Brevibacillus sp. HB1.2, assembly GCF_013332495.1. Taxonomy (NCBI): domain Bacteria; kingdom Bacillati; phylum Bacillota; class Bacilli; order Caryophanales; family Paenibacillaceae; genus Brevibacillus; species Brevibacillus sp. HB1.2. The sequence goes on along the minus strand of NZ_JABMIU010000006.1, from coordinate 153,948 downwards.
AATATACGTGCGAGGTATTTGAGAATCTGCAGGTTCGTGTACTCGCGGTAACCAGTCCCCATTCTGTTACCTATGTAATGAAGAATGAGCCCCCGCTCTACCCTGTCCGCATTCAAGCACTGCATGGCAAAGGCGAGATCATACGGGTGATTGGTGACCGTTTTCAGCATTTCATTCGCAAAATACCGCAGGATGAAAGGAGCAAGTGTTGGCTCGTTTCTCCCGGCATGTTCGACATGCACGATATTCCATGTATTGAATTCCGTCGCCATATCGGCTAAATCCTGATAATCCCCGCGAAGCCTTGCCCCTTGCTTGAGCTTGAAGCGCCCCAGCTCCTTTTCATCCTGGCGTGACTCTATCTCCTGATCGAGTACAAATGACGTCTCGTAAACGTAATAGTCGGTCAACGAAGTCTCCTCGTGAAAGCGAATCTTGAGTACCGTCTCCGTACCTGTGGCCTCATAAGGAACACGCTCTTCGCGGTCGAACAAATAAATCCGTCCTTGATGCTTGACGATTCCTCTGCCGACAGTGAGGTGCCCTTCGCCTATCGATACATCCACCCCAGAAATAATGCCGTCTGTATAATCCTGAAAGTATAAATCTACAAAATGCCGCGGGTAATCACGCAGATTTTCAAGCATCTCTCGCTTGAGAATTCGCCCTTTATGAAAATTGGGATAGAGATGGGAAAACACCGCTGTTCCCCCTTCCTGTTCATTTAAGCTGCCTGGTTACTTGATCATTTCATCCCATCAAAGAAATCCAGCTCGGACAAGTCACTCTCAAAAGCAAAGAAAACCTTTTTTCCCAAAGCAAGCTGTTCATTCAGACGAGCTACTGGCACGACATGGAATCCCCACTCACTGCCGCTCGCAAAAACGAAGTATTTCGACTCGCCATTTTGAATCGAGTCAGTCTCATCCTGCGGGATATGCGTTCCGTACTTGCTCGCGATGTCCTCATACAACACGTTTTTGTATTGAGCAGGCTCATCCATGTACAAGTACCGCTGGCGCAGCTGGCCGTCATTTTCCTTGAGATAAAATTCAACCTCGCTCACGCCGTAGGGACGCGAGATAGAGCCATGCACGAGACTCAGCTTTTCCTGACTGTGAATCAGCACTCTCTCTTGCTTGTTATGCGTGAAGGCGGTCACGGAATACGGGACGATCGGTGCATGGTTCGTAATTTGCGCTTCGATGAAGCCTGCCTTTTTGGCACTTTGATAGCGCAGTGCCCCACGTAAGCAAGACAGCTTCAGATCTGGCACCTTGCCTGCATCCTCTGACTTTTGCCGGAACTCGATACTGCGTCCTGGGACAAACTCTTTGAGTGCTTCACGGAAAACATCAATCCGGCACGACTGCCCAGTCAGCTTGATGATCGAGAAGTCAGCCAGCCTTCCCTGTTGGTAAAAATCGTCCAAGAAGACGCGCAAAATCTCGTAAATATCCGCCTTGATCAGGTGATTGATCTCTTTCGCGTTGAAAACGACATCCGGAAAATCAAACACATCCCGGAAGCGACCATCCTCCCGTATCGACAACACCCATCGCTCGACAGCCGTCAGCTTTAGATCAGGCTCTTGACGATTTTCTGTATCGGATGTGAAGCGATTTCGCAGAATACCGGTCTGACGGAAAAATTCTTTTTTCATGTGGTCAGCGAGGTCCCACAAAAAGTGAAAATTATTGCGGACACGCTGATACTCGTCCCGGCTCTTGTTCTCGTACTCCTTGTAGCGAGTCGGCAAAATCGCCTCAGCTTCCCGATATCTCGCCTCGAAGCGTTCATAGATGGAGTCGACGCCGTATTCATCCACGTACCGGAAAATTTCCGATCCAGGGATGTCGATGATCTGGTCGATGTCGGTCACTTGCCGCCCTTTTCCGTAATAGTCCGCGAAGACGATTTTCATAAATTGCATGATGCGATACGTAATGTTGTTGCCACCAAAATTGGTGTCGCCGTTTTCATAGGTCGTATCGATATCGATGCGATAGGAGATATGTCCGTCCTCGATCCGGAAATGGCATGATGACAGATCCGTCGTTCCTCCACCGCAATCGATGACGAGCGCTTGGTACGTTTCCCCGTCCAGAAAGCTGTTTTTGTCAATTTGATCCGCAATCGTGTTGAACAGGACGGCCATTCCTTCATCGAGAGCGTGCTCTGATTCGATGCGGTACTCAGGCAAAATCTCGGTGAACATCTCAAGAAACTGCGTTTTCAGCTTGACCGGACTTGTGATATGCAGATGACGAAAGCGGCATTTGAATTGATGCTCGGCCATTTGAATGACGTGAAGAAGGTACTGGCGCAGGATGTCGCTTCGTTTCACAGTCGCGGTATTCCCTTGGCTGTCCATGACCTCTTCGATCTTGTGATAGCTGTTCACCCAGCGCTTGATGCCTTGAAACACGGTCGCGTTCGTGCTGTATCCGTTCTTTTTCATGTGCCGCAGTGCTTCATAACCGATGTGAAAGCGAACGTCATGTGGGGAGGAGCAATCCGCCACGCTGACAGACGTCGGCAGCACCTCGATCCATTCCTCGTTTTTTTGCGTTGTATCGGGGAAAGAGACGTAATTGATCGCATTCAAGCGTATACGTCCATTCAACAAGTCGTTGCTAGAAGGGGAGCTGACATACTGATGGTCGAGAAAAGTACCCGCTGTCGTCGAGGAGGTACCAAAATCAATCGCGAGAACGGCATCTGTTTCTTCCAATTCCCTGATCTCGAGGTCAGTCACCGGTACTTTGTAGTAGTGGAGATTGACAGGCGGCAACGGATGGTCCTGGTGATACGCCTTGTACAAATACTCCGAATCCTGCTTGCGGAAAAAGAGCAGGCTGTAGTTTTGATTGACGGTTTTTCTCAATGGAGCATCCTGGTGAGCGTGCAGCGTAAAATGCCCCGCTCTCCTATCGTCTTTGTCTTTATGCAGATGCAGAATGCCGCATAGCTCCATATGGTCATTCACTAAAAGCACATTGGATTCGGACAAGCCTTGGGAGGATTCGACGCGATAGTTATCCAGCCTGTCAATGGCGAGACCCATGTACAAGCACATCTTCGCTGGAATTTTGATCGCATCTACACCTGGCATCGGTGTGTTTAAATATTTGTGGAGTACAGCTTCGAGGCGTTCAATACCACCTGGAACAGCGCGCTCAATCAGAAGGTTTTCTTCTGCCCCACGAAAACGCAGAAGCGTTTGCAGCAGTCCCTCCCGATCGAGATTGTTCACGACAGAGCCGACCAGTTTTTCCTTGTAGCAAATATTGCGGAGCTGAAAGGTCGTCATCTCCATCAGCTCGTCCCGTGTGTAGGTCGCTTCGCCTGGATGATTGCGTTGATTTCCATCCCCGCTGCCTTTTTGGAGATGAAGCTTATATGAATAGGTAGTCATCCCAACTCTCCTCTCTCCCGACCTTCGTTGGGGTCAATCGGTCAAAAAACTCTAGTACAGTGCAACACTGTCGATTTGCATCGTTTCCTCGACATCCAAAATGCCGAAATGATTTCGCCAATAAATCTCTGTATGGAACCGAACCGGTAGAAAAATATCCTTGATTAAAGCGAGCTTGGCATGTGCCGTTTCACTTTCCGACTGCCCAACGTAAATCAGCAGTTCATCTTTTTCTTCGCAATTGGCGTAAATCGTAGAGTGAGAGAAAATTTTGCGCATCGTATCCTTGAGCAGGTACACCGCTTCGCCGGTCTCATACAAGCGCAAAATATTGCCTGCGATAATCTCTCGCTCCTCTTTGGTAAAAAGTCGGATATTTTCCTGTACCCGACTGCCGAACAGCCCCGCTTCCAAATCGCGCAATACAAAACGGATGTGGTATTCACGCTTGTTCATCCCTTGCGACAGATCAATCTCGGCCAGCAAATGGATGATGATATCAAACAAGGTATGCCGAAGCTCTACATCGTCCGAGTAATTGGCGTCGAAAAGGTCACGGAAAATATCGTCGAAGCGGTAGTACGGATTCACTTCTACTGTCTTGTCCACCGTTTTGGCGTTGATGGCCTCATGACTCAGCTCCATGTAGGGTGAATACACTTTGGCCGCTTGGAACTGGATGTCTTTTGGGGCGATCCCGGCGCGTTTTGCACGAATAACCAAATCCCAGATGTAATTCAAGCCCATTCTCCTTCACACTTGTATTCCGGAAAATACATCTGAACCTCGGAGACGAGGAAGCTCATCATGTCTTGGAGAAGAAAGCTGTTCGCCCCGCGTCTCCGAAAGCCGAGAGCCATGATCTTCTTGTCGTTTTCTACACGGACGTTATCGCTAATGAACGGATTTAAGCCGTACGTAGCGGGAGGCCGATTGTTTTTGTCCCGGATCTCTACATTCACTAGCTCCAATTGTTCAGCGGCTTCAAAGGAATGGACGATTCGGATAATCTCTCCTTTAGCCCGTACGGTCATCGCCTGCTTCCGCGCATAGCTCCCAACGAAGCTGTTTTTGCGACGATTGGACACCAATTCGTAATCCAGTCTCCCGATGCGGGTCGTGACAGGCTGTGTAATTTTGCATACGTTCCAAACTCCCGACTTCTCCTGAGGCGAGACGATCGTGAGCTCTTCCGGCGAACGCTTGATGTAGCGAATCAGCTCCTCATCTCCATCCACCAAATACCCGTGCTCACTACCCGTCTTGCGTAACGACAGGACATGCTCGAAGTTCACCCGGTCAATGGCAGGTACGGGAAAGCCGATGTTTTTTAAAGCCAAACGCTCGATGTTCCACAACGGGATCACGTCCAGCTTTTTGTAAGGCTCCCACTCATCAAGGGTCATCGACATTTCCAGTATCTCTTCGTCTTCTGTAAACGTGCCCTCACAGGCAACCAGAATGACATCGAAAAACTTGCTGGCGTAAGGGTGATTCACCGTTTTCCACGGCATCCCGTTCTTTTGAAACATGTTGTACAGCTTTTCCAGCTCATCCATATACACACGACTTTGTTGGAGGCGCACCTCGATTGGATAGTGATTGCCTGCCGTGTTCAGACGACCCTTGAAGGTTCGCTTGCTCATCATCAGCGCCTGAATCTTGTCATATTCACACTCTAAAAAGATCGTCATCATGACCGCTTCTTCCTGGTTGCTGAGCCTGACCGCCAATTCTTTGCGATCACATATCTTCTTTTCCTCATCGCCAGGGATCATCGGGTACAAATACTCGTGGATCGGGTCAAAATCATCGCGATGGCAGAGGGTCACGTAGATGTCATGCTTATCTTCCTTGTCCTCGATCTCGGAAAAAACACGCTCCTCCAGCTTCTTCTGCATCTCCTCCTGATACTCGACCAGGTTGAGGAAGACACCGTTCATGATCTGCTTGAGTAGCCTGCGCTGCTCCAGCTCCTCCATTTTGTTCAAACGATCCAGTACGATCTCTTTCATGGCGTTTTCGCTGCCTCCTCCTGTGTCGGATTGGCTGTAGCTGGTGGATTAGCTTGCGGTGACTGAACTGGCTGAGTCGCCGGAGCTGTCTCGGCTGGCGGGGCTGCTTGATTGGTCGGCGCTACTTGGGGCGCCGGAACTGGCTGATACGTTGGCGCCACCGGATTGACTGGGACTGCCTGATTGACTGGGACTGCCTGATTGATCGGAGCTGTCTGGTTAACTGGTGCCGTTTGATTCACCTGAGCTGCCGGTGGCTGGCCTGCTGGCGCACCTGCCGAAGGTGGAGCAGCAGGAGGATTCAGCTTCTCCTCTGCCTTTGTCACCTTGCGCTCCATCGCCAAAACTTTTTCCAGCACACCAATCTCCTGATAAATTTCCTGCGCCTGCGTATACGATTGGATCGCTCCCTCGAAGTCTTGCGCCGCATAGCTCTCGTCGCCTTGCTTCTCCAGCTTGTCACCATCGAGCGTCTTCTTTTCCTTGTCAATGCCGGTCTTTTTGGAAGCTACCTCATCCAGCTTGGTGCGAAGCTCCTTTTCTCCTGTTACAAAAGACGTTTCCAACGCCAGCTTGCGCGCCTTTTGGTAATAGGCTTCTGCCCCAGCGTAATCCTGCGCCTCAAACAAGAGATCGCCTTCCTTTTTCCACTGCATGACGAGTACATACGATTGCGTCTTTTCTTTCTTCTCCAAAATCTCCGGTTCGTTAAAATCTTCGCGCCCTTTCATTTCCTTGAGCGCCTTGTCGTACTTATCCAATGCCTTGGCGAACTGCTCATCTTTTACAGCCGTATCTCCATCCACGATCAACTGTGTAATGCGGATTTTTTTCGCCAAGAGAGTGGCTTGAATTTTGTTTTTGACGATATTTGCGGCATTTCGGGCTTCGCTGTACGCCTTGAGTGCCTTCGGATAATCGCTCTCCGCAATGAAAGCGTCTCCGGCTGTTTCATGCTCGAACATGCCTGTCGCAGCATCCGCGATGCGCTCCGCTTCTTTCATTTTGAACAGCAGAGCTCCGCCTCCAGCCAAGGCAAGCACGAGAAGGATGAGTGCCACCCGTTTGATAATCCGCCATTTTTTTTGCGGGTCTGTCTTGAAAATTTTGTTCGCAAAAATAGCGGCTGCCGTGTAGTTTTGAACGACATGCTCTTGCTTGCTCAAAAGCACGTCTTCCAACGTATCGATCCAGGTTTCCGGATCTGTCGCCTCTTGAAGTCCGTCCTTCATTTCGGCCGAATTCACCTTTTCCCACAGACCTGGGGTGGCAAGCAGAAAAACATCACCGTCATAGAGTGGAAGCTTCTTGGAGATAAACGGGCGAAATTCATTGGGTGTCCCCAAATAGCTCAAGAGATTATGACGCTCCTCGTGCTGATCAAGCGAGTCCTCTGCGATTTCCTCCCCATCCACCATCTGTTGGGCAAGACTCTGATCCTTGCTTTGCCATTGCAGTCGGCCATTGCGAAACTGATACAGACGGGTGTTACCAGCGACACCGTACCTCACTCTGGCATAGTCCGTTACGATTACCGTCAAGCTCGCTTTTAATCTGACGCGATGGCTCTCGGCTTGCAAGACACGATGGGCCTCCTGTAAATAGCGGCGAATGCGATAACGCGAAATAGACGGCCTCTGCAAAAAGTAGCCAAGAACGCTTTTGGCCGCCAACTCTGCACTCTCTACTTCCTGATCGTTGTCCAATCCGCGGGCGATTACCCAGCACGCGATATCATCCAGCTCGGCATAGGCAAAGTAATCCTTGTTGCGAACGAAGCTGCCTGATTCGGATAGAAACCCGGTAATGAATTCACTGTTGTCCTTTCTCATTCGTACTACCCGCTCCCCCGTTACCAGCCTTTTTCCAGGATGAGAATGGTTGCGTTGTCCTGATTGGCTTTTTGCTTGCTTTCCACCGCTTCAATGATTTGGTCAGCCGCGTCATGGGCAGCGATTTTTTGGAACAAAATCTGCTCGAGCTCCATCTCGGTTAACGTATCGTAGACGCCGTCACTACACAGAATGACCTTGTCTCCCTTCTCAAGCGGAAACGGCTCACGTCCAATTTCAATATTTTGAAAGTTGTCGTAACCCAAGTAGTTGATCAGCTGTTTTTTCTGCGGATGCTCCAGCGCCTCGTCCTTCGTAATCTCGCCGGACAGAAAACGAGCCTCCAGCACCGACTCATAAATGTCTTTTTGATTGATCGGGATGAATTCTCCATCCCGGAAAACAGTAATGATACTGTCTCCAACCGCTCCCCAGTACAGCTTGTCCTCTACGATTACGCCAGCGACCAGCGTGGTCCCACCCCGACTTCCTCTCAGCGCCTGCAAAATCTCCGAATTGGCCAGAGAAGCAGCCCGGGAAAAGAAGAGGGACATATGCTTCGGGTTGTCCAGCTTTGTAAATTCGCGGATAAATGTAGTCACGGCAAGCGTTGAAGCAAGTCTGCCGTTAGCCAGTCCACTGATTCCATCAGCCAAGATCGCAATCGTCCCATGAGACGATGTTGCTGTAGAAAAGTAATCATCCTGTTCTTCTCGTCTGCCGATCGTCTGTCCATTTCCGATCTGGATGACGGGATTCTTTTCTTGCCGGATCAAAGTTGCACGCAGACGAAATAAAAGAGTAATGGCAATGATCACGCCGAGGACGACCAGATACGGGATTGCGCCCTGTTGAAACATGCTCATCATTCCTTGCCTTTGTTAGAGTTGTCCCACTCGAAGTGAACACCGCACAGCGGGATGAAAATAAAGGTACTCTTTCCGAGCTGAAGCACATCGTACGCAGTAAGCTCGACTGGTGTGTACACTGCTTCATTGTTATGATAGGCAAGCCCCGACGCATCACCCGGGAGCAAGTAAAAGTTGCGTTTTTTCGGATCGTAAACAATTACCGCATGATTGCGGCGAGAGATCGTGTTGTCTCCGACGATTCGGATATGCATATCCTCTGCGCGACCGATGAAGTTCTTCTCCGCCATAATGCGGTAATCTTGACCTTGTTGCGGCCCCTCAATACATACCAGCCATCCGGTAACAGGCTCAATCCCTTCTGTTTCTCCCAGGTACGGCATCGTTTTATCGTCGTCTGCCACTCTCGCTTGTGCTTTGTTGTCCGGCTTTGCCCCAGGCTCAACGACCATACTGCAATAAGGGCAGGTACTTCCGTGTTTTCTGGTGCTAAACATGTGACCATTCGCGCATCTTGTCAAACTCATTCTTCTGCTCCCCCGTTTCGTTCCGTGCAAGGACGATATGTATGTGTGTAAAAGCGCTGTTTCCCCCGTTGTTATTTCAACAACAATCGGGTATTGGCTATGTAAATGATGTCGCCAGCCTTAACGTTATGCGGCTGTTCAATCTCCAGCTTACTCTTGTCTCGTTTGTTCGGCTGCTTGATGCCTGTGCCGTTTTTGGAATGAATATCCTCGATGAACCAATTCCCAGACGCTTGATTCAGAACCGCATGCTGCTTGCTGATCAAAGCAGCGTATTCCGCGTCCGCCAAGTCGATGTCGACCTCGTTTTGCGCGGAGCTTTTGCCGATCAAAAGGGATGTCTCTCCTTGGATGAACCACTCCTTCACGCTCTCTCCCTCTTCATCTAATAGAACCAGTTTGGTGACGCCATCCTCTTTCTTTGGCTCTGGTTCGTCAGGGCTTCCGAATTTGACGATAATGACCCCGAACAAAAAGAGTCCGAAGGCAATTCCTGTAATAATTTTCAGAGTGTTGCTGTCCGTATAACCAAAGACATAAATGAGTGCACTAATCACAAGAATGGAAATCAGCAGCTCTATGAGCTTCACTCTGATGGACTTTTGGTACCCTTTTTTCTTCGCCACATCCTTACCCCCAATCAACTACCTATAACTGCTCTTGTTCAAAAATTTGTCTTTTCAGCACCGAGAAAGTTACGTGAACCTGAAGAAGGAGGAGCGCAGTGTAGGGGCCCTACATGAGCACCGGACTTCAGAGGTGAACGTAACTTTCGATGCCGAATCAACTTCGCGAATGACTTCGTGATCAAAAGACGAATTTTTGAACTTCCTTTCAAGAAAAATGCTCCGAGCTTTGGGCGAATGGTGTATGTATGGACATCCATCCAAAGACAGGAGCAGGTTGCTACTACCTCTATGTCATGAAAGAGCTGTCATCCAAGCCCGATTTTTCCATCTTATTTTTTCTTCATGCGGAAAAACTGTTCAAACATATCCGTTGTATCCAGTGGATTTTTTTTGCCGGACTTCATGCTGTCGTTCATCTCGCCTGTCTTCGGATTAAATCCAAAAAATCGTTCAAAGGTGCTTCCCAAATCTTCGAAGTTCATACCCGGTGCAGTCTGTGCTTGCTGTTTGCTTTGCCCTTGTTTCGTGCCACTTGTATGGCCTGTCTGTTGTTTCTTCTGCTGAAAAGCTTCGTAACGCGCGTCGTACGCCTCGCGCAAGGCTGGGTCCTGCAATGTTTGATAGGCCTCAGTAATTTCTTTAAAAATTCTCTCTGACTCACTGCTCCCGGCATTTACATCCGGATGATGCTGCTTTGCCAGTTGACGGTATGCTTTTTTGATGTCATTCGTGGAAGCTTGTTTGGTTAGCCCCAGAATCTCGTAATAATTTTTCATGCATGCACCCTCTGTCTGGCAATGATTTTCGTTATTTTGTAGAGCCGTACCTCGAACACGGCTTTCGAGGTACGGCTCTTCCTACCTTACTTCTCTCAAAACCTAAACAGCGTAGCCGCCTTCGATTTTGGTGAGTTCGGTTTTGTCTTTCTTTTGCTTGATGAAGATGCTGAATGTTCCTACACCCTCGGTATCGCCAAAGCTCTCGTTGTAATCCACTACGAATGCGTTCGGGAAATGGATTTTGCGGATCACTTGATCAGCAGCGATTACTTCCAGTGTTACTTTGCGGTAGCAATCCGCTTTTTCTGCTGGTACCAAAGACCAGAGAGCCAGCTTCATGGTGTCATCCGCACTGTCACCATCTGTTGCAGTGATGATTTTGCCAGTCAGTTTCAGTGTTGCACCCACATCTGTGGAGCGCGCGTTGGAATCGTCTGGCGTGTCAGTGTCGTACTTTACTGTCTGAATGTTGTCCATGCCCAGCTCAATTGTTTCAGAACCTTCTACTTTGAGTCGAAAACCCATGGATAAAACCTCCTTGAAATGAAATCTTGCTCTCGAAATACCTGATTGGCTTCGAGGCTTATGTGTAAGGGTGCGTTTTGGGAAACACACCTCTAACCACCTGCGTAATGTGTCAAAAAGTTTCATAAACAGCTCTCCAGGGGATCAATGCTATGCTTTGACCGGAGTCGTTCCTTTGGTGATGGTGACCTCCAGATTTTTCACATTGCCGTTGAACACCAGATCGATATGGCACAGATTGCTCTTGTCATCAATGATGTAGCTCATGTCATCACCATCGTGAATGATGGAGTTCACGAAGCCGCGTGTGCCCAGCCATTTGCTTTTTTGGCTGCTCGGATTGTTACTGAAGAACTTCACGATGTTATCGTGTTTGAAATCACCAGTCTGGAAGCGGAGAATCCGCTCGATATAGGTGCTGACCAGTGTTTTGTAGATGGAATCAAAGCCGTCCTCTGCCATGGCGAGGCTGCGTGCCTTGTACACCGTAATGCGCTTGATATCTTTGCCTTGGATTTGTGCATTTTCCGAAGAGAAGACGAATCCAAAGTTTTTGCGGTTGATGGAATCTTTAATGTTGTTGGTGAAGCCAGAGATTTCTTTGGCCATTGTCGTGATAGCGCGCAGTCCATTTTCACCTGCTTCGATGTCAAAGCGCACACCCGGATATTCGCGGCTAACCACTTTGAATGCCTCACGCAAGTACTCTGGACACTGGTACGCTGCCACGACACCAGCAGCTACATAGCTGGCACCGACATAAACACCCTCGATCCACAGCTTCAGGATGTCTTCTTTTTCCTGGGACAGCTTCACGCCGTCTTCGGTTTGCAGCATTCTGCTGTCGATGACAACTCCTGATTTATCTTTCGGAATAATCGTGAAGTTCGGAATGCTCGGGATCGCGAATTCACTGAATTCTTTGCGCACCAGGATTCCGCACTTGTCGATGTATTTATCAATACCCGCAGTCGCCATGCTGTTGAAGGTCGTTTCTTCACCTGTACTGAAGCTGAAGAACACTTGTACCTTGAAGTCCTTGACGACTTGGAGCAGCATGGTGAGCGATTCCATCGTATTGCCGTCCTGCTTGACGACTTTTTCGTTCCCACGGAAACGCTCGCGAGTCACTTGTGCTTTTCCGGCGGAATCCATATCAACAGATGGAACGATTCCGAACCAGATCGTATCCGTGAAGTCGTTTTTCGCGTTGACCGTGTTCAGGTAAGTCTCCAGACGTGGAATGTTGCTGGACTTCACGAGCATGTCGAGCTTCGTATTCGTGATCAGCATAGCTGGCTGCATGCCTTTGTTCTTGGTCACGTACTGATCGAAGAACATCTTCACGCCCAAAATTTTCTCAACCAAAGGCTTCACCGTTTTTACGAAGTCGTCCTTGGCGTTTTTGTAAAACTCCAGATACGTATTGTAGTTCTGTACTTCTGTCTCAATGTTGACTTCGGTATGTACCGTCGGTAGCGGGCAGAAGGTGCGCACCACGAGATCTTTTACATAGGAGGATGGCGTCTCAGTGATCGACTCGTAATCCTCTTCGAAAACGTTCATCAGACCGTTTCCGCTGTTTTCATCGAGAACCATCAGCTCGCGGCTGTCATTCTTCGGTGCTTCGATGATCTTCAGTTCTCCGTCTTCCCCAATCGTCAGCATCCCGATCTGAATCGCTTCGGATTGGTTCTCTTCTTGTGCGCCGCCCAAGAGCAGTCGTGTTTTGATATCTTCAATTGCCAGCGGCAGCATCGCCATGACGTTGTTGTAGTTTCTGCTGGCATCCTCGAACATCGTGTTCAGCTTGTCACCGAGATCGAGCTTCTTCGGATCGCCATCATCGAGCTTTTCGTAATGGCCGTACAAGTAGTGAATCTCTTTGCGCACCTGACGGATGTCATCCATCACTTTTTTCGGGGAAATCATATCGAGCAAATTCTCGAATTTGAAATCCACATTTGTGATCCCTTGGCTACGCTTCGTATCAATCAGGGTAAACAGCATTTTCAAGAAGTCGTTGCTCTGATCGATCTTGATCTCAGAAATCGCATCCTCTGCAATTCCGTCAGGCTTTTTCAAGGTGTACATCACTTTTTGGTTCGCTGCATTGTAGAACGAATACACGCTCGGGGAGAACTTGTCCAAAAACTCATCGAAGCTGCGCACGAGGAGGTGCTCGTTGATCTCCTTGATCTTGTCGTCACTGAGACTGTCGATGCCTTTTACATCTCCAACAATAGTGATCAGGTCCAATTTTTCCGGGTTGATCTCTTCGAACAGCATGGTTCGGTTGGTCTGGTTAATAATGTCCATAAATGGCCCCTTTCGGTTGTCTGCATAACCACTTAGTCCTACTTGATAGATGATGAGTCCTACTTCTCGAAAGAAAATGAAAATCGTGACATTTATACCAAAAACAAGCAAAAAATCTTGCCTCTAAATTAAACGTAGCCCGCATAATTTGTCAACATTCCTCGGAATGTGACGATTTTCCTATATCCCGAAGACCATTCCCAGTATTTAGACCCATTTTATTCCACAAATCTTCCTTTTCTTGGATTCTCGTTTTATGCTGAAGACACAGAGTCTCCTTTCCTAGTTCTTCGAAAAAATTGTGATAAGCACAGCCTTGTCCACTCTCTTACTAGGAAAGAAGCACAAGGACTGATAGATATTTCTCCCTAGTTGCCGCTGGGGAGTATTATGCATTCACCTCATATTTACATAAATGGGTGTTATTAACTTTTATATACATCGGCAATATGAAACCGATTTTTTATACGAACAAACATTTATAGGTAAATCGTCCCATTTTAGTAAGGTATGAACTTTTTAAAATTTTTTTCAGAAAAAAGGTGAATGTATGTACAAAAATCGTCAGTCAACCCTCTCTCTGCCGCCACTTTTTCGAATGGTGGTCATTGGACTGCTTCTTCCCATGCTCTTCTTGTCCGCCCCTCTTACTGCGGGGGCAAATGGAACAGCAGATGCGGGAGTAGACGCGGTCTTTGTCATTGATACGAGTAATTCCATGAACAAAACGGACCCTGGCAAAACAGCCGCAGAGGTCATGAGTATGTTCATTGATATGAGCGAAGCCACGCGTACCCGCATTGGCTTTGTCGCTTATAATGATCGAATTGTACAAGCTCAGTCTCTAGCGAGCATGGCCGAAGCAAGAAATCGGGAACAGCTCAAGCGAACCATTCAAGGGATGCGGTACTCTGGGTATTCGGATTTAGGACTCGGTTTGCGCAGAGGGGCAGATCTGATTGAAAAAGCAAAGGACCCGGCACGCAAGCCATTTTTGATCCTTCTCTCAGACGGGGGAACAGATTTGCGGCAAAATGCGGGTGGCAGGAGTGTGGCAGCATCCAACAAGGACGTGGAGACAGCTATCGCAAAAGCAAAAGCGCAAGGCTATCCCATCTATACGATTGGCCTCAATAGCGATGGCACCGTCCAAAAGGAACAACTGAAAAAAATCGCAGAGGCAACAGGCGGAACTTCCTTTGTCACACAAAGTACGGATGATCTGCCCGAAATCTTCAATCAGATTTTTGCCAAGCATATTCAATCGCAGCTCGTGTCGGTGGCGGCGATGACAGCTACCGGAGGCTTGCAGGAAGTGACCGTGACCATTCCTAACGCCAGCATGCAGGAAGCGAACATTATCCTATTGTCGAACAATCCGCTGCTGGAATCGCAAGTGTACTATCAATCGCAAAATGTGCATTTTATGAAATCAAAAAAATACTCCCTGATGAAAATAGAAAAGCCGAAGAAGGGAAACTATCTCGTAAAATTTAGAGGCAAACCCGGGGATTTGGTGAAAATCAATTTACTGGGGAATTACAGTTTGATGGCTGGTGTAGAGGTCAAACCTGAACCTGTTATCAAGGGGAATCCTGCTACGTTTACTACCTATCTCCACCATCTGGAGGGTGGCAAACGACTGGATGACAAGGATGTGTACGCATCCATGCAAGCAGAACTGATCGTAACCGATCTCGCGGGGAAAAAAGAAGAAAAGGTCCCGATGAAGAATCTTGGCGATAGCTTTACAGTCGACTACGTCTTCCCTCACACGGGCAAGTACGAGTGGAGAATTTTTATGAATGGCCCGGACTTTTATCGCGAGACGGCTACGAGCGTTTTTGATATCACGAATATCGCGCCAGTTGCTGCCTCGGTAAATACCTTGACGATCGAGAAGGAAAACGGTGAGCAGGCTATCGATTTAGGTTCGTTCTTCACCGACGCCAATAACGACAAGCTGACCTATACCATCGTCACCGCTGATCCAGACGAACGATTTGTCGCTACGATTCAAGACGCGGCTCTGAAGCTCTCACCAGAGAAAAGCGGCACATCAGAAATCACCATCACCGCCACGGATGCGGAAGGAGCAAGTGTCACTGGCCCGCTCGTCATTACCGTACACTCGGTATGGGATCGCTACATCACCATCGGCATGATTGTGTTGCTCGTAGCTGCGATCGGCTATGGTGTTTACCTGCTTACACGTCCTAAACCTGCCTTTGTGGGACGTCTTGAGGGGTATTTCCTGCACACGGCAAGCGGCAATGACATTCCTGTCAAGTTTTGGCCTCTCGCCTCCTTTGGCAAGAAACAACGGATCACGTTGCAGGATCTGTTCTCCAGTTTGGACGTGAATGAGCATTTGCCCGAAGCGCAGAAGATTTACTTCCAGCCAGGAAAAAATCAGACGCTACTCTTGGTCAATCATAGTCACTGCACAGTTGAGCAGGGCAAGGAAGCCATGCCCCGACATAAAAAGCTCGTCCTCCAATACAACGACAAGGTGTATGTGACCTTCGAGGATCGGATGACCGAGATCGAAATTCGCTTTAAGAAAACGTCTAGTGAGGAAGCTTCCTAAAAGAGAAGCGCGCCTTTCCCTTCCAAATCAGATGCTCTGCACGAATCGCTGTCGCAAACAGCTTGAGTGTGGGGCATCTTTTTTTCGAGTCGACGGCCAAGCCCCACATAATGACATTCGCCAGAAGCAGCGGAACCTCAGGGTTGATCGTTCGAAGCGATGGCAAGCGATCCTCAATCACTCTTGCCGCCACATCAACGGGACGCTCTTTGGTCAGACAGTAATACAGCGTGGCAGCCAGGCTGTAAATATCTGAGATGACTCCTTGCTTGGATTGACCCGAGTAAAACTCAAGCGGTGAATATCCTTCTGTCGTCACGATCGGCTTGGGTTCATCCTTATCGAAATAGATCGCGGAGCCAAAATCGATCAGCATAGGATGACCAGCTTCTGTGACCAAGATGTTTTTCGGCTTGATATCGCGATGAATGATGCCTTTTTTGTGCAAATAGTCTAATCCGTCAAATACCGGAAGTACCGTCTGATGCAAAAATGCTCCCAGATCAAGCTCGGCTTGGGCTAATACATACTCATCCAGCGTCTTCCCTTTGCAATAGTCAACGACGAGATAACCTGTGCCATTTTCGGCAAAATGGTCGATGTATCCGATGATAGTTGGATGATTCAGTTCTTGGTGTAGGGACGCCTCTTGCCAAAAGCTGTCTAGTAGCATGTCGAATTTGGCTTGTAACGATGGTCTGCGACAAATGACCTTCACGTGATCCAAATCTCGCATAGCTAATACTTGAGGGAAAAACTCTTTGAGAATGAGTGTCCGCTTGCTTTTCATATGGTAGACCACATACACATTCGACAGCTCACTTGTGGAAATGGTCTTTTTGATCCGATAAGCTTTTTGCAGGATCGTGCCTTTTTTCAGACCTCTTTCCCGTTCTATCTGTCCCATGTCATGGCCTCCCCTATCTTTCCTCTCAAAAAATGATAACGAAAGATGGGGGATTCTGGCAATATAAAGAAAAAGGATGGAGAGAGGAATGATTGATCATGGCACATTTGGAATCGTTGCTTCACGTACAAGTTCCCGTAAAAAATTTGGAAGAGGCCATTGTCTGGTACTGCAATCACCTTGGCTTTTCCTTACAGGCGCAGTATCGTACTTCCGCTTTTCTTGCATTGTCTGCGGGGCCCACCTTGATGATATGGGAAACGGATGAGCAGACGTCCACAACCTTTACCGTTGATCATCAACCCATGCCTGTCTTTTTGTACACCACTTCCGATGTGCATGCACTCCATGATTATTTGCAGGCCCATGAAGTCTCGATTACCCACTACCAAAACGATGGCTTCGGATGGGTGCTCAAGTTTTTTGACCCGAGCGGAAACATGTGGGGAGTCATTCAGAAGAACAACTAGTCAGTTGGATATGGAAAAAACAAGAGATCGCACCCTATTCAAATCATTACATGTGATGATTTTTCACAGCTTTTTCTTTGATGTTGCAGCTGCTCCCATAAGTGCTGGCCGCGTTGATAGAACGGAAACGCGATAAAGGTCAACAGCATGAGGATAGCGAAGATGATCGGCCCTTGCCCAAAGCCGAGTACTTGGAGCAATACCCCGCCGACCCACGCACAAACACTCTGTCCAAGGAAGGCAAAGCCGCTGGCGCCATAATACGCTCCACGTAAATGCTGGGGAGCGATCTCACCGATCAGGATATCTCCGACGACAAAGCACAAGATTTCGCCGATCGTAAATACCACCATCGCCACGGAGAGCCAAAATAAATTCGTAAATAGCCCGAAACCGAGCAACCCCAGTCCAAACAATAGACAGCCCAGCTTCAACGCGGTCATCGATGAGTACCGCTTCATAAACTTCGCGAGCGGATATTGAAGCGCTAAAACCGAGATAGTATTCACGACAAACAAAAAGGAATATGCCTCTATTCGATCATGCCCAATGTACTGGGAGAGTGTGGTGTCCAGATGTGAGTAGGCACCAGCAACGAACAAATTCCCGAGCAACAAGTAAAGAAATACTTTGTCTGTAAAAACAATGCGTGCCATCTGATTCATGGTGACCGGATCAGCAGCCACGTCCTTCTTCAACTGTTCCTTGAATATGACCATAAATACCACCAACACAGCTGCGTACACGGCAAAAATAATGGCTGTGACGAGGAAGGGTAACAAGGATGTGCTCCCTGCGCCCAGCTGCAAGCCGATTAACGGACCGATTGCTCCCCCCAGGTTGATTGCGAAATACCTGGCGTTGAAAACAGCTGCCCGCTGATCATCCGACGTGACATCCGCCAGCAGGGCACGGGCAGTCGGCTCAAATACATTTCGAAAAAGGCCGTTGCAGGCACTTAAAACAAAGAACATCCACGTCTCCGTCGCAAAAACGTATCCGATCAAGACGATGCTCCAAGCTCCCATCGCAGTGATCATCACTGGATATCTGCCCAATCGGTCTGACAGTGCTCCCCCGGCAAAGCTACTAATCGTTCCAACCAGCAAGCTGAGTGCGAGGATCGAACCAACGATCGCCGGATCAATTCCTTTTACCTTTCCTAAATAAATGCCTAAAAACGGAAGCGTCATAAAAAAGCCTGTGCGTGACAAAAAGGTTCCAATAATGACACCCCATGCCACCGGATGAAATCTCATTCTCCCCATCTCTCTTTCCCATTCCCGTTTGTTATCTCTCGTGTTATCTTCAGTATATGGATCTAGAAAAAGGGGAAAAAGGGTTCGATTTGATTGAATTCGATCACCTTTTCGCCTATGCATTTTTATATGAGAAATGGGGGCCTGCATGGTTACCGTTCTGCATTTTTTAGAGCTTCGTTCGTTTTTTCATCAAGAAGAACTCGGGAAACCGTTCCCTGTCTCCATCGAAAAGCTGGCTGGGATTTGGCATTGCACGCCTCGCTACGCCAAGCTGATTGTCCGTAAGCTAGTCGAGCTGCGTTGGATCGAATGGAAGGCGGGACGCGGGCGAGGGAATGTCTCGGTCATGACGCTTCATGCTGATTCCGATGAAATCCTCCTCACCGAGGTCAAGCTGCAAATAGACAAGGGCGACGTCAAAGAAGCGATGGAGCTCATGAATCGCTACGGCAAAGCTGCCGTCAAAGACCAGATCATGGATTGGCTCTCAGAAGGAATGGGCTTCTCCAACCACTCGGTATCGAACCGTTCCCAAGATATCATCCGCTTTCCGGTGTACCGCACGATTGTGACGCTGGACCCTGGTCACGCTTATTATCACTTCGATGCCCATTTGGCGGGACAGATATTCAATACGCTCGTCCATTATGATCTGAACAGTCGGTCTATTTTGCCTTCCATCGCCCATTCTTGGGAAAGCAGCCCTGATGCAAAGCAGTGGACCTTTTATTTGAAAAAGAACGTGCTTTTTCACCATGGACGGGAATTGACTGCCCATGATGTCGTTTTTTCCTTGAATCGACTACGTTTTCATCCAGACAAGTATGAAGCAAGCTGGATGTTTCGTGACATAGAACTGATTGAGGCTATGGATCAGCGAACCGTGCGCATCCTGCTAAAAGAACCGAATTACTTGCTGCTGCGGCTACTAGCAACGATTCACGCAAGCATTGTTCCAGAAGAAATCGTTCGGCAGGATGAAAAAGGCTTTGGAGAAAAGCCAATTGGAACCGGCCCCTTTCAACTGACCCGCCTTGATGAGAGGATCTGTATTCTAGAGGCATTTCCAGCTCATTTTCTTGGGAGACCGCAGTTGGATCGTGTGGAAATTTTGATCTTCCCCGAGTTGGATATGGGGCGCCTAAAAGAACCAAATTGGGCGTCAGTGATGGTGTCGCACGGGGTCCAGTCGAAAGCACAAGCATTGAAGGAAGCAGTCATTCAGGATGGTCAGGACTGGTGCGATACGGAGGCGTTTTTTTCCTGCTGCAATTTGCTTGTTTTTAACCAGTGGAAGAGCGGTCCGCACAATCATTTCAAGTTCCGCCAAGCGCTGGATCGGCTAATTGACCGGAATCAAATGATAGCCGATTTGGGCGGAGATCGCATACACCCTGCAAAAGGCTTCCGCACGTATCACCCTGCTTTAAGGGAGGTAAGAGCGAGAGAGAACGAGCAGCTCTGCCATGCTGAGATCATGTCCCTGCTACAGGAAAGCGACTATCAGGGAGAAACATTGCGTCTCGTGACCACAGCCTACCATGAAGAAGATGCGCTATGGATTCAACAACGATGCGGCGATTATGGCATTCATCTGGAAGTCGCCGTGAGAGAACCATGGGAATTTTCGAATCGCGATTGTTTGCCTGAACATGACTGCCAGCTGTACGGCAATGTGTTTAGCAGCGATCAAATTAGCGAGCTGGAGATGTATTTGCAAAGAAATTACTTTCTCCCCGCATTTGATGAAACATTGGCTCGAGCGATTAACAAGGAGATTTGCTTGACGTTTCAGGAGCCAGACCGGCTTGCTCGGGAACACCATCTCGCCAGGATCGAAGCCATGATCAAGGAAAACTATGCTGTCTTGTACCTGGTTCAGAAAAAGACCCTTACGTCGTTTCACAAGTCTCTACGAGGCGTATCGATCAATTCGTCGGGGTGGCTAGACTTTCATAAGATCTGGTTTCAGCCGGAGGCGTTGCAGCAGCAGTTGTAACGAGAGGCGCGGTTGTGGTGGAGGAAGAAGTGCATTTCCAGTCTACGCTTCGGCCTCCGCCCCGCTGTGGGTATCACTGTCCGCTCCGAAAAGAATGGCGGGAGCGCTTCAAACCAGAAAACGTTCCAACGTTTTTGTATGTGATAAAAGCTGAAATTCCCCGCCATTCTTTTCTACGCTGGGGCGGGCTCCAGAGGCGCTTAGACTGGAAATGCACTTCTTCCCACGCGGCTTTTTATTAAAACAAGGTGATACTAGAAGCCATTCTTCGAAGGATTATGAAAGCATCCCTGAGTTGACCTCAGAAAATGGGGTAAAACCCTGAACTTAACAATAGCTGTACGAAAGCCCTGTCACATGTTTGGAAGGAGACCGCCCGAACGAAGAGAGGATATAGGCGACTGGAAAACATGTGGCAGGGCTTCTCCCCGACCACAACCGTTCAAGGACATCTTTATTCTTTCAAGCTAAAAAAAAGCAATCCAAGAGCGATCTTGGACTGCTTTTTTCTAATAAGAAACTACTTTGACTGGTGATAAACTTCTTTACCTGCTACAAAAGTCATTGTCACGTCAAATTGTGTATTCAAAACCGTGATATCTGCATCGTACCCTGCTGCCAGACGTCCTTTTCTGTCGCCAAAGCCAAGGATACTTGCTGGCGTATGGGAAGCCATTTCCACTGCCTCTGGCAACGCTACTCCGCTCAGCGTAACCATATTGCCGACGGCCCGATTCAGCGTCAGGATACTTCCAGCAAGTGTTCCGTCTGCGAGCTTTGCCTGGTTGTCGTGGACGTGAACCTCTTGTCCACCAAGGTCGTACGTCCCTTCGCCCATCGCGGCTGCCCGCATGGAATCGCTGACGAGGGCGAGACGTTCAGCCGTTTTGACCCGATATAAAATCTTCATGACTGCTGGATGCACATGGATGCCATCTGCGATCAGCTCTGTGCTCAACTGCTCATGATACATCGCGGCGCCCACTACGCCCGGCTCCCGATGATGCAGTCCTGTCATGGCATTGAAGCAATGTGTAAAATGGCGCACGCCCGCATCTACCGCTTCCGTCGCCTGGGCAAATGTAGCGCCTGTATGTCCAGCAGACACGATGACATCACGTTCTTTTAACCATGCAATCGCTTCAAGTGCTTCCGGTTGTTCAGGCGCAATCGTCACGACCTTGATCAGACCTTCTGATAACCCGTACAGCTTTTGCACTGCATCGAGCTTGGGGATCGCGATGTTTTCTTCTTTTTGCGCTCCCTTGTAACGAGGATTGATCCACGGGCCTTCCAGATGGATGCCGATCGTTTGCGCCCCCGGAAGCCCTTGCCTGCTGTTCTGCGCGATGTTTACCAGCACCTGCTCCAATTGATCATAAGGAGCTGTCATCGTCGTCGCCAAAAAAGACGTCACCCCATGCCGTGCAAGTGCAGTCGAGATAGCCTGAAGTGATTCCGGCGTCCCGTCCATCGTGTCGTATCCATCAATCCCATGCATGTGCATATCGACGAATCCAGGGCAAATCCAGCCATCCTCTACTGTCACCACATGATTTGGCAAAGCTTTTCCATACTCATCAGCCTTGCCAACATAGGTGATCTTTCCATTTCCCACGACTACGAGACCATTATGCAATTCCTGTCCATCTGCGACAAGGTTCCCCTTGAGAGCGTATTCCTGGTTCACTTTGATTTCCTCCGTCTTTCGCGTGGCTTTCTTTGCGCCTTTATTCTACTGGGGTTGCCCCAGATTGCTGCAAATCCTCGTCGTCTCCGCTGCCAGCTTTTCAACGAGCTCACTCGCACTAATTTCCTGGCTGAGTGGAGCTGCTTGCCCCGCCCACATCGACATGTACGCAATTTGCTGCTGCTTGCCCGCTGCGGCTCGAATGTCTTTGGTCAGGGCATTTTGTACCGGATAGGTCGGGAGCTCGTGATCAAATGGGGCGAGCGTTGTCATAAACTCATTTTGAATACCCCTTGCCCATTTACCAGAGAAAGCACGTGTCATCACGATGGACTCTTCCCTCGTCTCCAAAATGGCCTTCTTGTGCAGGGCATGTGCTCCGCTCTCCTTACACGTCAGAAAAGCCGTTCCGAGCTGTGCCGCCTGTGCCCCGAGCGCGAGTGCTGCTGCGATCCCTCGACCATCCATGATCCCTCCAGCCGCGATGACGGGAATCTTGACCCGATCCACCATTTGCGGGACGAGCGCCATTGTTCCAATCATATTGCCTGGTGAATCTGGCAAAAAGGAACCACGGTGCCCGCCTGCTTCGCTACCTTGGGCGGCAATCATATCAACTCCGCTCGCTTCCAATGCAATCGCTTCGCGAACGGTTGTCGCAGTTCCGATGACAGTGATTCCCCGCTGCTTCAACTCTGCCATCAAGCGATGATCCAGAACACCAAAGGTAAAGCTGAAAACGGCGGGCTGTTCCTCCAAAACGACAGCCATCTGCTCACCAAACGGCTCTGTAAATTGCGTCACCTGCGGATTTTGCGGGATGCCCAGTCGATCTCGTACCTCATTCATTGCCTGGGTAATGCTCTCTGCGATCGGCTGGTCGGCATCATAATCTTCCGGGATAAACAGATTCACCCCAAACGGTTTGTCCGTTAACGCCCGAATAGACTTGATCGCCTCACGAATCTGCTCAGGTGACATATACGCCGCACCGAGCGTTCCGAGTCCCCCTGCTTCTGAGACAGCGGCTACTAGGGCAGGTGTGGTCGCCCCCCCTGCCATTGGCGCCTGAATAATCGGCCATTTCAAATGTAAACGCGAAGTGATAGGATTGTTTGTCCACATGGTAAATCCACTCCTCAGCTTATCGTTGTTCAAAATGACAACCGCTTTTATTGTTTACTAGTTGATTGGTCGTCGCTGCGAATCCATTCAAGAAACTGAGCCAACACCCGGGCGGTTAACCCCCAGATGACACGCCCGTCCACCTCATAAAACAAATGCTCGACTGTCCCTTTTCGCCATGGATATCGCTTGCCACCCGGGATCAGATGATAAGGAAAATCCTCTTCGGGCTCGGTCATGACTGAGGAAAGATACTTCGCTGGCTGTGTTGCCAACAGCCGATCGAGTGGAAGGATAAAGACCTCTCCGACCTCGTCTGGATTCGGCTTCATGTCAGGAATTCCTTCCACGTATCCAATAAAGGGCGTAATGATAGAGGAGCCTGGCCCAATCACCTGATCCAGTTCGCCTACAAAATGAATCCGATCAAGTGGAATACCCAGCTCCTCGCTTGTTTCCCGAGCAGCCGTCGCCCAACGGGATTCGTCACTCTTCTCAGCACGCCCTCCCGGAAAACAAACCTCGTTCGCCTGTCGCCGCATCGTACTGGCTCTTTTTTCAAATAAAATGCCTAGCTGGTTGTCAGCCATTTTGACGAGCGGGAGCAAGACACTGAATGCGCCGCTCGTCCCTCGTTCACGTTCTTGCAATCTCTTGGAAATCTCCTTGATGGCAGGAGCAAGGGAAGCCGCCCCTGATTCCTGTGGCAGGTACTGGGAGACCTCGATCAAATTATGGTCCGGATCACGCAAATACACCGAACGAATTGGCCCGATGGCGCCTGTTTTTGGAACAGGTCCTTCCACCAAATGGACGCCGCATGCATGAATATGCTGGATGACTTGCTCCAGTGGAAGCGATGTGACAAGACATAGATCAGCGGAGCCGGCGACTGGATGCATCGCTTTTGGCTCCCATTCTTGTCCGCTTTGATGCAAATTGATTTTTTGCTGGCCGAAGTGCAGGGCCATCCTGCCGTCGCCAAACGTTACAACCTTCATTCCCAGGACTTTTTCGTAAAAGTGACAGGTTGCTTCGATGTCTTTTACCGTCAAAACCAAGTGGTCTAATCGATCGATCATATGCCTTTACTCCTTCTCGTCCCGATACATGCTTATGCTGATATTATAGCAAACACAAGGCGGTTGCTTCTTCCCCCCATTGTCCTCCAACATTTCCCTCTTTTCAATTCCCAAATTGCCTGATCTCCACTTCGCTGTATACAAAAACGAGCGTCTTCCTCGTAACTAGACGGGAAAACGCTCGCCAAATCCACAATTTGCGAAACTATGCTTTTGAACGTGCCAGCAAGTACAAGAAATACGGAGCACCGATAACGGCTACAACGATACCAGTCGGAATCTCTGACGGCTGCATGATCCAGCGTCCGATGGTATCAGCCACGATGACCAATAGTGCACCCGCTAGCGCTGATGTAGGCAAAAGCATCTCATGCTTTGGCCCCACTAGTCTGCGGGCCAAATGCGGACCGATCAACCCGACAAAACCGATGCCTCCACTCACTGCCACGCAGGAAGCAGCAAGCCCGACTGCGGCAGCCAGCAGCTTCAATTGCTCTTTGGCAACGGGTGCACCCAAGCCTTTCGCCAACTCTTCTCCCAAATTGAGCACGTTCATGACACGTGCTTTGTAAAAAACATAGGGGATTAAAATGGCGATCCAGGGCAGCAACGAAAGAACGAACTTCCAGTTGGTCCCCCAGATACTACCGGCGAGCCAAGTCGCCACAAACTGGTACTTATCCGGACTCAGCTTCAGCGTCAAGACGATCATCGCGGCACTCATCCCAGCCGCCACGGCAATCCCCGTCAATACGATACGGGTCGGAGACAATCCCTTGTGTCTTTTATATGACAATACGAAGATCAGCGCTGCTGTCACGCTGGCTCCAAGCAAAGCCAACACCGGTAGCAAAAAAACAGGTGCGGCAGACGTGGATGGATAAAACGAAATGAACAGCATCACCATCAAGCCAGCACCAGCGTTGATCCCTAAAATACCGGGCTCTGCCAATGCATTGCGGGAAATCCCTTGAATAATACACCCGGATACGGCAAGTCCTGCCCCAATCAAGAGGGAAATAACAATCCGCGGCAAGCGGAATTCAAACAAGATCAAGCTTTGTTTGTCTGTTCCAGAACCGATCAGCGTCAACAGCAGATCGCTTGGTGACAATCGTATGTAGCCTGTGTTCATACTGATGATAAACGCGATGAAAATGAGGATAGCGAGTATCGTCATAACCGCAAAGGCTCTATTTCTTTTGCGGGTTTGGTAATGGGAAACCATATGCTGCATGATTACATCTCCCTTCTTTCTTTACGCGCCAAGTAAAGGAAGAACGGTACACCGATTAGCGCAATAAGTGCCCCTAACGGCGTCTCATACGGCGGATTTACCATTCTTGCGGCCAAATCGGCGAAAACGACGAGCAAGCTGCCCAAAATGGCTGAACAAGGAATGATCCATCGGTAATCGACCCCAACCAAAAAGCGGGTCATATGCGGAATGATCAATCCAACAAAGCCTACTGCCCCAACAACGGCAACTGCTGATCCAGCCAAAATCAGAACGATGATCATGCCTGCCAGTTTCACTAACGCCGTGCGCTGCCCCAATCCTTTTGCTACCTCTTCTCCAAGACTGAGCATCGTAATGGAACGCGACAGCATCATGGCACCAATGAGGGCTGCGAGAATCCACGGAAACATGACTTCAAGCTGAAACCATTTGGTTCCCGCCACACCGCCTGCATACCAGAAGGCCAAATCTTGTCCAATTTTAAAGTAAAGGGCGATCCCTTCGCTTAACGCAGACAATAGTGCGGTCAATGCGGCACCCGCCAAAACGAGTCGCACGGGAGTCAAGCCGCCTTTTGCCAAGGACCCAATCCCGTAAACCATACCTGCCCCGACACCAGCACCCAAAAAGCTGTAGAGAATCAGGTACATGAACGGCAGACCCGGGAAAAAAGCGAAGCAGAGAGCCAAAACAAATCCGGCGCCTGCATTCAAACCAAGCAATCCGGAATCTGCCAGCGGGTTGCGTGTCATCCCTTGCATGATGGCACCTGCAACAGCGAGACTGGCCCCGACCATTGCACCACCGAGCAGTCGCGGCAAACGAATCTCCTGAATAATTTGGTGTTGCGTAATATCAGGATTAAATTGAAAAATAGCTTCCCATACGACAGCAAAGTGGATGTCGGCTGCTCCAAATGACACAGACAAAAACATCCCCAGTATTAATGCGAAAACCCCGCCGGTCAAAATTAGCGTCGCTGCCCAAGGGCGAGAGCGAAACGCAACCGGCTTTCCGTTATTCCCCTCTTTCAGGGAATGTGCGTGTTGACTCATACGTGCCACCTTTTTTTGTTAGTATGGAGCTGAGTTGTTTTTGATGATATTGATTCTTATTATCATAAAAGAATTTTAGGCGATGTATGAAAACAGTGTCAATGGACAAACGTGCACTTATCTTTGTACATTTAGGCTAACACCTTGAGGACATCATCGACTTTTTTCCCGTTGGCGATCACACCGTGGTTCATCCAGGTCATGAAATCCACCTGGTACGCCCGCTTGTTTTGGACAGCAGGAAGCGCTTGCCACACGGGATGGTTGAGCTGTAGCTGTTCGGCACCTGGTTTTCCCTGATGCCATTTGTCAAAGGCGAAAAAAATATGATCAGCATCCAGCGTAGACAACTCTTCCCACGATACCCCTTCTCTCCCCTGCTTGGCAAATTGTTTTTTTACCAGTGGAGCTGGCTCCATTTCCAAATCTTGAAACAACACCTGCGATGTGTAGTTTTTCTCCACAAGGATTTCATCGGCCGATATGCGCAAGAAGGCTACCTTCTGCCCTTTGAGACTGCGTCCCATTACATTTTTGGCCGCTCTTACTTTTTGTTCATACTGCTCGATTGACCGCTCTGCCAATTCACTTCGGCCCAACCGATCACCAAGGGTGCGCAATGTTTTTCGCCACTCAGGACCGAACTGCCGAATCACGCATGTGAAGGCAATCCGGGCACATTTGGCATACGCATTCTCCTTCCAGCCTGTACATTCGCGAAGCATAATGACATCTGGGGCACGACTGGACAAGAGCTGCACGTCATCTGTCAGCACATCGTAGGTCGGTACATCATGCAGGCCCAAATAGTCCTGCTGCCCCCAATATGTATGCGCCCATTGAACAACGGGTCGAATGCCGAGAGCTAGCAAATAATCCTCCATATAAAGAGAGACGACTCGTAAATCATCCCGATGAATGTTGCGATATTTTCCTGGCGCGAGCCCTACACTCTGCTTAAAACGACGATTGAAATAATACTCGCTGTTGAATCCGACATTTTGGGCGATCTCGTTGATCCGATCACCTGTCATGAGCAGTAGCTGCTTCGCCTGATTCATCCGCAGCTGATGGATGTAATCAAGCGGTAGTTGTCCTGTTATTTCTTTGAAAAGCTGTGTGTATCGCCAACGTGCCACATGCGCTTCCTCTGCCAACTGCTCTACGGTCAGCGGCTCCTGGTAATGCTCCTCTACATACGCAATCGAACGTTCAACAGCTCGCCTCGGGTCCAAACTTGTTTTACCTGGCACATTTTGCTGGGCCAAAACGCATAGCAATTCCTCAAACCGCACGTGATTAAAAAATAGTTGCAGCGCCTCCGTGGCATCGCGATGCTTGTAAATCTCCGCAATCGATTCAACGACACGTGAAAAAGGCGTGCAGGTCAACTCCCCCGTACAGAAAAAAGCCTCGGAAGATTGGGCCTTCGTCGGAGATCCCGTGTGGACGACACGAAAAGTCAGATAATAATAGTCGAGAACATGACTCGTGCAACTGATCCGAACGTTCTGACGCGGTGCTGCAATCCAGCAACGCTCCCGAGTGAACCGATAAGTCGATGATTCGATTTCAATGAGCCCTTCTCCGTCTGTCGCTACAATCATCGTGTAGTCTTCCGGCTCTTGATAGTCCTGCCATCTTTCCACATTTCCTTTTTGGATGGCCGTCATTGCAAAGAATGATGGAGGAGATAGCTTGGTCCCGGATGCTTCGTTATTCATCTCCCTCACCCTTCTCGTGAGAATGATTATCATTTATTATTATAATGAGTAAACATCCCGAGGACAAGCTCCACAAATGAAAAAGAAAGCGCATCAGCCGATATGACGCGCTTTCTCTATTGAACTCGATTACTTTACAAACGCTTTGACCAAGTCGTCTGCCTTCTTCATATTGGCCAGTATGGCACCGGATTGCCAATGTGTCCGATCCATTGGGTAGACATGGCCTTTTTTCACAGCAGGAACAGATTTCCAGATTGGGCTCTCCAAAATCTTGAGCGCATCCTTGTTTTCTTCGGAAGTCCACGTGCCGTTCGACGGGAAAACAATGATATGGTCTGCATCGATAGCCGGGATGGCTTCTTCTGATAATACCACATGTGTTTCTTGATTTTTGGCAGCGGAATATGGCGTAAGGCCCAACTCCTTATAAAGCATGCCTGTGTAAACATTGCCATCTCCGAAGAGGGCCAAATTCGGCTTATTTCCCACGTTCAAACGAATGACAGCTACTGTTTCATTGCCAATCGCCTTTTCTAGCTTTGCTTTCGTATCCGCAATTTTCTCATTGTACTTTTGGATCGCTTCGTCTGCTTTTTCTGGAACGCCTAGCACCTCGGCGATTTTCTTGAGTCTTCCAATCGTGTCGTTACGGAGTTCATCCGGCAGCTTGTACGTAGGAGCTACCTTGCTGAATTCCTCATATTTCTTGGGATCAGCGTAGCCATCCACAATGATAATATCCGGATTGGCTGCAAGCAACGCTTCCATACTTCCTGTAATATCAAAAAGCGGCACGTCCAGCCCGAGGTAATCCTGTTTGCCCCATGCCGGGTGATACCACTGGACAACCGGGGTCACACCCAATGCTGTCAAGAAGTCCTCCTGATAAATAGCAGCTACCCGCTGTGGCTTTACCGGAATCTCTACATCGCCATAGGCGTCTTTCACCACTTTGGTTTTCGCAGCGGTGTTCTCTGTCGGTGCTTTCTGCTCAGTGGATGTTGGCTCCGCTGCTTTTTCTGCACACGCAGTTAACACGAGCATCATGATCAATAATAATGCCATCCATGCCAATCCTGCATTCCGAACCGTTCTTACCATCTTTCTACCCTCTCTCACATCTGTTGATGATTATCGAATTGATTCTCATTCTCACTATTTGCATCCTGATCATATGTGTTTCCTCGCCATCTGACAATGCATTTTCTCCATTATTTTTTGTCCAAACTCCACAACTGTCCATGTAAAATCCTACTTTTTGTACAAAATCAATGATGGCTATCTGACGTTTGTCCATTGAGCTGCTAAGCTATATCTGATAATGATTATCATTAGATAACAAACAGATTCAAACGACTACTGGAGGAAAATAGAAATGAAACACATGCGCAACATGACCGGAACGTTAGGA
Source organism: Brevibacillus sp. HB1.2 (assembly GCF_013332495.1). Taxonomy (NCBI): domain Bacteria; kingdom Bacillati; phylum Bacillota; class Bacilli; order Caryophanales; family Paenibacillaceae; genus Brevibacillus; species Brevibacillus sp. HB1.2. The sequence continues at coordinate 124,477 of NZ_JABMIU010000006.1, read as the reverse complement.
ATTTTCATACTGGCTGCCAGCTTGCTCATTGGATGCAGTCCATCCGCTTCGCAAACAACTACCGCTTCCACACTTGGACAAGAAGCAACAAGCGCAACGAGCAGCGAGGCAAGTCAGAAAAGCCAAACGCGTCCATATACTGATTATCTCGGGCATGTAGGCAACATCCCGGTCTCCCCTGCACGAATCATCTATTCCGGTGAGACATTTGGCGATATGCTCGCGTTGGGCGTGAAGCCGATTGGGGGATTCGGGTACACCAACCAAATCTTTGAAGACCAACTGCACGATGTCCAGAATGTCGGTTTTCCCATTAATCTCGAAAAGGTCCTTGAATTACAGCCTGACTTGATCATCCATGCAAATACCGAAGAAAAAGAATATGAACAGCTATCCAAAATCGCCCCTACCGTCATTTTTGATACATTCGCCCCGTTGGAAGAGCGGATGACCCAGCTCGGTGATATGATTGGGAAACCGGAAGCAGCCACCAAATGGCTTGCCGATTACAAGCTCAAATCGGAGGAGATGTGGAAGAAGCTGAAGGAGTCTGGCATCATGAAAGAAGGAGAGACCGTCTCTGTCTTTACCTATTATCCAGGTGATCGGCTGTTTGTCATGGCAAGAACAGGGCTTTCCCAAGTCCTCTACGATACAAACGGATTCAAGCCCACTGCGCCCATTCAGGAAATACTCGATGCACAAAAAGGATTTGAACTCATCTCTGTGGAACGTTTGCCCGAAATAGCGGGAGATCGTATCTTTATTCTGAATACTGCGAGCGAGGAAGCTGAGAAATCAACGCAGGAGCTGCTAAAATCACGCATCTGGAAAGACCTTCCTGCTGTTAAAAACGGTTATGTCTACTTTATCGACATCGAAAAATCTAGCAGTGATGCGACAACAAGAGAGTGGCTCCTGCAAAGGATTCCTGAAATCCTGGCGAAGTAGTCCATCATGTCCGCCTGAATGAAACATGAGAAGCTTTTCAACAATGATTGAAAAGCTTCTTTTTTTTGTATACGATTGATAAAGCGAGTGATAATTATTCTCATATAAAAAAGGAGGGCATAACCGATGCTTCAATCTATACCACCTCATCCCCCGCTCGGTTCCCTTCATTTTCAGTTGTGTCAAGTAGAGCAGACGGCAAGTCCTTCACCCACTCCCTTCCATACCCTGCTCTTCTTCACAAAAGGTTACGGCAGCCTCCGTATTCACGATCAAACGATTTCGCCTTTGGCAGGAAAGTGTTTTTTGCTTTCACCGTCTACTCCTTTTGCGATCGAATCCTTGTACGACAGCGCGACTGAGTGCTACCAAATCTCGTTTACTGTCATCTCGTTCGATCCAGACAATAGACCCCTACCGTACCCATACGCATTGCTTGATGGCCGTATCGAGCTGTCCGCTCACCCCTCTGCCCGGCTCTTGCGCTTATGTGACGCTTTGCTCTTAGGCAAATCAACTTCTTCAGAAATGGACAGCTATTGGCAGCAATTGCGGTTCCAGAAGCTGCTCGGATTTTTGCTGGAACAAAATCTGTCTCCTGACCTTATCCCTAGCAAGAGCAAAGAGGTCGAGAACAGCATTCGTTATATCCAACAAAATTATCAAGAGAACATGACGGTCAAGCAGTTGGCACAACTCGCCAATGTGCCGTCGTGGCAGTACACGCAGCTCTTTCGCCAGTTGACGGGTAAAAAGCCTTTGGAATATGTGACAGCGCTGCGTATTCATCATGCGAAAGAGCTCCTGAAAAGCTCGAACGATTCATTGCGGGACATCGCCTCGCAGGTCGGCTTCATGGATGAGTATTATTTCAATCGTCGCTTTCGAAAGACGACCGGTTACACGCCAAGGCAATATTCCAGGCTGACTCACCGCATGGAGCTCGTGCAGGACTGGACAGGCCATGAGGTAGAGATCCCCCTTCAGCCACAACGCATCCTTTATATTGGGGAGACGTTTAATGATTTGCTCGCACTCCATGTTGAAAATATCGTCGGAGGGAATTTTACCTGGATGGAACGAACCATCTATCGAGACAAGGTAAGACACATGCAGGATATCGACTTTCCCGTTGACTATGACCATTTGAAGTCATTGAAGCCAGATCTGATCATTTTCGCGAACGCAGAAGAAGACAAATACAAGCAGATGAGCCGGATTGCCCCAACGCTCACGTTTAATTCATTTGCTTCGCTGGAGGAACGGTTGCATACACTCGGAGATTGGCTGGGGAAAAAGAACGAGGCGCGGGAATGGCTCAGGAAATACCACATGAATGCTGCCACCATGTGGAATCAGCTCCGCTCCGAGCTTGTGCCTGGTGAGACTGCATCTGTCTTTATCCATGAGCATGGCGGGCGTCTGTTCGTAATGGGCACCTCAGGACTTTCCTCCGCCCTCTACCATCCAAACGGTTTTTCTCCTGTGGATAAAATTCAAGAAGTACTGCAAGCTGGCTACGGCTTTATCGAAATTCGTGAGGAGGACATCCCCCTGTACGCAGGCGATCGGATCTTTATGCTGCTGTCCGAAGACACTAAATCGCGTCAAGCTACTTCTGAATTGATGCAAAGTGATAGGTGGCAGAGTCTGCCTGCCGTTCAGAACGGCTATGTCTATTTTGTAGAAGCCCAAAAATGGAATTGGGGCGCTGCTCTTACCAGAGAGAGATTGCTGCAAATGCTGCCACTTTTGCTGCGCCATTCTTCCTGAAGCAAACAGGCCAGCTTCCCTGTCTTGGGGAATCGCTGGCCTGCTTACTCTTACTACTACTCCTCTGCTACCATCCATGCTACGTTTTTTGCTTGGAGTCCTTTATTCCATTCTGCTGGTGCTGCCATATCGCTGATCACGATGTCGACCTCTCCTAAGTCTGCGATCTTGCACAATGTGCTGACACCGATCTTAGAATGGTCCGCTAGCACAATGCTTTCATTGGCATTTTCGATGAAACAACGGGCGAGTTCCGTTCGATCTGGCTCATAGCAGGTCAAGCCTTTATGGAGCAGGATGCCGTCAGCCGCGATAAACGCCTTGTCCACATAAAATTGTTTCATCATCTTCTCTGCATAGGTCCCGCTTACCCGATGATGCTTGGCGCTCACCTTTCCACCCAGGAAGTAGATATCTGCCGCAAGCATTCCATTGTTTTGGTACTCGATTAATCGATTCAGCGCCGTGATCGAGCTAGTGAGGATCGTCAAATCTTTTTTCGTCACGAGAAAGCTGATCATTTGCAAAGGCGTTGTCCCTTCATCGATGACAATGGTATCGCTATCTTGCACCAAGTCCGCTGCCAGCCGCCCAATCCGTTTCTTTTCTTCCGCTCGCAAGACTTCACGGGCAAAATGAGAGGGCTCGGAGCGCTCCACTGTCAGCTTTACTGCCCCGCCATAGACGCGCTTCAGCTTTTTCTCCGCCTCCAGCTCTTCCAAATACCTGCGGATAGACTCAGACGATACTTGCAGCTTTTCGACCAGCTCATTGGTCCGCACCTTGCCATTGGAATTGATCAACTGCAAAATGATTTGCTTACGCTCTTCCCCGAACAACGACACGCCGAATGTCCCCCTATCTCGTGCTTTACGTCAGTTCGATCTTTTCTCCATGGATGTAAATCTGACGTTTTGCCAGCTCGTGAAAAATCACAGCCGGATCAAATGCTTCTTCTGGTGTAATGACGCCAATTGCTTTTACATTTCCTTTCGCGATCTGCTCAGTCGCAATCGCCAGCGGGATTCCTACGTTGCGGGTATAGGCGCGCAGCCCTGCCCAGTCAGCTACAGAGCCGTCTGATGCCGGATGTGTATGGTACAGGGTGTGCCCTACTTTGCGGCCGTCCTTGGTACCTGTTACCTCGACATGAAGCGAATACCCGTATAATTCCGTCTCTTTTCCCTCCCTAGAATTGTAGAGGTATTGGGAGATACAATCAAGGATTCCCACCTTTGTTTCCCCTACCGTGATGGGATCGTTCCGTAAAAAGCCATAATCATAGAGGGATTTGACCAGCTCCATGTTTTGCTTCGGCCATGTTCCCCGGACCTCGATTAGCTTTACTCCTTTTGGAGACAAAGCCTGTGCTAGCGTCTTCGTTTCTGCATGAGGAATGATGTACTGAATGGTTTTTCCATATGGCTCAGGAAGCTTTATCTCGCGTGGGCGAGCAAATGGCGGTACTTGAATGAATGCGCCATTTTCATAGACGACGCGCCCTGGCAAATCTGGATCATACTCATAGGTCGTCGTCTCTGTGATCGATTTGGAAAAGGCAATCGGGCGAAAGGAACCGTGGCTGACACGCACTTCGTCGACTTCATCGAGCTGGTTCGCTGCATGCATCGCCATCATTTGGGTCAGTCCAGGCGTCATGCCAAAGCCTGGCAGGCAGGTCTTCCCATGGTCGCGGAAGATCGCATCCGAGGCGTTTTCTTCCCCAAAGCCGTTCAAATTGATGCCATGGCAGCCAGCCTCCGCAATCGCAGCAGTAGACAGGCCGTTCAGTGTGATCGTGGTTCCGTCCATGACGATGTCGTAACCGCGCATTTTTTGGACCGTATCCGCATGATCGCGTACATTTACCGGAACAAAATCTACGCGAGGATCGTTCAGCCACTCGACTACCTTGCGACCTTCTTCTTCATTAAAATCACCGATCGTGATCTGCTCAAAATCCGAATGCAACACGAGATCGAGCACAGCTTCCCGACAAATATTTCCCGCTCCACCCAAGCAAAACACTTTCATCACGATAGCCTCCTCTTCTTTACTCCAGCCAGAAACGATTGTTTTCCATCGCAGCGATTAATCTCTCAATATCTTCGGGGTAAACTTCTCCGATATTGCCTATCCGAAACGTGTCCGCTTGCGAGATTTTGCCCGGATAAATGACGAAACCTGCCTGCTTCAAACGTTCATACAGCTCCGCGAAGGTGAACGCCTCGCTTTCGGGATAATAAAAGGAAGTAATGAAAGGCGATTGCGATTCTTTTGGCAACAGGATGCGAAAACCGATACGCTCCATGCCTTCTGCGAGTAACTGCTGATTTCGCTGGTAACGCTCGTACCGTTTTTCAACTCCCCCCTCTGCCTCAAGCTCTATCAGTGCTTGATAAAAGGCTCGCACGACATGAGTCGGAGAAGTATAGCGCCACTTTCCGTTTTGCTCCTCCATCGTCTTCCACTGGCTGTACAAATCGAGGGACAGCGTACGGGCAATCCCTCTGCATCGGATGAGCGCTGACGTCTTGGCAACGACAAAGCCGAAACCAGGCACGCCTTGAATGCATTTGTTTGCGCTAGAGATCAGGAAGTCGATCGAGAGCTGTGCTGCATCCAGCGGAATGCCACCGAAGCTACTCATCGCATCTACGATATAGACTTTTCCGTACTTCTTGGCGACTTCACCAATTTCTTTGATGGGATTAAGCATGCCGGTAGTCGTTTCCGAATGCACCACAGCCACATGCGTAATCGTTGCATCTGCCGCGAGTTTTTGCTCCAAAGCTTCTCCATCGGCCTTTGTCACTTCACCAAAGTCAATTACCTCTGTTGCGATTCCATGGACTTGTGCCATTTCCACGATCCGATCCCCGTATGCGCCATTCGTCAGGACGAGCAGCTTGCCGTCTGTGGGAATCGCACTGCTCACCACCGCTTCCACACAAAAGGTCCCGCTGCCTTGCATCAAAACGCTCGTATAATCCTCTACCTGGGAGGTTGCCAATCGGACGAGCTTTTGGCGAATTGCCTGTACGAGTTCATTGTAATCACGGTCCCACGTGCACCAATCCCGCAGCATTGCCTCGCGTACGGTTGATGAAGTGGTCAATGGTCCGGGGGTGAGCAACAAGTACGAATTGTCGGTTAGTCGTGTCTGATTCATGGTCTCTCTCCTTCTGCATGAAGCATCTCGATGTTTTTTAGCACCTCATCCAAGCATCCGATCTCCGCGACCACGTAGTGCGCACCCGCCGCCATCAGTCGTTCTGTTGCGATAGCCAGTCTTTTATCCAGCTCTTCCTGTGGCATGCTATTCACTTCCTCCAAGGACAGGCCGAGTTCGCTTCCACCCTTCAGGACGCCAACGGTCCACATCCCGGCGTTTCTTCCTTCTTTCATATCGCTCGTCGTATCACCGACCTTGACGATCTCGTTCATTGGAAATACGTCCAGTAGAATCGCATTTTGATAGCACATCCATGGAAATGGACGTCCAGCAGGCACTTCACTTGGGGTGACAAGTACGTCTGGTTCGTAGCCCTGTTGCTTAGCCGATGCTGCTACAACATTCATCATGTCCCTCGTGTAGCCTGTGGTCGAGCCGATTTTGATTCCTTGCTCGCGAAGTAGTCCTACCAATTCAATTGCTCCCGGAACAGGAGTGGCGTACTCGTGCAGCGTCTCCATCAGCATCGGTTCGAAGTCAGCGTACAATTCGTCCACATCCGCTTCATTTGGAAGTCGACCGTAACGCTCTTGCCATAGCGCTGCTACCCGCTCCATTTTGCAAAGTGCCTGGATATGATCGCGCTTGAGCATCCCCATCGGTTCGCGCGCTTCTGCTGCTGTCAGCTCAATCCCCCGTTTTTTGAACACCTGTAAAAAGACAGCTAAAGGAGCGAAACATCCGTAATCTACCATCGTTCCTGCCCAATCAAATACTACTGCTTTCATGCTTTATGCCACCTGACCTTTCTCTTGGTAGGACCCTGTTGTCCGCTTGCGAAGTTTGGATGCGATCCATTCTGCACCAGCACGTGCGATGATGTTGAGGAAGACGATCAATACCGACATCGCTGCTGCCGGAGCCACATCCCCGGCGTCATCCATGTTGACGATGGAGACAGATGCCAACTTGAAATCCGCTGCGTACAGAAAAACAACCGCCGAGATCGTCACCATCGAGTTGATGAAAAAGTACACAGCCATCTCGACAATCGCCGGCATACAGACGGGAATCGTGACGCGCCACATTAGCTTTGTCTGCGAGATCCCCATGGACTCTGCCGCTTGCTCGAACTCGGGATCGAGCTTTTTCAACGCGCTCGTTGCTGTAATGAAGCCTACTGCGAAAAAATGAATGACGTTCGCCAAAATCAAAATCCAGATCGTTCCGTACATACCGTGAAATGGATTCGACGGATTGTTGAAGAAGAAAATGTACGCTAGTCCAATGACCATCCCCGGCAATGCCAGCGGGAGAATCGACAGGAAGTATCCAGCTTGGCGAAGCCCTTTCCACACTTGGGATTTTTCAATCGTGTAGGCGGTAATAAACGTGACCGCCGTCCCGATTACTGCCGTCAGCAAGGCGACAAGAATGCTGTTCCACAGTGGCTCGATCCCTTCTCCAGCAACGTTGGAAAAGTCGTAATGATCCAAGCCAAAAGTCAGATTATACGGCCATACTTTGATGAAAGAAGCTAGCACCACCGCAGCCATGAGGAGCAGCAAAAATCCGCTGACGCTCACACAAAGGATGGAATAAAACAAATCACGCAAACGATTCTCCTTGATTCGATACGGTTTGGACTTGGCTGTTACAGCCGCGTGTTGCTTCCGCTCAACAATCCGGTCCACGACAAACGCCACGAGAGCGGGAATAATCAAAAGCAGCCCAACCGTTGCTCCCATCGTCATATTTTGCTGACCGATGACCTGCTTGTAGACGTCTGTCGCCAGTACGGAAAACTGTCCGCCGACAACCTTTGGTGCTCCGAAGTCAGTAAACGAGAGAGTAAAACAGACAAAGCAGGCGCTGACGATACCGTATTTCACGCTAGGAATCGTCACTACAAAAAACTTGCGCCAATGGTTCGCTCCGAGCGTATCCGCCGCTTCGTACAGCTGATAGTCGGCAAAAGCAAGAGAAACAGCGAGAATCAAATATGCTTGCGGGAAAACATAGACGATCTCCGCCAAAATAATCCCCACTGGGCCGTACAGATCGATGTCCCATTGAAACGGGAGCAACCCGAAGATCCCCGTCGTCACCAGCCCTTGATTCCCAAAGAGGTAGGTCAGGGCGATTCCGTGCATCATCGTGGGCGCAAACAGCGGCAGCAGTGCGATCGCCCGAAAGACTCGTTTTCCACGAATCCCGCTGCGCGTCAAGGCATACGCGAACAGAAAAGCGAGCGTAACTGCGATCAGCGTCGTCATCGCAGAAATATACAAGGTGTTATTCAGCGACCCTGCCAGTGCTGGCGTGGAAAAGTACGTAACGAAATTGTCCAGGCCGATGAACTGACCGTTCTTGTTATAGAATGCTTTGGAAAACAGCTGGCCAATTGGCAACAGAACACTCGCTGACAATCCAAGAACGATGAGAGCGATGAGCCACTTTTGCATGGCTTTTCCATCGAAGATCGATGTCATTTCCTTCATGCTGCTCACCCCTGTTCCTCTATGGCTGGCGCATGCTCAAAGGTCAGCAAATTCTCCAGCGGAAACTCTAGCCACACCTTTTTGTCTCGGGCAATTCCAAGTCTTTGTGCCTCGGCCGCTATCAAATCGATTGTCAGAAGCTCTTTTTTTATCTGACCTTCCTCTTGCCACTCCAGAAAGATTCGGTAAAAAGCACCGCGAAATTCTATCTCGGAAATAGTCGCAGGTATGGCACATTCGGACTCGTTCTGCAAAAGCCGCACATGCTCCGGTCTGATCGCAAGTAAGCGATTCGGATCAGATTGCGCATTCTCAAAGCGACTGTACTCAAAAAAGTTGATCGCTCCGATAAAATCAGCAACAAACGGAGTGGCTGGTTTGTTATAGATCTCCTCGGGTGTACCTACCTGAACGACCTCGCCGTGATCCATGACGACGATCTTGTCTGCCATGGTCAATGCCTCATCCTGGTCATGCGTGACCATCACTGTTGTCATGCCGTACTGCTCATGCAAACGCCGAATCTCCCTTCGCAGCTTTTGTCTTACTTTTGCATCCAATGCGGATAGTGGTTCATCTAAAAGCAAGACATCCGGCGATAGAGAAATCGCTCTCGCCAAGGCAATTCGCTGCTGTTGACCGCCTGAGAGCTGGCTGGGATATTTGGCGGCGGCATGAGACAAATCTACCATGTCTAGCGCCTCTTCTACTTTGGCTGCGATCTCTTTTTTCCCCAGCTTCTTTTCTTGCAGGCCAAAGGCAATGTTTTCGGCAGCCGTCAAATTGGGAAACAAGGCGTACGACTGGAACATCATCGCAATGTTTCGTTTCGCTGGTGGCAGGGAAGTAATCTCCCTGCCTCCCAGGATCATCTTGCCTGTCGTCGGCTGCTCCAATCCAGCCAGCATTCTCAGTAATGTCGTTTTACCGCAGCCACTGGGACCGAGCAGACAAACAAATTCATTCTTGTCAATTTCGATGGAAATGTGCTCCAATGCGGCAAACAAACCAAAGCGTTTACTGACCCCTTGAATGGATAGATAGGATTGTGTCATGCTGTTCTCCTCGCTGCTTACTTAGGTTCACTCTTGGTCGCGTATCGTTTTTCCCACTCACCCAAGATGTTGTCACGATTTTGTGCGGCTTGATTCAGGTCGAGTTTGATTAATTGCTTGATTGGATCTACTGCGTAACCTTCCGGGAGTGTCGCGCCTTCTTGCTTGACACTGACGATGGCGAAGTTCTGGTTATAAGCTTTCATGACTTCATCGGAGATGGCCCAGTCCAAGAACAGCTTGGCTTCTGGCTTGATCTCACTCTTTTTCATCAAGGCATTCGCCTCTACATCCCAACCCGAGCCTTCTGTTGGAAAGACGACTTCAACGGGTGCACCTTTTTTCTTCTCGGTAATCGAACGGTAGCCAAAGGAAATGCCAATTGGATATTCGCCCGATGCGGCCATTTTCGCTGGCTTCGAGCCTGAATGTGTGTAGATCGCCATATTTGCATGCAGCTTGTCAAGGTACGCCCAGCCTTCTTGCTCGCCTTTCAGTTGCATGATTCCGTTAATCGTGAGCAGCCCAGTTCCAGAAGACGCTGGATTCGGCATCACGATCAATCCTTTGTACTCCGGCTTGATCAGGTCTTCATATGAGCGTGGGATAGGCAAATTGCGTTTTTCTAGCTCTTTGGTATTGACCGCGATCGCTGTCTCCCACGCATCGATTCCTACCCAACTAGCAGGTTCTTTGGAATCCTTAAACTCCGGGGATACTTTCTCGATTCCTTTTGGCGAATACCCCTCGAGCATGCCTTGCTGTTCGAGTACGAGTAGGCTTGTCGCTGCTGTTCCCCATACGACGTCTGCTTGTGGGTTGTCTTTTTCCGCCAGCAGCTTTGCTGTGATGATCCCTGTAGAATCACGGACGATATTGACCTTTACATCTGGATATTTTGCTTTGAAGGATTCCAAATACGTTTTGATCTGGTCATCCTCCAGCGCCGTATAAACAGTAATCTCTCCTGAGGCGGTTGTACTTTCCGTTTTGGAAGCTTGTGTGTTTGGTTGCGATCCTGTTGATTGTCCACATCCTGCTAAAAACGCGATTGATAGAACGGAAGCAAGTAAAGGATAATGCCATTTTTTCATAAGAACCTCTCCTCTTTGCGGATTGTTCATTGCTTGTTTCCTACGAAACCAATCTTACGGGGAAAATATTAAGCGGATGTGAACGAAACGTTAATAGATTGTTTTTATGTGTATTTAGTTGTGTTTAGTTGGATTTTAACACAAATAAAAACAACTGGGTAATAAAGGAAATATAAGGCGTATGTCGAAGTTACAAACGCCTTCATTCATAATTCAAAGGGGGATATGAGGATGGACCTAAAGGTGGAACCGTTGGATTTGCAAATGGCGGATATATCAGGTTCTAAATGGCAGGAGGTTAGAGCTGAGGAACTTGATATGGATAATGTCAGCTTGGCAAAGACCAAAATCAACAACGTAAATATGAGTCAAATGACTTTGAATGATGTGAATATGAGTGGAATCAAAATCTCGAACGCAAACTTGTCAGGCTTAGACATTCAGCATGCTAATCTTAGCCACGCTGTTATTGATCAGGCACATTTGTTTGGAACAGAATTTCATAACGTGGTTCTTCCGAATGAGGGAGATGGGAATTATAATCCCGATGGGCAGTATAAACCGGTAAGCTTTCACAGCTGTAACCTTACTCGTGGGCAATTCAAAAATTGTGATTTATCCAATGTGGAGATAACGGATTGCGACATTACTGGGTTGAAAATAAACGGAATCTTGATTTCGGATTTACTCAAGGACAAATAAAGGACATTCACATTTCGTTTGCACAAAAAAAGACTCAGTCATCCATTCAGGTAGAAAATGGGATGCGCTAAGTCTTTTGTTTTTTCCTATCTTCTACTGCAAAGCAGCCTCCACAGCCGCCTCTGCGTGAATCGCAGTCGTATCAAATACCGGAACCGTGCAATCTTCGGCTGTGATCAACAGACCGATTTCCGTGCAACCGAGGATGACTGCCTCAGCACCTTCCTTGACCAATCGCTCAATGATCGCCTGATATGTACGCTTGGATTCCTCACGAATAGTTCCGACGCACAGCTCATGATAAATGATGTCATGGACAAGTTTTCGCTCTTCTTCATCCGGAAGCAGTACCTCTAATCCGTGTATGTCACGCAGCCGTCCTGTGTAGAACCCCTGCTCCATCGTAAATCGCGTCGCAAGCAGTGCCACTCGTTTATGCCCGTGGTTCGTGATCGCTTGGGCTGTCGCATCCGCGATATGAAGAAACGGCAAACTGGTCGCTTCCTCGATGGCATACGCCAGTTTGTGCATCGTATTTGTACAGAGAACGATCAGGTCGGCGCCTGCCGCTTCCAGACTTTTCGCCGCACTCGCCATCCGCTCGCCTGCTTCTTCCCATCGTCCTTCTCGTTGCATTTCTTCGATCTCGGCAAAATCAACGGAATACATAATGCTTTTCGCCGAATGCAGACCGCCCAGCCTCGCCTTGACGGTTTCATTGATCAAACGGTAGTAGACCAAGGAGGACTCCCAGCTCATGCCGCCAATTAATCCGATTGTTTTCATTGTTCTCTACTCTCCTTTGTCGCTATCGTTGCCATTTGCATTTTCCCATCCCGCCTGACGACAACGGGTCTGTAGCCGTTCGTGAAAACTCTTGCAGTATCGCTGCAAAAGCTCATGATAGATTTGACTCCCCAAGTAGCCGCTTCCCCCGAGCAACAATACTCGGTGTCTCTCCATGGCTGTCTCCTTCCATTTCCGTTATGATCCAATATACCACTATCTCCCATCTAGAGCGACGTATAAATAGTCCAATCACCTTTATGAAAAAGAGCACCAACAGGGATTCACTTGAAACAATCAAAACGATATTACTCATACAAAATAAAAAAACCCATCATTCAATTAAGAATTATGGGTCACGAACGAAATCAAATGGCCTAACTAATTGTGTATGGCTTAACCAGCCGTGGGTTATAGGAAACACATCTGCAATTCCGTATTTATTATCAGTTTGTACAATATTGCAAATCATATACCTTACTTTCAATTTTGCGGTACCAACCCAATGAATCGGATCATTGATAGGCAGCCCCTACCATGAACCATTCGAGAGCTTCTGAAAATTCACGAGGAAGCTCTGACACCCGGAGGAAGGTACACATCTCGCTTACGATCCGTTCTCTGTTTTGCCCGTATTGCTCTGTGAGCAGAGCTAGCTGCTCCCAATCACTGAGCTCCTTTTGAAAGGCAGCTCGATCCAATGGCCGGCCGTGCGATTCCACGAAAAGGATTGCTTCAGACTGGTACGCTTGCTTCAACACGCGTAGAAAACGAGAGGCTGTATAACTGCGCGGTCCGCCATAGACTGAGGGACCCAAAGCATCTCCCAAAAACAGCGTTTGATCCTCTTTTACGTACACATAGCACGAATCTTCCGAATGATCTCCTCCGACACGGTTCACCTGACATGTCACGCCACCAAGGTCGATCGTGATCGATTCATCGAATAGGATATCCGGCTCGACTATTCGGATCAAGTCCCGGTTCATTCCGTACTCTTTTTTGATGTTCGCCATCGTGCTGGCATTGATGATCTTCTCCTTACAGAGCTGTTCCATGATTTCATCCGACCATTCCAGCCCCATCAGTTTGCTCAATGAATCTGCGGTTTTTGCCTGCGCGATGGTAGGTAGATCCCATGCTGACATTCCGAATGTATGATCCCAGTGCCAATGAGTCAGTATGAGCAGATCTGGAAGACGAACGCCTAGCCTTTGCAACTCCTGACGAAACAAATCGGCATGCGCTGGTGAATTTCCAGCATCAATCAAGAGGGTTTTTCTTGCCCCCGTAATGGCTGCTAGGATGGGGCGATCCGTGTCATGACTTGCATGCATAATCAAGATATGCTCGGTAATCTGTTCGATCGTGGACATTTCCTTCTCCCCTTTCCAAATACGCCAATGTAATTTTCTCTCTACAGAATGACTCAGCAATATTTCCCATGGTATCACACAACACTTCCCCCTCGCACAAACAAAAAACGCCCGTGTTACCAGGCGTTTTTGTAGATACCCCGTGAATTACCCGTACGTTAGTTGTCTCACGTTCATTCGGATCACGATTATATGCTTTCCTTGTATAGAGATAATTTTTTATTGCATTCCTTTTTTAACCCATTCAGCTACCGTAACCACACGCTTCGCTTGATGTTTAACGGCATTTTGATAAGCTTCCTTATCTCCAACAATTTGATTGTTTTGATCGACAGATATGCTTGTTCCATACGGATTCCCTCCGGCAGCGAACAAGGAAGCATCAGTATATCCTGGAGCAACCACGATTGCCCCCCAGTGATACATGGAGGTGTATAAGTTAAGGATAGTCGCTTCTTGACCACCGTGAGCGTTTTGAGCAGAAGTCATTGCACTTACCACTTTATTAACCGTTTTTCCATGGAACCAGATTCCACCTGTTGTATCTAAAAATTGTTTCATTTGGGCGGCAATGTTTCCGAAACGTGTAGGCGTACTGAAAATAATGGCATCAGCTTCAACGATGTCATCCGGTGTAATAACTGGAATATCTTTTGTGGCTTCCACATGGGCTTTCCAAGCCGGATTCCTATCAATCACTGCTTGAGATGCCAATTCTTGAACCTTAAAGATTTTCACTTCCGCGCCGGCTTCCTTTGCCCCTTCCGCAGCCCATTGAGCTAATTGAAAGTTAGTTCCGGTGGAGCTGTAATACACAATTGCAAGTTTGATATTCATGTAAAAAATCTCCTTAAATAAAATAGTTCGTTATACAACACACTCTACGATATCCATCTCGTTCAAGTGGTAAACCTGATTCGACATAAAAACATAGGGTAGTTGTTACCTTTTAAGCTCTTTTTGAAGTCCCAGCGTAAGTTAGTCTAATTCTCTTACTTGAAATGGCAACAACACACGTTCAATCTGTTCTCGATGCGGTTCATATTGTTCAGGTAACATCAGTTTTTCTCCCATGGTCTCATGTGACTCGTCGTGAGCGAAGCCTGGCGGATCTGTTGCGATTTCAAAAAGAATTTCGCCGTGCTCTCTAAAGTAAATCGCATTAAAATAGTTTCGATCTTGTACAGGGGTAACACCATAACCATGTGCTTCAACATAATTTTTCCAAACCAATTGATCTTGGTCATGTAAAGCCCGCCAAGCAATGTGATGTACTGTTCCAACGCCCATAGCTCCTCTAGCCATAGGTGATAATTTTAGATCAATCACATTTCCGATATCAGCTGTGGAACGAAACCGGATGAAATCACCTTCTGTACCAATCATCTGTAGGCCCATCACTTTTTCCAATAGTTCTCCGGTTTTTTCCGGACGTATGGATAAAAGTGTAGCTCCGCCAAATCCTTTTATTGCGAACGCGGAAGTGATTTCACCAAAATTCCAGGTGTTAGCTTTCCCTTCTTCTCTTTCAACTATTTCCAAATGCAGGCCATGGGGATCGTCAAATTGTAAATACTGCTCTCCAAACCGTTCCATTTTTACAAAAGGGATTTGAAATTTCTCCAGTCTTTTTTCCCAAAAGTCCATAGCACCTTTCGGGACAACGTAAGAAGTTACCCCCACTTGACCGCCGCCGATTACTCCTTGGCGAGCACCTGGCCATGGGAAAAATGTGATAATGGTTCCCGGTTTTCCACTTTCATTTCCAAAATACAAATGATATGTTCCTGGATCATCAAAATTAACCGTTTGTTTTACTAAACGCAAACCTAATACTCCTGCATAAAAATCCACATTTTCCTGTGGATGACCTACAATTGCAGTAATATGGTGAATACCCATCGTTTTCATATTCGTACACTCCTTTGTCCAATTGAATTTGCCTATTTGGTATTTAGGGTTATAATTCCATATTTTTGTTATTCAATCAGTAACCCGAAGTTTTTGTCCCCAATCGAAACCGTCTCCATGCCTATTTTTTTAACAAATTTGATCTCCGACAATATTACGTTTTCCTGCAAAACATGATCAAAACGTTCCAACGCTACTTTCATCTGGTCATCGACATCAAGAGTAAGTATCACTCGTTTTTCGATAGGGAAATTCATTTTCTTACGGTAATCTTGAATCACGCGGATGACTTCACGAACCATCCCTTCCTGTTCTAGTTCCTCTGTTATCGTCGTTTCCAAAGCAACATTGATTCGGTAACCCGAAGCAGTAGCAAAGCCCTGCTTACCATGCTTTTCTACGAGCAGTTCATCAAGCGTAATACGGACGGCTTCGTCTGAAAGAATGACATCCAAGAAACCCCTGTCCACAACTTGCTTGGCTTCGGTGATGGATAGTTGCTTCAAACGATCTTGAATCGTTCCAACGAGTTTCCCGTATTTTTTACCGGCAACTTTTAAATTAAGTTTAAAGTGATAGGTAATAAAGCTGCTGTCACTTTGCTCTACTCGGATTTCTTTTACGTTTATCTCATCTTTGATGATGTTCGCGAACCTACTCATGTTGAACGGGCGGTCTATGGAGACGATAAGTTCGGACAGAGGCTGGCGTGTCTTGATTCCGCTTTCGTTTCTGATGTTCCGAGCCAGCTCAACGATTTGACGGGCGGTTTCCATTTCGCTTTCGAGAGTTTCATCGATAACTGCCGTATTCACCTGTGGATAATCTGTTAGGTGCACGCTTTCTTCGCCACCAAGATTTCTATAGATGTCATCTGCAATGAGTGGTGCATACGGCGCAATCATGCGGGCCACCGTCAATAACACCTTGTGTAGTGTTTGGTAGGCGGAAACCTTGTCTTCAGTCATCGCACTGCTCCAAAAACGGTTACGGGAACGGCGGATGTACCAATTACTAAATTCGTCGATAAACGCTTCTATGTGCTTTGCCGGATTTAGAAAGTCGTATGTTTCAAGCCCTTTTACTACGTTTTGCAGGGTGGAATTCAGCCTCGAAAGAAGCCAGCGATCTAACTCGTTCTCAAACGCTTTTTGAGGGTAGTCCTCAGGCCTGTATTGATCGATCGTTGCATATAGCGAATAGAAAACATGCGTATTATGAATCGTATCGATCACTTTAGACTTCGCTTCGGCTACCATTCTTTTAGAAAAATGCTTGCTGCTCCACGGTGCACTGTCAGAAAGCAGGGCCCACCGGAACGCATCAGTCCCAAATTCTTCTATGACTTCCCAAGGATCGATGCCATTCCCTTTACTTTTAGACATCTTTTGTCCGTTTTCATCAAGAACGTGCCCAGTTGAAATGACCGCTTTGTATGGCAATTTTCCGTTATACAGTGTGGATACCGCCAGCAAGCTAAAGAACCAGCCTCTTGTTTGGTCGATGCCCTCGGAAATTATGTCAGCAGGATACTGCTCCTGGAACAGTTTCTCATCACCAAAAGGATGGTGGTATTGGGCAAATGGCATCGATCCGCTATCAAACCAAACATCGATGACTTCTGGTGTTCTTTTCATGGTTCCACCGCATGAGCAACGCAATTTGACATCATCTACGAAAGGTTTATGTAACTCTAGGTCTTCATTCACGACCTCGACTGACTTTTCGCGCAGGTTTTTCAGGCTGTCTGGAGCATACTCAGTCCCGCAATCCTGGCAAAGCCAGATGTTCAGAGGAGTTCCCCAGTACCGATTCCGGCTGATATTCCAATCGACGAGATCTTCCAGGAATTTACCAAAACGTCCTTCTTGTAAATGGGAAGGGTACCAATCAATTTTCCTGTTGTTTTCAATAAGCTGTTCTTTTATCGCTGTCGTTTTGATGAACCAGCTTTCAATAGCATAGTAAAGAAGAGGAGATTTACAGCGCCAGCAAAAAGGATAGCTGTGCTCATAACGTTCTTTAGAGAACAAAAGATTACGGAAAGACAAGTTTTTTACGATATCGACGTCACAATCTTTGACGAAGCGTCCGGCGTAATCGCTGATTTGATCCGTGTATCGTCCAGCCAGATTTACTGCGTTAACGAAATCCAGTCCGTGCTGAATACATGTGCGATAATCGTCTTCCCCGTGCGCGGGTGCCGTATGAACAATACCAGTACCACTTGTATCGCTGACATAGTCAGCATCTACGACGATATGACCTTTATTTACATGAAAAAAATCAAACGGCGGCTCATAAGCTGTCCCTATGAATTCTGATCCTTTGTGCGTAGACAATATTTCATAGTTTTCTTTCATTACTTTCTCTACAAGATTTTTAGCAACTACGTATACCTCATCGTTCTGTTTTACCCGCGCGTATTCGATATCTTTGTTGATCGCTAAAGCCACATTAGACGGGAGTGTCCATGGCGTAGTTGTCCAAGCAAGAAAGATATCCCTCCCAGTCTTGCTTCTGAATTTCACCGTTGCACTCAAATCTTTGACATTGTCATAGCCTTGCGCCACTTCGTGAGAGCTTAGTGTCGTTTGGCAGTCAGGACAATATGGACTCACGCGGTGTCCTTTATACAATAGACCTTTTTTATGGATGACAGACAAGATGTGCCAGACAGATTCGATATAATCGTTAGTCAGAGTGACGTAGGGATCCTCCATGTCAGTCCAATAGGCTATGCCTTCAGTAAGTTCTCGCCACTGCTTTTCATATTCGAACACACTGTTTTTGCACTCTTCCACAAATTTGGCGACTCCGTAATTTTCAATCTCCTGTTTTCCCGAAATGCCAAGCTGCTTTTCCACGCCAAGCTCTACTGGAAGGCCATGAGTGTCCCATCCAGCTTTTCGGACGACTCTGAATCCTGACATTGTTTTATAGCGACCGATGAAATCTTTAATCACACGACCGAGAACATGACCAATATGAGGTAAACCATTGGCTGTAGGAGGCCCTTCATAAAACACAAAGTTCGGTTTCCCCGCCCGATTATCAATTGATTTTCTAAAAGTATTCTCTTGTTTCCACTGATTCAAGACACGATACTCTCGAACTCTGGCTTTTTCCTTCACATCCACTTTTCTCATGTCTTTCATCCTTCCTCCGTATATATTAAGATTGGGTAAAGCCCAGAAAAATTGTGCCTCCCCAAAATCTCGATATTGAATGAAGCACCGATCTCGTTTATAGCGACTTTCTATACCTTGCTAGTGAATAGGAATACTGATTGGGAGGAATTATGAATAAATCATTATTGCAATTAATGGTTAAAATTGCTGATACAAAGAGTTTCACACAAGCTGGAAAAGAATTGAATATGACTCAACCTGCTGTAAGTAAAGCAGTTAACGGTCTTGAGACCGAACTTGGGGTGACTCTTTTGATTCGAAATCGTCGTCGTGGAGTCATGCTTACACCTATAGGCGAACGCATCATACGTATTTTTAGAGCCATTTTATCCGATTATGAAAAGGTTGATCAGGAAATTGCTCATGAATTGGGACTTGAAAAAGGGATAGTCAAAATAG
This sequence comes from Brevibacillus sp. HB1.2, assembly GCF_013332495.1. Classification (NCBI taxonomy): domain Bacteria; kingdom Bacillati; phylum Bacillota; class Bacilli; order Caryophanales; family Paenibacillaceae; genus Brevibacillus; species Brevibacillus sp. HB1.2. Next base: position 105,563 of record NZ_JABMIU010000006.1, on the reverse strand, counting down.
GCGCATTTCCTGAGGCCTCCTCTTATTTCGTCCCTAAAATTATCAGCAACATAACTAAAAAATATCCGAATATCGAATTTACCGTTTTAGAAGGAACTGTAACCGAAGTGAAAGAATGGATCGATACTCAACGTATTGATATCGGCTTTATCATTGCTTGTCCACCAGATAAGGAATTCAACACCTTTCCACTACACCAAGAAGAAATGTATGCTGTGCTAAACAAGGAACATCCTTTAACTACAAAAAATATGATTCAAGCAACAGATCTCTTGGATCAGTCTTTGATTTTTTGTAAATCAGGATTTGAAACTCCAGTTATAGATTGGTTTGAAAAATCCCGCGGGAAACCGAAAGTGAGATACGAAATCCATAACTACATGACAGGAATTAATTTGGTTCATGAGGGACTCGGTATCGCAATCATGCCTGAATTAACCCTGGAACATTTATCTGAAAACGTCCTGATACGAAAACTTGATCCCCCAGTGTATCGTAATATTCATATGGCCGTTTTGTCGTTTGAGGATAGTGGGATTTCTGTAAAATTATTCATTGAAATTGCCCTGCAATTATTTCCGCAATTCTTTACTAGATTCAAATAACCTCCGTAAAAAAGCCGCGAAACAGCACAGTGCTGCGCGACTTTTTTACATAGTTCCTAGAATCATTTGACCTATATTTTATTACAACAGTACATCAGCATAATCTTCATGGCGGTCAAATTGACTTTTGGCAAAAGGACATAATGGCATAATCTTAATCCCTTTCGTCCGAGCGAATTCGACTAATCTCTTCACTAACGCCTGTCCTACACCTTGACCTTTTAGACTATCGGAAACGATCGTGTGATCTACTATAATAATATGATTTCCATTTTGAACATAATGAATTTCAGCTTCTTTATGATCCTCTTCTCCAACATAAAAACCGTTTGTACCTTCTTTAATTTCGAACATTTGTTTTCCCCCATTCAAAAGGTGTGATTTCCATACATATTCCAACGCACCACTCGGACAATGATTTATTTGAGATGCTATTTTATCAGCCGTTTCTCCCTCAACATGAACCCATGGTTTCTTTTTAATATTAAATACTCCGGGTAACCCACTAACACATTTTGCCGAATGAACGCATCTTCCCGGGTGAAATATAACATCGATATCTTTCCCTACATATTGCTTAGAATCATCACTCAATATCTTTCACTCTCCCATATAATCCTCAAGTTGTTACTTTCGCATAGATGATAAAGAACATCATTATTTCTCCAATTACAATATAATTAGGTACGTAAAAAATGTTGTCCAACGCATAGAAACATCCGAGCAGTCCTAATAATACCGCCAAAGAGCGGGCTCGCAGCCTTGTATGTTTCGGTCTGTATCGGTGGAAAACAAATGATGTTGAAATAAAATAAAGCAGAACCGCCCCGAAAATAAAATCCAACATAAGTGGATAATGTAGTTGCTGCTGAAAAAGTAATTGGATCGAAGCAGCTATAAAGCCCATGGATACATAAATGAATAAATGACCATAAATAATCGTTTGGCCGGCTGTTTGTATCTCCTTACTCACTTTTCTCTCCAGATTATCAAAATACTGCCACCACATTGCAATCACCAATACAAATGTAAATAAGGCGAACAAAATAGATGTCCAGGTCCAGCTACTAGACTGCAAGACCGTTAGGATACTAATAACCGACTCACCTATAAGAATAAGTGTAAATAATCCAAAGCGCTCCAATAAGTGATGGGTATGTGTGGGTGTAATGATCAGGTACCGCCGGCTGAATAATGGCAGCATGATATCTACAGCTATTCCAGCATACAGAATCACATAACGGATCCATGAGTCAAAGAAAAGCGAGAAGGTAGATATGAGTATGCCTATCCAAAAGTAAGTCCCCAAATATTTGGCGGTCATTCGCTGATGTGTTCGATTTGATTTGTGTACCGTAAGATATTGAATGGCTGTCAGTGCTCTCGATCCAATATAGCCTACAAAGAAGGGAATATAGTATCGATCAAAATTGACGGATAGGCTTGCTGTCATAATTAGAACAAAAAACAGTTGAAAGACCATGAAAATCCGATGATTACTAATATCCTGGCCAAAGCGATTATTAAAGAGTGTTTGTCCCACCCAACTCCACCAGATTGGAATGAATATTAAAACAAATTTGATTAAGTATTCAACGGAAATGGTCCCATGGCTAGAATGTAACAAGACATGGTTTGCTTTTGACACTGCCGCTACAAAAAGCAAATCATAAAAAAGTTCCAACCAAGTTACTTTTTTCTCGCCTACAATCTCAGTACTTCCTTTATTTGCTCTCATATAAAAGTTAAGGACGTCTCCTTCATACCGATTGATTTTGAAATTTTTCCCTAAACCAAATTGCAGCTGCTTTCGCTTCGTTATAGATTAATTGGTGACCGTTGTTTTCCCAATGAACTCTTACAACAGCTCCCGAATCACGCAGCAAGCTTTGGAGCTCCTCTGTCTCATGTGGGGAACAAATCGGATCATTTTTCCCGGCACCGATAAAAATGGTAGCATTAGACAAATCCGGCAATTGGATACCGCGCAATGGAATCATCGGATGATGAAGGATCGCTCCTCTGAACACATTTTGATAATGGAAAAGAAGGCTCGCAATGATATTCGCTCCGTTCGAATAGCCAATAGCAACCAAATTATCGCGATCAAACCCGTATTCCTTGGCCGACTGGTTCAAGAATTCATTCACTTCTTTGGTGCGGAATACTAAATCCTCTTCGTCAAACACGCCTTCCGAGATTCGTTTAAAGAAACGTGGCATTCCGTTTTCCAGCACATTTCCCCTTAAGGAGAGAATGGACGATTTTGGGGAAACGAGTGTTGCCAGTGGCAACAAATCTTGCTCCGTCCCGCCTGTCCCGTGAAAAAGGACAAGTGTGGGTGCGTGTAAATCGCCGCCCTTTTCAAAGATGTGTCTCATCTCTTGTCCCCTTTAAGCACTCTCACTTCGATTGAGGTCAAGTTAGCTTCAATTTTCTCACGTTCGGATTCGTACCACTCCGGGAGCATCAATTTTTCACCTAAAGATTCGGGAGCTTCATCGCGTGCAAAACCTGGAGGATCAGTTGCAATTTCAAATAAGATACCGCCGTCCTCCCGGAAATAAATCGCATTGAAGTACTGCCGATCTATAATATGAGTTGGTTTATACCCTCTCTCAGTTACTTTTTGTTGCCATTGCTCATGCTCCTGGAAGTCTTTCGCACGCCAGGCAATGTGATGAACCGTACCAGCTCCTCCATGCCCCCACTTCTGATTATCAAGAGGAATATCGATCAGATTCCCGATATCTCCAGAAGCTTGAAAACGTGAATATCCGGCGTCTTCTCCTACTTTTTTCAGCCCCATTACATGTTCGAGCACATGCATCGTCTTCTCTGCGTTTACGCTGAGCAGAACAGCACCGCCGAATCCTATAATCGCTTTGTTCGCAGGAATTCCGCCAAATGACCAACTGTTGCTTCTTCCTTCTTCGCGCTCAACAAGTTCAAGATGAAGCCCATCGTTATCCCTAAACTGAAGGTAAGTTTCTTGAAACCTGGTTGCTTTCATTGGGGTAATGTCAAAGCTATTAAGTCGCTTTTCCCAGAAGTCAAGTGAGCCGTGCGGCACGACAAACGTAATTATACCTACTTGCCCCCCACCAATTTCTCCCCGCCGAGAGTTACGCCAAGGAAAAAAAGTCATAATGGAGCCAGGACTTCCTGATTTATCACCGAAATAAAGGTGGTAAACCTCTGGAGCGTCAAAGTTGATGGTTTTCTTAACGAGCCTAAGACCGAGTATGCCTGCATAAAAATTGACGTTCTCCTGCGGATTACGTGCAAATGCTGTAATGTGATGGATCCCTGCCGTTTCTAATGTCATATGAGTTCACTCCTTTAATAAGGGTCTATAATGAATTCCGACATGTAATCGATAAAGGCTTTCGTTGTATGAGGCATCACTTTATACTTAGGGTAGATAAGCTTAATCTTGCAAGTAGGTGTAGGATCGGTTAGACGGATCAATTTGATATTTGGACAGTCATAACTTTTAACGAGATGGCAGGATAGAATGGTTACACCTACTTTGGACTGAACCATATTAAGCAAGTTTGATGTTGATGTCGTTTCTACGCTGATATACAGAGAAATGCCTAACTTTTTTGCATATTCATAAAGTTTTTTTCGTATTTTGAAATCTTTAACAAACAAGACGGATTGTAAATTGGTAAGCATTCGAAATGGAATGACTGATTTTTCTGCCCAAGGATGATCTTCCGAAACGACTAGCACTAGTTCTTCGTCGAATAAGTGGATACTATCGACCTGATTGCATGTTTTGAGATAAATGGATATGCCAACATCTATTTTGTTTCGCAGTAACTGTTTCGTGTTATCTTGCAGGTCAGTAAGTTTTATTGAAATATACGGATATTGTTCTTGAAATTTATAGATTCTTGGCTTTAGATAAATCAAGTCGCTGGAAGAGATACCAATGATGAGGTCGTTTCTCTTCATATGTTTTAATTGTGACACTTCTTTGCGAGCTTCTTCAATCATTCCCATTATGGCGATGCTTTTCTGAAATAGGATTTTCCCTGCCTCAGTTATTTCTATTCCCCTTCCGACTCTATCAAATAACGAGACTCCAAATTCGTGCTCCAGCAAACGAATCTGTTGACTTAATGTAGGTTGAGAAACCATCAATACTTCCGCAGCTTTAGTGAAACTTCCCGCTTTGCATATTTGAATAAAATATTCAAGTTGTCGAATTACCACTATTTCACCCCAGGTCATGATGGCATTTAACAGATCATGTGAAATTGAGGTGATATAGACACATGTGTCTATATCACGATTTCATATGCCCATAATACACTATACTTATGAATTACTAAAATGAATATAAATCATAAGGGTCATATATATTTGGTTATGAATATCGTGATTTAGTTTAATTAGTTTATTTAGTTTTTTCCAAGTCCTTGTGTTCTTCCAAATGAATAAAAAAGGGCACAATCATGCTTAAGAACAATAATCCTGCCAAGATTTCAAAAGTGAATAAATAGCCCCCGAAATCTATTAAGTAAATGGAAAGGATCGACCCAAGAGAAGCGCCTATGAACACCATAAACATATGAAACGAAACCGCAATTGCTCGGATTTCCCCAGCCATGTGACCGATTAGTGAGATTAATGATGGAAGAGCCATAGCTATTCCCAGTACAAATACAACACTCATCGAAATTAGATAAATGAGGTTAAGACTCAAACCTAACAATCCTAAACCGCTTCCAGCTAAGATTAATCCACAGCATAATACGTTCTTGACACCAATTTTTGTAACCAATCTTCCGGCAAACGGAGAAACTGCCATACCCAAAATACCAATCGCACGAACCCATAGAATATCTTGATGACTTAACCCGAAGAGTGGGCTGCTTAAGTAACTTCCAAGAGTCGCGAAAAATCCGACAAGCGAAATAAAGAGTGAAGCGGAAACGATGTAGCACAGAGGCAATCCTTTTCGTTTGAAAATATCGCCTACCCGCAAAAAAGAAGTAACAAAGCTGCCATTTGTTTGCTGTATTTTGTCGTTTGGTATAAAAAAGGTAAGCAAGATAGAAGATATTCCATATACTGCGGAAAGTAGGTAGAATACATAGGACCAATTTCCTAATTCCAAAACAACAAAGCTGCTATATATTTGTCCAACGATAGTGGCCATTAAAAAAGCCGTACTAATAAACCCGATAATGGTTGCTCTTCTTTCAGACGGAAACATTTCCATCGCATAAGCCAAAACAGACGGAGGGAACATCGATGCCGCTAAACCTTGCAAGGCCCGAAGAGCAACAAGCCAAGAAAAACTGTCGACATTACCTATTAGTGGTGTTATTACCGTAAGCAATAATAACCCCGATAGCATCATTTTTTTTCGTCCAAATCGATCTGATAACACTCCAAACAGTAGACCCCCACCTGCAAAAGCAAGCGAGAAGGCACTGCTACTCCAAGCAGCTTGCGAAGACGACACTTTGAATGCATCTTCAAACACTGCTATTAATGGAATAGTTAAATACACACACGATACAACAACTAAAGTACACCAGAAAAGGATTCCGGTAATGAATGCGATATTTGACGATCTAACAAATTGTTCGTTACCCAAAATGTTCTCCCCCTGCTTTATTCATGGAAACATCATCATTACGTTTATTTTGAATGTCAGACGCCTTTACGTTAGAAAAGACATTGATAGCAAATATCAAGACACCGGTTCCAGCCACAGCTTCACCAATCCGCTTTAACATAATAATCCAATCCGGTGCATAGCCGTGGACCATTAAGGTTAGCGTAATAAGCATTACAGGTAAGCCGAGGCCATGTAACCAGAAGTGCCATTTAGCCAGACGAGATTTTGATGTTTTTGGAAAAAGTAAATAGGTAAACCCGCAAAGAGCCATTGTTGCCCACCCAAAAAGATTCGCATGAGCATGTACGCTAGTTAATGCAAAATTCAGTGTTGTACCCATGTAAACACCGATACTAATACCAACAACAATATATATAACTGCCATTTTCAAAAAGCGTACACCCATTAAAATGCCCCCTGTTAATCATTAGAATCAAGTCAAGAAGCTGTTAGCGACCGCCTGACTTCAGTAAAGCACTCTTGCAAGGTTACGGGGTCACTCATGACCCCGCCACGATACCTTTTAGATTCATTAAGCCCGAGTAGTGCTTTCGAATTTTCCTTTGTGTGTCAAGTCACAGAATGGCTTTTGGTTTGATAGTCCGCAGCGGCAAAGAATGAAAGATTCTTTTGTCTCAAAGCGGTTCCCTTCTGCATCCACCAATTCTACATTACCCGTTACACGCAACGGACCGTTGTCTATCACTTTAATTGTTACATTGGACATTCGCTCATTCCCTTTCGAATTCGAATCTATTTTACTTTTGTGCAACCCCTCTGAAGTTCCATCAGAACACGAAGCAATCCAAGTCGCAAAAACCGTTGCCGTGATGATGATTGCATTTATGATGACTATGGGGCATATGTAACGCGGCGCCACCACCGCCTCCATGATTTGAGGCCTTATAGTAACCACCAAAGTAATTGTGTGGTGCCCAGTCCGGACTGGCTTTAGGAGCCGGGGGTGATAGTTTTTGAAATTCAAGTGATCCATAAACAATCTTTCCGCCTACGACCGTAAACACCGATTCGATTCTCTTGATTTCTTCTTCTGGAACTTGGAGGAAATTATCAGACAAGATCGACAGGTCCGCATATTGGCCTGCTTTAATTTTTCCCTTTACGTCCTCCTCCCTCGAGAACCAAGCATTTCCGGCTGTATACATACGAAGCGCTTGATGGCGGTCTAACCGATTAGAAGCAGGGTACAAGCTAAGCCCACCAAGCGTTTTTCCAGTAACCAGCCAGTAGAGGGCAACCCACGGGTTATAACTGGCTACCCTTGTAGCGTCTGTACCTACACCTACTCTCAATCCTGCCGTAAGCATCTTCGTAATGGGAGGTGAGTTTTCCGCTGCCTCCGCTCCGTACCTATCAACGAAATATTCTCCTTGAAAAGCCATCCGGTTTTGGACGGCAATCGAACCACCTAAAGCGACGACACGTTCCAAATCCTTCTCACGAATCGTTTCAGCATGGTCTAAAATCCAGCGTAAATCTTTAAATGGAACTTCTTTATTGACACGTTCAAACACGTCGAGGAAACGTGAGATCGATTCACCATACGTTGCGTGGAGCCGGAAAGGCCATCGTTGTTGCACCAGATGTCTGGTTACCCCGAATAAATCATTCTCCAACACAGCAGGCAATTCCGGACGGGGCTCAACGAAGTCTTCGAAATCAGCCGCACTGTAAACCAGCATTTCACCCGCGCCGTTGTGACGATAGTAAGGGCTGCCTGTATAAGGCTGCGAAGTGGCTGTCCATGATTGAAAATCGTCCAGTTCATGATTTGGGTGTTGGGTAAAAAGATTGTATGCCGTACGGACGGTAATCTCCCCACGTTTATCCAGTTCCTCATAAACTTGATAATCATCGGGGTAGTTCTGGAAACCACCGCCAGCATCAATTACACTCGTAATTCCAAAGCGATTTAATTCCCGCATAAACAGCCGTGTGGAATTCAACTGATCTTCATAGGAAAGCTTTGGTCCCTTTGCAAGAGTGGCATACAATATCGTTGCATTCGGTCTTGCAATTAGCATTCCAGTCGGATTGCCGTTACTATCACGCTGAATTTCTCCGCCCGGCGGATTAGGGGTATCCTTCGTATACCCAACTACCCGCAAGGCTGCTTTGTTCAAAAAGGCTTGTCGGTATAAGTTAAGAATGAATACCGGAGTCTCCGGAGCAATCAGATTGATTTCATCCAATGTCGGCATCCGGCGCTCCTTAAATTGAAACTCTGTCCATCCGCCTACAACCCGAACCCAATGGGGTGCAGGCGTGCGGTCCACTTGATTTTTTAACATACGCAAGGCGTCGGCAACCGATGGCACTCCATCCCAACGAAGTTCGAGGTTATAGTTCAATCCACCACGTATGAGATGAATATGGGAATCATTTAATCCTGGAATCAGAAGGCGTTTATTTCCATCCACGACTTCCGTTACAGGTCCTTTATACTGCATAATGTCGGAATCACTGCCTACGGCTAAAAAACGGTCTCCCTTAATAGCTACTGCCGTTGCCATGGGGTTAGATTCGTCCATCGTCACAATGTTAGCGTTGAAAATCAATAGGTCAGCCTCTATCATGTTAGTCTCATTCGACATCCCTTTATCCCCTCCTAAGTTGAGTTATTAAGATGATTGATGATTCAGCAGCAATTTAATCCATGGGATAAGCCGTTGTCCTAGAAACATGCCAATGAGCCCTATCAACCCTAACATTGGAGGGGCCGGCGACGGTATACGCAGGGATTGAAAAACAACTCCAATCACAATCCCGGTACCTAGCGCTAATAATAAAGACCACATAAATGTGCCTCCTCTCTCGGAAGACTCTGGACTAAAAGGTTCTTTCGCCCTTTCGCCCTGATTATATTAGCGTCATAAAGTATCTATCAATATGGGTATATCTATATAAACTATAAGGAGATCCTATGTTTTGATAGACTTTCAAACCATAGGATCTATCTATATCTTTTATATAGAAAACAGAATTGATTGAAGTATTTGGTTTTCAATACTATAAATACATGCGACGAAATGCTGTCGCAAATTTAAAAAAGAAAGTTGGGAATAATACATGTTCAATGACAAATCTGATTTGCTTACACCCAGCAACTCTGCCATCATCCTTATCGACCACCAACCGCAAATGCTGTTCGGAGTACAAAGCGCCGATAGGCAAACCGTGATCAACAATACAGTGGGGCTGGCTAAAACGGCGAAAGTATTCCAAGCGCCGATCATTTTAACTACCGTTGCCGCTAATTCTTTCTCGGGTCCACTCCATCCGCAAATTCAAGAGGTTTTTCCCGATCAAAAACCTATCGACCGGACAAGCATGAATTCGTGGGAAGATGAAAACTTCTTAGCTGCTGTAAAAAAGACAGGCCGAAAGAAACTGATTATCGCTGCATTGTGGACAGAAGTTTGTCTTGCTTTTCCTACACTGTCGGCGATTAAAGACGGCTACGAAGTTTACATTGTAACTGACGCTTCTGCCGGAACCACTCAAGAGGCGCATAACATGTCCATACAGCGTATGATCCAAGCAGGGGCGATTCCGGTTACTTGGCAATCTGTTCTTCTCGAGTATCAACGTGATTGGGCTCGCCAAGATACTTACGATTCCGTTATGGAAATTGTTATTCAACATGGCGGCGCTTACGGCGTAGGTGTATTGTATGCCCATACTATGTTTGGTGGGCACGAGGGAGCAGTATGATTTTCAAAGTTTTAGCCGGCTGAAATCCGTTAAAACAAGCCAACGATGATAGATGCAACGCCATATGAGAACAGAAGTAATGTCACTTTTATAATGGAGTGTTCCTACATGAAAACTACGGTAGAAAATAAAACAATTCAAGAGATTCAGGATATTTTGAACAAACAAGTTTCAAACTGGAACGTGCTGTATGTAAAGCTTCACAACTTTCACTGGTATGTGAAAGGCTCTCAGTTCTTCACACTGCACACAAAATTCCAAGAGTTCTATGAAGAAGCGGCACTCTACATCGATGATCTTGCCGAGCGTGTGCTCGTTTTAGGAGGCAAACCAGAAGCAACCATGAAGCGCTACCTGGAGATCTCCAGCATTAAGGAGGCCAGGGGCAATGAGAGTGCCGAGCAGATGATCGATGCTTTGATTGAGGATTTCAACATTGTTGTCGAGGAGCTGAAGGTAGGGATGGAGAAGGCTGGGAACGCGAATGATGAAACAACAGCCGACATGCTGCTTGCGATCCACAGCACAGTTGCGAAAAATATATGGATGCTTAAAGCTTTCAATGATCGTTAAGATATGAATAACAATTCTTCATGTTAACACAGCAAGGGTTGTCGATTCACGGATGACAACCTTTGCTGTGTTTATTTGTTGAGTTATAGTTTCCCGAGCTCATTATCGATCGATAACCAATACAATAATGACAAATAAGAGCAGGCGGTGTATATATGAATAAATTATTGGTGCCTATCGACTCAGACAACGTTTCCGCACAGGCGATCTCTTTTGCTAAAACTCTTCTGGAAGAAGGTCAGGCCTTATCTCTTCTCCACGTTATTCGTCCCCTCGCATCTTCCAGAGTAATCCATTACGTAGGACGAAAAGTTGTTGAGGAGATCCTTAAGGAAGATGCGGTCGCTGCTTTAACACAAACGCTGCAATCAGTTGAACAGGACCACCTTCCCCATACACTTGAGTATGAATTCGGGGAACCCTCTCAAGTGATTGCGAAATACGCAGACGAACATGATCTAGTCATAATGGGAACACACGAACGTGGTCCGATTACGAGTTTTCTCCTGGGTAGCGTAAGCAACGCGGTACTGAAAAAAGCATCCTGCCCAGTACTATTGGTTCCGAACGGTTATGAAAAGTCGGAAGAAATCAAAACCATACTGGTTGCCGTAGACGGTTCTGAAACATCACATCGAGCTGCGCAAATTTCGCTGCATCTCGCAAGAAAAACGAACGCAAGATGTATCCTCGTGCATGTAGTCACTCCCCCGGTGCTCTACTCTCCCGTGTTGGCAGACATGGTCAGGAAAGATAGGGAAGAGCTGGTACGCATAGGGGAAGAACTCCTGTTGGAATATGAAAACCTGTTTATGCATGAACAATTTCCTTACAGGAAGAAAGTAGCGATTGGCCATCCGACACAGATCATCAATGAAGTGGCCGAAGACGAAAAAGCAGACGTGATCGTGTTGGGATACAAAGGATTGAACTGGATGGCCGAACAAATCATGGGCAGTGTGACATACAAGCTGATCCATCAATCGAAGATTCCTCTTCTGATTGTGAAATAGTGAAAAGGGTTGAGAGAAACACTCTCAGCCCTTTTTTGATGGATAAACGGACCTCCCGATACTTAATTAGTAACTCCAGGAACTCCCTGAACTCTAGCTGCTTGTTTTGTACACTCCCCCTCAGACCGATAAGCCCTTTGACTGCCGACTTGCTATCTTCCCCGTACTCGATTGTCCCACCAACTGGTCGAAACGTAATGATTCCGTCTTCTTCGGGGAATTGTTCAAACAATATTGACGTCCCCCTTCTAATCATGCACAAAGAAGATGCTCGATAACGCAAATTACTTTCCAGAAACAGCCATAGGAATTGCTTATGCAAATACTTTATAAAATTCTTTTGATATTTATAGTATTCTTCTATGGAATATATAGGAAATTGAATATTGTTTGCGCAATTGCATTTCAATAGACTGAGTACATGCAGCAGGAATTCCTGTTGTAATCACATCTGGAAAAGGTAGGGATATTAGTATGTTTAACGGGAAGACAGATTTACTTACGGCTGATAACTCTGCAATTATTCTTGTAGACCACCAGCCTCAAATGCTCTTTGGTGTTCAAAGTGCTGACCGCCAAACTATCATTAACAATACGGTTGGATTGGCCAAGACAGCTAAAGTTTTCAATGCACCCATCATTCTTACGACTGTAGCTGCGGAAACATTCTCAGGCCCGATTCATCCGCATATTCAAGAGGTATTTCCAGATCATAAACCGATTGACCGTACAACAATGAATTCTTGGGAAGACGAAAATTTCGTAGAAGCTGTGAAGAAAACAGGCCGTAAAAAGCTCATCATGGCAGCACTTTGGACGGAGGTTTGCCTTGCTTTCCCTGTAATTGCAGCCATCAAAGAAGGATATGAAGTTTACATTGTAACGGATGCTTCAGGTGGGACGACTACGGAAGCGCATAACATGTCCATTCAACGCATGATACAAGCAGGAGCAATCCCCGTTACCTGGCAGGCTGTTCTGCTTGAGTACCAACGCGATTGGGCACGCGAAGAAACATATGACGCAGTTATGTCGATCGTAATGGAACACAGCGGAGCTTATGGTGTGGGTGTTGTTTATGCCCAAACGATGTTTGGCGGCCACGGGGGATAAGCCTATTCATCCCAAAAACAGTTTGATTATGACTGTCTTAGCTTGTGGAATATGCCTAAAGTGAGTGTACTATGCTAAAACCAATTCTAATAGGAAGTGAAAAGCATGGCTAAATTAAAAGTCGGAACAGAAAACGGGCAACCCATTGAATTGTACTTTGAGGATCTTGGCGCAGGCAAACCTGTGATTTTAGTACATGGCTGGCCACTGAGCGGGCGCTCCTGGGAGAGTCAAGTTCCAGCGCTCATCGAAGCAGGTTACCGCGTGATTACCTATGACCGCCGCGGATTCGGACAATCCTCCCAACCGTGGAACGGTTACGACTATGATACGTTTGCGATGGATCTCCATAAGCTAATTATACATCTAGACCTTAACGACGTAACACTGGTCGGATTTTCGATGGGTGGCGGAGAGGTTGCCCGTTATGTTGGCACATACGGATCAAGCCGTGTCAAAAAAGCCGTGTTGGCTGCTGCGGTTCCGCCGTTCTTTTATAAATCTGCCGAGCATCCGGAAGGCGGTCTGGATGAAGCCACCATTCAGGGCTTCCAAGACGGTTTGAAAAAAGACCGTCTCGCCTTCCTTGACGGCTTCAGTCACAATTTCTTTAAAGCCGGGGATAGAACCGACCTGGTGAGCGAGTCCTTCCGTGCATACAACCTTGATATTGCTTCTTATGCTTCGCCAAAGGGGACGCTGGATTGCATTGATGCCTTCGGCCGGACGGATTTCCGTGGCGATTTGGCGAAATTTAATATCCCATTGCTTGTTATCCATGGCGATTCTGATGCGATCGTGCCGCTTGAGGTAAGTGGTCAACTGTCCCACGAAGCTGTTGCAGGCAGTCAACTCGTCGTAATTGAAGGTGGACCACATGGTTTGAACGCGACTCACCCTGAAGAATTCAATACCGCTTTGATTCACTTCCTTAATACAAAATGAATGAACAGTCTCGGGAATCATCAGTTATTTCATATAAAGCCCTTCGAGACTTTTCATATTGGAATAAAGCCGAGAGTTAAAATAAACTAGGACCCATAGAATTGATGAAAAGGTGTGAACTGTGACCTATAAGAAGGACACTTTGAAAAAATGACCCTCTTGTGGGTCATTTTTTATAATCTAGGTATGGATGAGGAGCGAGACGAAAATGGGAAAGCTGAAACGAGCCTTATTTACAGAAGAGCAGATTAGAAAGTTGGAGGCAACCCCGGCTGCTTTGACCTGGATGCCATCGATAAGAAGCCTAAGCACAGCCTGAAACGGTGACGTGACACGACCGGTATGGTGAAGAAGGACTCGCCAAGGATCAACGAGTTAAGAGTAGTCGCATGATTTGAGGGTCCTGGTAAGTTCAGTGCAATCTTTGCTCATACTTGGGCTTCAAACAGTCTTCGCTGCCTTCGGAATTCCAGCGCTGTGATGCCTTCAGTATCCTTGAATATTCTCGTAAAATGCTTCACATTATCGAATCCAACCTGATCACTGATTTCGTACACCTTCAAATCGGAGTGCACCAGCAGTTCCTTCGCCTTGTTCAACCTTAACCGGCGAACATAGTTCGAGAAACTCTCACCGCTATATTCTTGGAAAGCATGGCTGAAATACGAGTAATTGAGTGAGAAATGGTTGGACACGACCGCCATGTTCAAATCTTCGGCATAATGCGTCTGCAAGTAGGTGAGAACTTTTTGCATCGTATTTTGTTCCGTCGGCGCTTGCTCTCTCCGATCTTGGATGAACCGATCCAGACTATCGAGAAGCTGCTCGATGGCTATGTAATAATCTTCAAATCGATCGAAGTTCCCGATGTGACCAACATGGGCGTACGTACTTAATAGAAAGAGTACCTTATACCCGTAGATGCGGAACAACTTGTCGAACAGCTCCTCGTTGAGTAGCTGGCTTATACGTTCCAGATAGCCGATCTCACAGCTGCTAATAATGCGAACATCGAGGATTTGATCGAGAAGCTGTTTGATTTCATCCCCGCGTCCCATTCCAAAGAGATTCAATATTCGTTGAATCAACTCAACAGGAACGACATGCCGCTCATTGCGTTCACTTATAATGGTGTAGTTCAGCACATCGAGTTCTGGAAGCAGAATACCGTATTTCAAGGTTTGCTTCGCTTGGTTGTATGCCCACCTTATCTGCTCTATCCCTTGAACAGAATCACTAATCGAAATTCGCAGCTGCGGCTCATATACACTCAACCTCCACCGTTGTGCCAACTGGTAGAACAAAACCGGATCGCGTGCGATCATAATCGTTCCGCCTTTTCCATCACGCGTGAGCATCCAATCCATATGCCCTTGTAACAGCTCAGCGATTTGATTCCTGAAAGAAGCAGCATCCGTACTGCTAGCTTGTGATCCTCCACCGCGTCGCGTAAGCAAGCCCAGCGTATATCCTGCATTCAACCAGCTTAAACCGGCCTGCTTCAGTTTGTTCTGTTTTATAGCATCACCCACATCCTTCTGGGTCAAATGCATGGTAACTAGCTCGGCAGCAAAAAGGCTGGCATCTTCGCCCGCCTTGTTTGCTCTCTCTTCTCTCATCCTTATGTCCCGCATTAATTGCTCCAGGACGGCAAATAACTCCTCCCGCACCACAGGCTTTATGAGGTAATCCTTCGCAGCACAGCGAATTCCTTTCTGCGCATATTCGAAGTCATTATAGCCAGACAGCAATACTACCTCGGGTTTAACCGGATGGTCTTGCAGCTGTTCGAGCAGTTCGATCCCATCCATAATTGGCATTCGGATATCTGTGAACATAATATCCGCAGGCTCCTGGCGAAGCAGCTCCAGCGCCTCTTGTCCATTCTCGGCAAATCGGTAGTTGAACAGATTAGGAAACTGCCTCTCAATTATCGATTGCAAGCCCCTCCGAATGATCTTCTCATCGTCGACGATAAGCAAGCTAATCATAGATGTCCATTCTCCTTCCCATGACTCGATACGGCAAAATCATGATAATGCGTGTATAGCTTCCTTCCTGACTCTCGATCTGAATACCATATTCCGCCCCATAGCTCATCACTAAACGCTGGTCCACATTACGCAGACCGATTCCATTGCTTTCCTGGTTATCCTTACGAACAAACAATTGCCGGACCTCCTGGTAAGCGGACTCTTCCATTCGTAGCATTTGATTCAATAAGCCTAGCTTCTCTTCCGGTATGCCGCAGCCGCTGTCAGTGATCTCTATGACACAAGCTTGATCACGCCGGACGGCAGAGATCGTAATGACAAGATTTCCGTCGCTGGAATGCATGAGGCTCATCCCATGCTTGATTGCATTCTCGACTGCGGGCTGCAGTGACATTTTGAGCGATTCCTGCTTGAGGCATTCCGGTGCAATCATCAATCGGAGATCAAGTCTTCCATCATAACGGATGTTCATGACGGCTACATAATGCTGGACCTGCTGGATCTCATCGCTTAGCATCACGTAATCCCGCTTCCATTCCATCGAATATCGCATCATACCGCCTAGCGAGGTCATTATGTCCGATATAAGGTACTGCCCTTCAATCTCCGCCAGCATCTTGACGTTCTCCAGCGTATTGTAGAGGAAGTGGGAATCTATCTGGTTCTTCAGCGCCCGAAGCTCGGCTTCTTTACCTGCAGCCTGCCTAGCTGCCTGCTCTTGAATGAGCTCGTTAATCTTTAGTATAAGCATACGGTAATGAAAGCCCAACTCTCCTACCTCATCGGTACCGGTAATCAGCGGTATCTCAACGTTGAAGTTACCGCTTCTTACCTGTTGCATCGATTCTCTTAACGCCTTAAGCCTGCGCAAAATCATCGCCTGCATCGAGTAAGATAGCAGTACGAGAAATGCCACTAGTAACGAAATGAGTACAATATAACGAACTCTTGAATGGTTAATGCCTTCCATCGTCTCCGCAAGACTAACCATATTGACCAAATGTACGTCGATCGACGGAATGTAGCTTTGAAATGCCATGTAGGACTGCCCATTAACCTCGAACCGTACCGTCTCGATATCTGTATTGCTCGTCAGCTTCACGCTGTTTATCAACTGCTCCGCGCTGTGCTGTTCGAACACAGGTGACTCCTTCAAGCTGAATACCCGTCCGCCCCTTGCTACTACGATCAGCTGAGAGTTCATGTCCTGCACGCTACTGAACGTTTGAGAGAAGAAATTCGACAACTTCATCGATATCTCTAGAATTCCGTTATGTGTTACGTTGTCCGCATATTTGAATTCCTGCAAGTACGTCATGAAGGGCTCATTCTGCGATGGTTCGGATGGCGCACTGGTGAGGGCGACGTTCTCCTGTATCTCCCACCAAGGCACACCGCTTTGCTTCATCACCTCATCATGCCAAGGCTTGTCCTGAATACGTGATTCCTGTAGGATGACGGGCCAAATCTCATTCACATAAAGGTTGTCCGTGAACAACCGGACATTCGCAATTCGTGGATTGTTGAACAGAAAATATTGAAAGCTGTTGACCACATCTTTCTTAATATGAAGAACATATGCTGTATCCTGAAACTGTTCAATTTGCAAGTAATTGTTCATTTCCCGATTGGATAACGCAAGCTGACCGGTCCATCTCATCAGTTCTATGTTATTATCAATGTTTATCTTCTCTACTTCCAGCACATTCTCGTTGTTCTCCGTCAATTCTTTCATTGCACTGGCGGACTCTTCATTGAGCGTATACCAGGAGAATAGAACAACCGGTATAAAGATAACGAATACAAATGACAGAATCAGTTTGACTTGAAGCGAAAGTTTAATCGTAAGTGCACGTATCCCCAATAACCATCGGATTGCCGTGAATCGCATCTCCTGTTTCACATCCTGCTGCTTCCTTTATACAACTATTGATTGAGCGACGACTTCAGCTTCTGTACATTTCGTTCATAAGCTGCTTGGCGGCTAGCTAGGATGAATTCATACTCGGGATCCTCGGTAGTGCTCTTCATGAATTTGGTGAACAGTTGATCGAATTCGGCATCCGACTTGGACATCAACAGTTTCGGCAGCGTTTCGGCCCAGAGCCGCGTGTTTTTTTCAAACGCAATACCTTCCTTCGTCGTCGGGTCAGGATCCAGATTTTCGAACTCGCTCATGCTGATCGTCTTGCCCCTCGTCCAATCGGCAATTTGTTTGGAAGGCTCAGCATCCATCCCCATCATCCAAGCTAGCTTCATGTTCGTATCCATTAGCATCCAGTACATATAATTACCGCCATATTTTCTATCGAACGCTTGGTTGTCGGTGTTGAGGAGATGCATGACCTCCGGTAGGAACTGATCTTTGCCGTCTATCGTATCGTAAGTAACGCCCTTCTTTCCTAAGAACAGATCCTTATTTCCCTCTTCGCTGAGCAAATAGCTGAGGAAGGCAATTGCCCGCTTCTTATCTTTGACATTCTTCGAAATGAGCGTCACCGTCCAACCGGAGATGCCATTTCCTGCAAGTGTTGGCGCATCATTCGCATCATTCGCCGGACCATCAATCGCGATATACACCTTATTCGGGTCCTTCTGATACAACTTTTGGTTAATATCTGAAAAATCAGACCACTGATACAGCATGGCAAAATAGCGCCCTTGCGATATTTTTTCATCCTTTTCCCATCGTTTTTCATCAAGAAAGACATCTGTCGGCATCAGCCCATCCTCATTCGCTTGGCGGAACACCTTTAGCCATTTCAGATAGGTTGGATCGCTTCGACGGTCGTACAGCTTGCCGTTTTTCTGCTGCGGAATAGCCAGGAAGTCCTGAAGATACGATTCCAACGAATAGTTGCCAGTTTCCGTAAATTCATGCAGGCCGATCGGAATGAGCGGCTGACCGTCCACTTCCGGAAACTTCTCCTTCGCAGCCTTCAGCGCACCGAGAAACCCTTCCGGCGTGCTCATATCCGGCTTCCCAAGTGCTTCATATATGTCTTTCCGAACAACAAAGGTCTGATTAGACGTAAAAAGCTGACCATATTTTCGATAATCCGCAGGGGATGAAGATGCATTCGGATAGCTATACACATTGCCGTCAGCCTGTGTAAACCAGCTAAGCTTCGCGGGGTCTGCGACTTTAAAGAAATAAGGATCATACTGATCGGCTAGCTCATTCAATGGAAGCACCATATCTCCATTAATCATCTTCTGCACGGCATCCTCGTACCAGCCTAACGTGATGAAGTCAGGGAGCGACCTTGCTGACATCATCGTGTTGAGCTTCTCGCCGGCGTCGCCAGTTGGCACGATAAAGTTCAAACTCACGCCCGTCTTCTTCGTTATATAATCGGAAACGACGTTTCCTCCCCACTTGCCGGTGAACCAATCGAAGTTGATATACCAGTCAAACGTGATCGGTGTTGTGTCCAGCTTCCAGGCAGGCTCATCCGGAGAAGGCTTTATTTGAGATGCATTTGCCACCACAAGATTAGCGTTCGAGTTCGCATGATCCTCAGCAGTGCCATTGCCCGACGTGTTAGTGTTCCCGGAACAAGCCGCTAACGTCCAACAAATCATCAGAGCTAGTAATAGCATTGCTGATTTACGCATTTTATCCATCCATATTTCTCCTTTGTCTGTACAGCGGTGAAATTAATATCCTATTATTGTAATATATCCTTCTAGTATAAAAGTTACTGCAAGCAGAAGGAAAGAGCCCACGCTCACATTATATGCAGGCCAGATTTCCTATGCCGACAACGCGAATAAGCGAGCATGACAAGGAAATATTCCTTCGTCCTGGCTCGCTTTCATTAGCTATGAAATTCTAGTTATAATTCATAATCTCCAGCGTAGTAAGACACTCTTTCCAAATACCAAATGCGCCTACCGGTACGGTGTATATGGAAAACATTTACTTGATTCCTATCATAGGGCAAAATAAATTGGAAAACAACTTCTTCCTCTCTATACATTGTATAGCTAATATCTATATATCCAGCACGCTGGCATCTATCTATCTATCTTCCCTGCCGCCTCTTTCTAAGGAAAACACCCTTCAGCCGTTGCATAAAACTTCTCTGGGTGAGAAGTTGCTCCTATAGAGCTGTTTGGTATCCACGAAGCTTCGCTCGATTGTATCTTTTCTTTTTCGGAAAAGGTTTCTATAGGGGTTGGGAGGTAAATCTAGGTAGCGTTTAAGCCTCATAATGCCCTATTTGCGATGGCCGTAGCCTGCAAACTTTTTTGATTATTCTAGAAAAAAATCGATACATTTTTGAACAGAAGGATTATTGTAATGATACTTTTTAAAAATAAGCTTGATCTCACGAACAGGCGTTGGAGCGACGAGACGAATCATTTTCAATTGCTGACCAGAAAAGTTTTCAATTAAAGAAGTAGGCAAAATAGCTACCCCCATCTTATGCAGTACCATAGAAAGAAGAATTGCCGTGGAAGTTGACTCAAACTTTGATTGCAAGGATTTGGCGATTTTAGCGCTGAATGTATGAAGATGCTCGATTAAACTTATATCCCCAACAAATAAGGGAGATTCTAAATCTTCAAGCTCTTGAAAAGAAACAAAGGTTCGATCTGCCCATGGATGATCTGCATAAACGACCAATGCTTGTTCTTCTTTATACAGGTGCATCAAATGAATTTCTTTATTTGGATTATAATTGTCGGTAATGCCAATATCGATACTACTATTCAATAATTGCTGTGATGTATTTTCTGCACTGGTAAATTTGAATGTAATGTCAGGATACTGTTCATGGAATTTCAAAAAACGGGGTGCTAAACAAAAAAAGTCCATGGGCGAAATCCCTATCGAAAGTTTATTTGCCCGAGCATTGCGTAACTCGTAAGTTTCTTTCTTCGATTCTTCAATGAGCCTCATCACGGAAAGAGCTTTTTCGTAAAGTATTTCCCCGTCAGCTGTAATCTTTACCCCTCTACCAACTCTCTCAAACAAAGGGGTTCCAACTTCTACCTCTAGAGAACGGATCTGTTGACTTAACGTAGGTTGAGAAGTCATTAAAACTTCTGCCGCCTTAGTAAAGCTTCCTTCTTTACAAATTTGAATGAAACATTCTAATTGCCTGAACATGAAAGATTCACCTCATCCTCTCTTACATATGAATTCATCTCTTGAATGAATATGCGTGCAGTGGACCTCATAGTAACGGAATTAAGATATACAAGAGATATTTCCCAATAAGGAGTGTGGCCTTCTAATTTGACAATACGCAAAGAATCGTCCCATAGATTTTCGAGCAAAGATGTTGGTATAAGAGCTGCTCCAAGTCCATGACGAACCCAATGAATCAATACTGAAGCGGAGGACGTTTCTATTTTCGACTTCAAGGTAAAACCACAAGAGAAACAATACATATCAATTAATGATTTGTTTTGTTCTCGGAACATGATCGAATTCATTTGCTTCAAAGATCGAAAAGGAATCGAAGATTTATCTGCCAAAGGATGTTCTGAGTGAATCAATAGCGCCATTTCTTGTCTATACAAATAAGTTGAAATGACCGAAGCATTAGAAACCGGATATGCAGTGATTCCAATATCTACCTCTTGCTCCAAAACTTTTTTCTCGGCATCTTCTGCATCGATAATTTTCAATAAAATATTCGGGTACTTTTGGTGAAATCTCATAAAGTAAGGAGCAAGATATTCAAGTTCAGTAGGACAACATCCAATAGAAATTGTTTCTCTAGATTTCTTGTTTCGGCCATTTATTTCATTTCGCGCCTCCTCAAGAAGATTCATAATAGCGTTGCCCTTATTCAAGAGAATTTTTCCCGCTTCCGTTACTTCAACTCCCCTACTTCCCCGATCGAACAATTGAATATTATACTCATCTTCCAAAACCCGCATTTGCTGACTTAATGTAGGCTGAGTCACACCTAATTCTTCTTTAGCTTTGGTGAAACTTCCTGATTTGCAAATTTGAATAAAATATTCAAGCTGGCGCAATTCCACAGTGTGTCCCCCCTTAGTTAGTCCAAATTAGGAAAGTGAAGATCAAATACAAACTTTCACCCGTTCATTCATTAATCGTCTGTCCGAACCGAACAAGCGGAGTGATGAAGGGAGGGCGAAGGTGTGCTGCGCCACTCCCGTCCACTTACCCCTATGCCCCTTGCTTACTTCCCCCAATCGTCAGAGAAAGTAGTTCGCAAAGCTTGGCTATTCGTATTGTATAGTCGATGGTATCGTCATCGATTATCTCCTTTAATTCGTCATTACTCGGGAGATTCCACGATTTCATTCAGCAGCAAGTCAACGCGATACCGTCGCTTCATGGCTTTTTACCCGTCGAATCCGTCGTTGTCGTAGTCGTGTTTGAACTGGTCGTCGCCGGCATGTCCTTCGCGTTGTGGAGCTTGATCCTCGGTCTTGGCATAGAAGGCCTCCCGTTTCGCAATTCAGCAAAAAAATAAAGGCGGGAAAGCACCGGCGCACTTATGCATTTGCTGGAGTGTTCACCCGCTGGTGGTGATGAGCGTGATCGTGGTAATTGCTGGACTTTGTTAACATTATATGAGGAACCTGTCATGTAATATATCCGCTAGATTTCAGGTGAAGGTCACTAGATTTTAGGGTTGGTGCGTTGGGAACACTATGTGTGTGGTCTACTATGAGCCTCTCGGACTCCCTTCCTGCTAGTAATCATTTCATCTTTTGGACTTATAGATCACTTTGTTACGGGTATAAAAAATTTTCTTTTCGTGCAGGGTAGGGTCTTCCCAGTCCCCTGGAGCGAGCAGAAAAAGATGTTATCTAAACGAGTCTGAAATAACAAAAGGGAACCCGACAGGTCCCCTTTGTTGATAGGTTGTGACATGAATATGATTGTTTGCCCCAGACAATGGACGATTAAAGCAATAAACCAATGTTGGACAAACGGGAGCGACTTTCCAAGAATAAAAACCAGCTTTTCATAGCTGGTTTCTTTGTTTAGAAATAGTCATTATATAATTCTTGCTGCTGTTCCTCTGCAATGTTCTGTAAGTCATATGCGTTAATTCGAAAAAACTGATAATCGCCCATATCTGATTTTTTTGCGGCGAGCTTACTTAGAAATTTCGGCGAGCCTTCGTTTTCTTCATCGTAAACTAACAAGATACCGTCTGAATTGGATAGCAAGAATTTGTCTTTCTCTCCAAGCTGCCAAACACCCTGGTAAGGTGTTTGATAGACACTATTGATATAATCGGCTTGCATCACAATATTTCGGTAGTAATCCTGGGTCTCTTCTTTCCACTTTTCCTCTTGATTTAAAAACGGAGTAATTACCGCCAGTTTTAGATGTGGATAGTCCTTTTTCAATTCCAGAACAGTTTCGGCTGCCCACATTTCTACCCCGAGTTGGCCTGATATGATGACCCATTCCAATTCTTCCTCAAGGAATCTTACGAGTTCCCGCTTCAGTGCTTTCTTAATAATGGCTAACCCCGGATTTTTTTCATCGAAAATGCCAAGCTCGTGAGCTTTGTATCCTGAAACAAATAAACGTTTTAACATGTTGCCACCTCTAGTTTAAAAGAACGCTAGCAGATAATAGATTTCTTTTCACTCGCTGTCTATTCATTCGTGTTACGTCTCATTTTTTCTTATCTTATCACAAATGATGTGTTCTAACTGTCGATTTTCATTCTACCTACTCTTCGACCTTACCTGTCAGGGCATTGATAGTGTTAATATGAATTGAATAGGCAAGGACCGGTTTGGCTAACCTCTCACCATTAACGAATGGGTAGATGTATCGCAGTTCAGTGGGTTTCGCCAGCAGGGCCTTGGCTGCTGCATCTATGGAGACAGCCTTCCTCTTATCCGGGAGCTTGGCGGGCTTTTGGTCGAGGCTTTGATTGTACCATGTGATTTTCCCCGTTTCTCCATTTACACCCATACCACTGCCTCCTCGGTAGTCCAAAGGAAGTCCCTCAACAGATGGCACAAACGTTACTACGTACACATGTGGATTCTGCGTACCAGGATGATTCACCCTGTAGTAGAACTCCTTTTCTTCCCGTTTGAGATAGGTTTGCAGGAACTGAACAGCTTTCTCAAGAACCTGCTTTTCCGACAATGTTGCCTTCCCTTTTTGGGGTTGGCCGTTCGCATAGCTTTGAAATCCGATCACAACGTCATCCTTCGTAAATAAAAACTCTTTTTCATCAGGGGAAAAATAAACACTTTCCTTCTCGCTATTGCCGCCGTTGCTGTTGAAGGTCCTACCCTTCAGGCTGATACCAAACTCGCTTTCGTAAATCCGCGTTGCCTCCTGCTCATTCTTCACCTTTACTACCTTTCCACCAGGCGTGAGGGAGATTGGTTTCCACCTCCAGGTTCTGTATTGCCGATCAGTGATCAGCTCAGCTCCTGTTACTGCGTCCACATAACCGGAGAATACAGCGGAGTAGACGAGATCGGTCTGATTTTCACCAGTCTTGTACATGAGTTGCAGTAGGGGTGGGATACAGCGACTGAGCTGATCTTTCTTCATCGCCTGGGCTGGAGGAAGGAAGTCAGCGGGATTGACGTTGGTCAGCGTGTTTTCACCTGCCGAAACGCCGGTTACCTGTCCCGCACTGTTTACTGCCACCCGAAACTCATCGCCATCTACCTCGATGCCATTTACATAGCGACGATAGATGACATCGCCTACAGGAGCCCGCGTTACCTCGTACAAGCTGCGCATTTCACCGATCAAGCCCTCCATGAAGGTATCGGCGCTCTTATAGGCCAGCTTATCATCAGGAATTTTAAAATCCTGAACCTTACTATCCCAATAAAACGAAAGCAGTTTCCCGGTTTCTGCATGGATATTGGCTCTGGCAAAGATTTCATTATTTTTTTCATAACCGATATCGTACACAGGCTGGTCTTTCGTTTCCAAGGTAATTTGTCTTGATGTGTCATCGAGCGTTGGGAAGAGCATTTGCAGCTTTTGCTCCGTTCGTTTTGCCTTTTCGCTTAACTGATTTTCCTGAAGGTGAGCGGCTGCTTGTTGGTTCCCTGTCTGATTTGCCATGACTGTGTCCGAGGCTGGTGACAGGAGCAGTGTGGTTGTTAGTACGCAGCTTGCTAGTACAGGATAACGCCTTTGAGAGGTCATACGTCTATCCTCCATTTTTTCTTGAAGTTGAAGCTTACACAATAAGACGGCGCTTGGCAAAAATTGTCACATCACTCGTGGAATCGCCTCATGCACGATTCAAATTTTTAGGTAGAAACGAAATTCATTGCTCTGGCTTTCCATGGTGATCAATCCATATCCTCCAAATAATCTAATTGGACAACTATCCCTTATTAAATTCAAATTCGACCAATTTTTTGCAAAAAAAATGTTCCTGCATGAGGAACATGTGAAATGACATCCCGTATACGGATTATATTCGAGCGGCATATTGAACGACCCACCGCCGTAGCTGCTCGTTGTTGTATAAGTCGTCTCTTCATAATGTATCGTAGTTGGTTCAACTGTAAAGCTTATCTGAACGTCTGGACCATCCGACTGTTTCGATGGGGTTGAAGGCTTTTTGACCGCTTTCTTTGGTTGTTTGCTAGAAGCCGTCTGCACGGCCTTTGTCGACGACTGCTTTTTCGATTCAGGCTTGCTTGCTGCCACAGGTATGCATTGAAACCTAGCAATGCTACCTTTAGCGTGATTCCTGCCGCTTTTGAGCATGATCCCTTGAAAATGAGGTTTGATTGATAGCAATCTCTGGTTCTAATCACGGATAAATGCTTCTAGCAAAGCAATCATTTCTCGATTCCCCAACATTCTTGCTTCTGCGATCGGACTCCCCAACTTGGTCGGGTGCTCTGGGGCATACTGTGTAGCAAGAAGAGGATCAGCTCCATGTTCCAATAACAACTTTGCAATATGTAAGCGGTTATCTTGAACTGCACGCATTAGTGGTGATCTAAAGTTCTGATAATTCAAATCAGGCTCAGCGCCATACTTAAGTAATTCGTTTACCATGTCATAATTATTCTTTGCTACTGCTAAGGTGATTATGGTGAACTGATCATACAGTAAGTTCGGATTTGCCCCGTTTTCTAGAAGTAACCTCGCAAGATCAAGTCGGCCGTTTGAAACTGCTGTTTGGAGTACAGTACTCTTGAAACCTCCTTTAATTTCTATCAGTAAGTTCGGATTTGCCCCGTTTTCTAGAAGTAACCTTGCAGCATCAAGGTGGCCGTTTGAAACTGCTAGATCGAGTGCAGTACTCTTGGAACCTTCTTTCACTTCTACATATGCATCAGGGTCCATTCCAGCTTTCAAAAATAATTTTAGAATATCTAATTCATTCTCAGAAGCGGCATCAATGAAAAATAGTGCGTTGAATTGAGGAACTAAAGCCTCTAATTCTTTTCTTGCCTGTCTTGCTTCATCAGAAGCCATCTTATCATCTGAAATGGCTACAATTTTAACATTCGGGCCAATTCTTACAATTTGTTCATAATCGAGATTCATAGATACCTCGGGTTCTTGAAGAGTATTTATTGATGGCTGCTCCACCTCACTAGGTACTCTATAATTAGGATTGCTACTAGCAGTATCTTCTTGCTGATTTGGAAGTTCTTGATTATCTTCAGGCTCCGGTTCCTTAATAAGTAGTTCCTCATTAACAATCGTTTTCTGTTGTTGATTAGTAGAAGTGAAGGCTGGCTTTGATAATGAATTCGAACCTGTCATATTTTGTATGACAATCGTCCATATACTCACGCAAATCACCAAAACTGAAGCTAGGAGTAAACTCCGTTTCATTTTTATTGACATATCTTTAATACCTCCTGATTAGGTAGATTATACCATAATCAGGAGTCATTTCCGTTCATAACGCAGCTCGACTAGCTGCACTATATTCAGATTGAACAAAATGAGATAGCATCAAAACTTTTGAATTTAGGGAAAATAACAAAGAAGAAAAGGGCCCTTATAAGGCCCTTTTTTCATGCTCCGAACATCCGTGTTTCTTGTCTGCTATTCAGTTACCTTCTACTCTTTGTTCAACTGATGAAAGTGGGTAAACAGCTGATCGCAGTCCTCACGCTTCTCGACCTTGATCATGTTCAAAACGCTCGTATCCTTACCGGAAAAATAGTCGCGCAGATGCTTATCCGAAAAACCATTCTCATGCGCATCCTCCGCAGTCGAGCAGTAATGAACGACCTTGATGCCAGACCAAATGATAGCCCCCACGCACATCGGGCAAGGCTCGCATGTCGCGTAAATTTCGCAGCCTGTCAGATCCATCGTGCCCAAGATCTTGCACGCTTCACGAATGGCTACCATCTCTGCGTGCTGGGACGGGTCCATATCGGCCATCATGCGATTGCTGCATACGGCGATGATTTCGTCCCCTTTCACCACAGCCGCTCCAAAAGGTCCACCGAGCTTGTTGTTCATGCCTTCTATCGTTTTTTCCACTGCCAGCTTCATGTAATCCATTGTCTTGCACCCTCCCTCAAGAGGCCTTTATTTTACGATGTGTGTCCCTGCTTTGTTCGTAATGGCATCCTTTAAGCTCTCTGGGTTCGTAATGATCACGCTTGATCCGTTTTTCTCCAAAAAGCTCAGGCTGGCCTCGATTTTTGGCAGCATGCTGCCTTTTGCGAAGTGCTCTTCACGAACGTATTGATTCGTTTCCTCTACGGTGATGCGCTCCAGCGCCTTTTGATTCGGCTTGCCAAAGTGAATGCATACCTGCGGGACACCTGTCGTTATGATCAATGTCTGTGCATCGATTTGCTCTGCCAGCAAGCTGGTAGCAAAGTCTTTATCGATGACAGCATCAATCCCATCGTACGTATTTTCGCCCGTTTTCACAACCGGAATACCGCCGCCGCCAACAGCGACTACCACATATCCCGCTTCGATCAACGATTTGATAGCGTCTTTTTCCACGATGTCGATTGGCTTCGGGGAAGGAACCACTCTTCTGTAGCCACGACCGGAATCCTCGATAAATACCCAGTCCGGATGCTCTTTGCGCATCTCTTCCGCCTGCTCCAGTGTGAAGAAGGAGCCGACTGGCTTCGTTGGATTTTCGAAGTTCGGATCATCCTTGCTGACTTCTACCTGTGTGATGACGCTCGCAACCTTTTTGTTAATTCCTCTTTTGGCGAATTCGTTGGTGAGTGCCTGCTGGATTTGGTAGCCGATTCCCCCCTGCGTATCCGCCACGCAATTGACTAGCGGGATCGTAGGCATCCCGGACACTTCATTGGCAATTTCGCATCTTTGCAAAGCAAATCCAACCTGCGGTCCGTTGCCATGAGTAACGACAACGTTGTAGCCTTCTTGCACCATATCCGCGATATTTGCCGCGGTTTCACATACGGCTTCATATTGGTCTTGAATGGTATTGCGACCATTATCTTTCACTAACGAGTTGCCGCCGATAGCAACAATTACGAGTTTTTCCACTGGGCACTTCTCCTTTGGTTAAGATACTTTTGCAGTGGTTTCACGCTGCGTGATCGCACTTGATTTGTTCCATTTATAACTCAATGCATAGAGAACACTGGAGATAATCATCCCGCTAAGGAAAGCAGACTTGCTGATGTTTGCCAATAGTGGCACATTTGGCAAGAAAGAGCCGGATAGCGTAATCAAGAAGCTGACAATCAATACGCCGCATGCCACCATATTAACGCCGTTTTTGTATTCTCCGTTTTCACCTGGTTTTACGTAGATGCTGGATAAATCCAGCTTTCTTTTTCTTTCAATGAAGAAACTAACCAGCATGATCCCCGTAATCGGACCGTACATGGAGCCGATAAAGCTATAGAACATATACAGCGCGGCGGTACCATTCACCAGCTTCCAAGGTAAAATGACAGTCCCCAATACAGCTGTTAAGATAGCCGCTGATTTCACTGTAAACATTTTTGGAAGAAGCGCTGTCATCTGTAGACCAGATGGAAGCAAATTCCCAAACACAACATAGCTCGTCGAACCTATATTCAGTGCCAGCAACAAGACAATGACGGCAACAGGATTCCCAATTTGATCAATGGCAGCGACGACATTAAAGTCTTTGATGCCAAACGCAATTTGCGTTCCAACCAACAATCCTACACACGTAATTCCAAACAGGATATAGGATGTAATCATTCCAAGCGGCAGACCAATCATCGGAGCTTTCGGGTGTTTTGCCCTTTGCGTAAGGTCTGCAATATTTACAATCGGGCCACCCCAGTTCGATACCAATGCACTTACACATGCGATAAATACAAGCCAATTCTCCATCGGTTTGGCAGGAGCATAAGCAAAGATCAGACCAAATCCGCCAGCAACGCTGATCGCCCAAATCGCTGCACCTACAATGAAAATATAGATGATCGGGGAAGACCATTTACTAAACAGACTGAGAATTTTCATTCCACCTAAAAACAATCCAACTGTAATGACCCAGAGGATCACATAAGAAAGCATCGTCGGGAAATCTAATCCGAGAAAATCAAAACCTGGAACCATATTCATATAACCAGGGAATATTTTCTCAAAAATGACATTAAAGGATTGTGCGCCAATAATTGTTTTTGTCCCAAAAAACACAACACCAGCGATAAGCCCGCGACATATAGCAGGAATGATCGAGCCTTTTACACCAAAAGAGCTGCGCAACAGCATCGAATAGCCAATCCCGTATTTCTGTCCCGCATAGCCATTCAACACATAGCCCGCCGAAACAATCAAGGCAGCAATCATGACTGCCCACAAGACTTGCGGAACGGATAATCCGAGGACAAAGAATCCGGCTACAGTCATGTACGACATGAGATTATGCACAGCGCCCATCCACACGGTCACGTAGTTAAAGGTGCCCCAATCTCGATTTTCGGAAGTCTTTGGCAAAATATCGTCCGCGTATCCATAGGACTTGAATTCTTCATATGATTCCTTTACGTTTGCCTGTCCCATGTTCATTCACCTTCCTCATTCAACCCAGCTTTCGCAACCTTCTTTTGCTGCGAAAGCTGAGTCACCTAGGATGAAAAGCAATTAGCTAACCGTTTCCGTTACTGCGAGCAATGCTTTTTCAAAAGCTTCCATCGGTGGATACGTAATACCCGCACCGATCATACCGATCCCTGCGTCTTTATGCGCAATGGCAGTGTTGATAATTGGCAGGATGCCCGTTTGGATCACCTGACGAATATCGATGCCTGTTGCTACACCTCGGAAGTCCAGGAGAGGAATCGTGACGTTTGGATTTTCTGCTGTCGTGATTTCTTTCATCGTGGTGGAGAAACCGATCGCTTCTTCAACCGTACCGCCTACGAGCGCAACAATTGCTGGAGCTGCCGCCATCGCGAAGCCGCCGATACCGTACGTTTCTGTAATCGCACTGTCTCCGATATCCAGACCGGAATCCTCTGGCTTGTAGCCTGCGAACATGGGACCGATTACCTTTTGAGCAGGTCCTGTGAACCAAGTGTTGCCAGCCATACCACTTACACGGATACCGAACTCTACGCCATTACGCGCCATTGTGGTGACAATCGTGCTGTTCTCGATTCCATGTGCTGCATCCAGCGCGCATTTGCACATCGCCATCCATGTCGGACCGGAGAAGTAATCGCTGCTTGCTACGAAATCGAATACTTCGCGTTTTTGTTCTTTGGTGAAATCTGTCTCCAAGATGTACGGAGTCAGTGCTTGAATCAACAAGCTCGTACCCGCGTTGTTGCGGTTGTGGCATTCATCGCCCATGTGCAGCGCTTGCGCCAGCATGAGACGCAGATCGATTTCACCTGCAATCTTCATCGCATCACGCAGCATTGGTCCCAATACATCGCGCATCCAGTTCAGACGGGCGATGACACTTTCATCGTTGGCACCCATGCGCAAAATTTTCGCCATTTGCTCACTCAGGTTGGTATACGCGACATTTCCGTACGTTTTGTTTTTGACTACATGCATGAACATCGAAGCGGATGTGACACCTGCCATGGAGCCAACGCAGTTATGCTCGTGGCATGGAGAGAACGTGATTGCGCCGGAAGCAGCTACCTGTTCAGCTTCCTCGATGTCTTTTGCCAAGCCCTCGAATACGATTGCTCCGGTTACGGCACCTTTCATCGCGCCGCACATTTTGTCCCACGTAATAGGCGGACCCGCGTGCAGAATCGTGGTTTTTGTCATGCCTGGCACCACATTGATCGCTTGGTCGAAGCCAACAAGCATCGGCTGGGAGTTGATGATGCGCTCTACCGCCAGCTTGTTTGCCGCAGCGATTTTATCAGCGACAGCAGCGTTTTCTAGTCTGTCGAGAGCGTTGATCAGCTCAGGCTTTCCGCCGCCTGGAGGCTTCCAATCCAGATGAGACGCATTCGCATTTTGCTTGATGATATCGTCTTTGAAAAACTCGATCCCTACGTTGATCGCATGAATTTTTCCGTTAAACAGCTCGTTGATTTTGCTCATGATTATTCCCCTTTCGCAACAAATTCTCTAGCAAGAAGACCTGCATTCGTACTGCTGCTCGCAATCGTTACACCCGCATCCATCAGCTTTTTCACTTGCTCGTCGAAGTTAGGTGTATCGAGGTCAGTCCCCAGCACGTAGCCCAAGATTTCCAGGTGTTTGCCTTCTTTTGCTGCTTGTGCTTTTGCTTCGATGATCGCTGGCAGCATGACACCAACAGGATCTTCGTGGGAACCGAAGCCCAGGATGAAGTCCATCAAAATCACGCCGACGGAAGGATCTTTTGCTTCTTCCAAAAATCTCGCGATGCGCGTGGAAGGATCGATCATCGGGTGCGGCTTGCCATTTGTAAAGTCGTCATCGCCCATGTCGAGGAAAGTGTGAGCCTTGCTCTCATGGATATTTTTCAGCTTGTAGTCTGCTTTCTTTTGAATGTTGCTGTATACGTCTTCATACTTGTCCATCGCGAGGTACATCGCTTCATCGCACAGTGTACCGCCGCAGAACAGACCTCGAACGTATTTTTGCTCAGGTGTCAGTTTTGCCCGAACTTCTTCAATCAGTGGCCAGTTGAGGGCGCGCTTGTTGAGCTCGTCTTCGTTGGCACCTGCCAATACAACTGCTTTAATGGCTGCTTCCTTACTCGTTTTTGCAAAATGCCCGCCTGCTTCCAGAACTGGCGTTTCTTCTCCACCAATGAAGTACACAACCACAGGCTTTTTGCAGTTTTTCACTTGCGCCAATACTTTTTCCTGAACGCTCGGTGCTGGTGGCTTGGAAATGAGCACGATAACCTTTGTCGCCTCATCCTCTTCCAATGCTTTGATTCCGTCGAGCATCATGATGCCGCCGACTTGCTCGGAGAGGTCGCGGCCGCCTGTACCGATCAGCTGCGTGATACCGCCGCCGAAGTCGTGAATGCGCACGCTCACCTCTTGGCTGCCTGTGCCCGATGCACCTACGATGCCGATGTTGCCTTTTCTCACGGCATTTCCGAAGCACAACGCTACATTGCCGATGATCGCCGTCCCGCAGTCAGGTCCCATCATCAAAAGGCCTTTTTCATGCGCGAATTGCTTCAGAGCGATCTCTTCCTCAATGCTCACGTTGTCGCTGAACAGCATGACGTGCAGGTCGTTTTCCAACGCTTTTCTCGCTTCTCTCGCCGCGAACGCGCCGTTTACAGAGATCACAGCGAGGTTCGCCTCTGGAATGCTGGCTGCCGCTGAATCAATCGTGGAGTATTTGATCTCCGTTGCGGATTTACTGCCGCCTTTTTTCTTGAACAGTTCATCGATGGCGATGAGAGCGCTCTCGCACAGCTCGTCTGTCGCCGCCTTCACCACGATCATCAGGTCGCTCGTTTTCGCTGCTTCCAGCTCAGGTGTGAGCAAGCCTACGTTTTTCAATACCTCTTTGTTCATGTCGGTGCCCATCGCAATAACCGCTTGTTCGACACCTTCAATTTGATTTGCTTTTGTAGAGAGAGACATCAGGGATACCGAGTCAAAATACGTGCTTTGCTTGATTACGACTTTGGTAGACATACGTTACCTCCAGCTTCTAGATTTCGTTCCAAACCACATAGGATGCCAAGCAGGATATCCGTACCCGACGACGAGCCGATCCCGATGATTTTGTCTAAAGCAGGGACAAGCTCTTCCATGGAGCCGGACACCATGCATGAAAGTAAGTCATTTAGCGACTCTCTTACTTGTCCATGGGCTGCTTTTTTCAGCGTGATCGCACTGATTTCGTTCGTTAATGCTTGGGACCTACGGACGATTTCATCGAAAAATGGGCATGACAAACAAGAGGAAATGTTTCGCATTTTGTATACACTGCACAATCCCACTAAAAAATCGTCACCTGAGGGTGTTAACCCCGGCCCCAGTCCGATAAGACTTATCGCATGCTGAGTAGCTGACTCTATGCGGTTGTTCGCCAGATCGTCGGAAAGCATGCCTGCACGCTGGATCAGCATACGGGACATCTCTTTCTCAAACGGACTGGCAGGGTGGGAGGACATTTTCATGCCCCCCGTCTTGCCGTATACGTCCACGTAGTTTTTCGTGAACGCCACATTTCTGCGCAATACATCTACGCCTTCTATGTCACAAGGATAGGAAGGAAGCTCACCTTCCCACTTTGTTGCTTGCTGGATCCATATTCGTAAATTCGCTCCGATAACGAGCGTGTTATTTTCGGTCATAACCGGAGCGTTAGTTGACAGCCCCAGCTCTGAAAAGCCTTTTCTATCAATGATGAGCGTGTTCGGTGCATTGTCTAGCTGATAGTTTCCAATGGTGTACAATTCCCCGTTTTCGCTGCATGTCAGATTGATCGTCCGCTCAAAAATACTGTGTACGGTCCCGCTAAAGTTTGCTCGTGCCAATCGCTCAAGGAAACCGGCATCGCCAGACAACGCCTGGATGTACATGGGACGCTTTACTTTGCTCCTGCTTCCAGCAAGATTTTTTCGATCTCGGTGTAGCCTTTTCTTCTCGCAAGCTCAAGCGGTGTTACGCCGTATTTATCTACCATCTGCACATTGCAGCCATGCTCAATCAACAGCTTGATGATCGTTTGTTGCTTCTCACCGCCATCATTGAGGATGATCGCTTCGATGAGTGGTGTCCAACCCACAAAGTTGGTATGGTTTACGTTGATGTCAGTCGTCGTTACGAGCTCACGTACGATGTCCACATGGCCTTTTTCGCACGCTGGTGTAATCCCTACTCCTCCAAAACGAGTCAACAGCTCCAGGTTTGTTCCTGCCTTGATCATCATTTTGACAAGCTCCAGCTTACCGTTGATGCATCCGAACAAGAACGGGTTGAAGCATGTCTCATCCTGCAAATCTACATCTGCACCCGCCTCTACCAAAAACGATACCGCTTCCAATTTGTCATTCATGGCAGCAGTCAGAATCGCTGTACGCTTTTGTCTGTTTCTTGCGTTGATATCTACGCCCTGCTCCAAATGCTTTTTCAGTGCTTCGATATTCCCCTCAGCCGCTGCCTCGAGAAATGCTTGTACTACGCTTTTGTCTGTCATAGTAAGCCCTCCATGATCTCGTGATTGAACAACCCGCCAAGATTGGCTGAGCGCTTGCTCTTTAAAAAACAATTAGACAAGCCCTCGTACTTACATCATTATTTTAGACATGGTGAATGGAATCGTCATTGTGTATCGAAACTAAAAAAACTGAGGTTCACTTGTGCACATTGCACAATTACAGGAATCCCTTTGTGGCAAAGGAGTGAACATGGTGCTGACCATCAAAGATTTGCTTACCATTCAATCCATAGACGGCATCAAAATCATCGCCGGAGAGCAAGGCATCAACAACATTATCTCCATCGTCAATATTATGGAAAACCCGGATGCTTTTGACTGGCTGTCTTCCAACGAACTTTTGCTCTCCACCGGGTATATTTTCAAGGACAATCCTGAATTACAAAATAAAATCATCAAAGAGCTGGCGGAAATCAACTGCTCCGGGCTCGTAATCAAGATGCATCGCTATTTCGATCAAATCCCGCAAAACATGATTGAGCATGCCAACAAGTACGGGCTGCCGCTCTTGGCCCTGCCTTTTGAATACACGTTGTCTAAAGTGATTGCCATTATTAACGAAAAAGCCTCTGGGCGTTATGATTTGTTGAACCGCAAAACATTGGACATGCATAACGCACTGTTTCGCATTGCGCTGGAAGGTGGCGGACTGGATCGCATCGCTTCCGAGCTATCTGAGACGATCAACAACCCGATCCTTATTCTGGATCAGGACTGGCATTTGCTTCATTACACAGAAATCTGGCACAATCCGATTCCGCTTGACTCCTGCCTGACCTTGATCAAAAACAGACCTGTTTTTACCCGTGACTTCACGGAGTCCGTCCCGAAAAATATTAGCCAGATCAAAAAGTCGATCAAGCGTATCTACCATGTAAAGGATGATGAGATTAAATGCAGGATTCTACCTGTTGCTGTGGCCAATCACATCTATGGATACATCGTCGTCTGGCAAACCATTTGGGAGCTAACTGAATTTGACTACATTGTGCTGGAACAGGCGTCCACCATCGTGGCGCTGGAGCGGATCAAGGCGAGGGAAATCGAGGAAGTGAAGCTGAAGATCAGACAAGACTTTTTCGATGATCTATTAACGGGAAAAATCACGTCGGCTGATTCCCTTCAAACGTTGTGCGATTTACACGGGCTGCAATCGAGCTACATGTATTTTTGTATGGTTATTAATATCGAGCCGGTTGAGCTAGAAAATTTGGAGGATATAATCGATCGCAAGTACGAGCTGGATCGGATCGCCAAAAAATGCGTCGATCTCGTCTATGACCATTCGAGCAAAGCTCCTGGAGAAATCACCTGCTTTTATCGAAACAATCGGATCATCATCCTTATCGGACAAAATGAGCAAAAACCCGTGGTGTCTGCAAGTGAAGCCAAACAATTCGCCAATGAGCTGTACAGCGCTCTCGTGGATAAAATCAAGAAAACCTTGTTCTTTATTGGGGTAGGACGTCAGTATAAAAACATCGCTTCGCTTCATAAAAGCTTTTCCGAAGCACATGAAGCGATCCGCCTGATGCAGAAGTTCAACAGCAAGGGCGACGTCTCTCATTTCGATGATTACTCCGTCTATCATTTCCTGGATTCCAACATTAAGGACATTGAACTGGAAGACTTCTTTTTGAAGCGACTGGGGAAACTGTACGAGCATGATCAAGAGTTCGGCACGAGCCTCATGGTGACTTTGGACAATTACTTTCTGTACAATCAAAACGTCAGTGAAGCGGCGAAAGCAATGTTCATTCACCGCAATACGTTTATTTACCGGATCGAAAAGATCAAAGAGATTTTGAACATGGATTTGAAAAACTCGGAGGAGTTGCTTCAAATCCAGCTGGCGCTCAAGATCGGCAAGCTTTTGCACAAGGAGTAGAGCTCGAAGGAGCGTTGTCTTCCTGCTGCTGTGGTCGGGTGGAAGGCGTGCCACATGTTTTCCAGTCGCCTGTATCCTCACTTTGTTCGGGCGGTCTCCTTCCAAACATGTGACACGCCTTCCCGTACAGCTGTTTGTTTTGCCCGATTAGTTCTACTCGTAAGAAGTAGGGGCTTATCGAAGATTTCGCTAAAATACAAAAAGAGCCTCTTCAAAGAGGCTCTTCCTTTTTAGTTTTGAATGTATTTTTCAAAGACTTTCCCAAAGTCTTTCACGACATACTTGTATCGGATGTCTTCCAACCAATCGAAGGTGTATTGGTTGATGGACTTGAATTGTGAAGCTACGTCTGCTTGCTGGCCTGTTACGCGGCCCAGTGTGCTTTGGGCGACGTGGAGGCTTTCTTTTGCATGCTGGAGCGCGAGTTCGTTATCGTGCATAATCGATGCGATCTTCACAAGAGCTTTGTAGAGGTCTTTTAGCTCCTCCAAATGCTTTTTGTTGACATCGATCGAGTAGTGCTCATTGCCCATGGTGAACTTGATTTCTACATCCAAATCGACGGTCCCCGCTGTTTCCAGATACACGTCAGAGATCGGGTGTGTATGGTAGGAATAGCGGCGCAGCATGCGTTTTTTGCTGGTGGCACTCGTTCCATCCAGATGAACTAGCCCCAGATTGGTGAAGCAATACTCGTCGGACTTTGATTTGATCAAAAAATAAATTTTCTCATTGTCCTCGTGCATGATGTAATCATCAGCATCCACCTTGTCGTAATCTGCTGGTTTTACCACGATTCCCACATTGCTCAAGCCAAGCGCATCTGCCGCAAGCTTTCCAAACATAATGAAACATCTCCCCTCGATATGTACGGTCTAACCTTATCCATTTATACGTGTGTGGGGAGACTTAGTTGCAAACAACTACTGCGCTTCACCCAGTTTTTTGAGGAGGCCTGCAAGAACATCAAAATCAAATTCTTTTCCGTTCCGTATTTTGATGGTCTTCCGGTCAGCATGATCAGACTTCTCAAAAAAGCCAGCTGGAGCATCCAGATTCGCCGCTTGAAACAGCGTCACATTAATCCAATCCTTTGCCGGAAAATACACACATGTCTGCTTGCCCTGAATGGCATAAAAGGCTTGTTTATACTTCACCTGCTCTTCTACATTCGGGATATTTTCATGGATGAGCTGGCGAATCCGCTTGCAAACTTCTACCTGAGATTCATTGGTTATGTTTTGGATATAATCCGTTACTTGCTGATTCATGAATAGTCCTCCGCTTCCCAAAAGTGATGGTGCTTCTAGTCTTTATGATAATCGACAGATGCAATAGGAGGCTTCTTCTCGATTGCTATTCTATTGATTACAGCCAGGTCGTCTTTTCTTCCGCCGCTACCCGACTCGTCTCAGGCGCATCTGCCTCGGGATAACCAATGAACAGCGTGCCCACGACCTTTTTATTTTCAGGCGATCCGAGGAATTGCAGCAAGCGCTCGTCGCGAACCAAGCCGACTCCTCTTGTGCGCCATACCATGCCAAGTCCGAGTTCCTTCGCTGCCAGCCACATGGAGTGAATCGCGCAGCAAACCGCGTACTCATTATCCTCTGAAGATGCTTCATCTCCTGGGATCACATCAGCAGTCGCGACAATGACGAGCGGTGTTTTTTCCAGGACGGCCAAGGAATCCTGCACGAGATTCGGCTTGGTCGGAAAACGCTCCAGCAAAAATTCCTTCGCGATTTCCTCAAACCGCAGCTTTGCTTCTCCTCTGATCACGTAAAAATGCCACGGCTGACGCAAGCGGTCATTCGGCGCTAACACTGCGCAATCTAGCAGCGCTTGGATTTTTTCTGTTTCTACTTCTTTTGGAATATAGTTACGCACGGCTCTTCTGCTTTTGAGTGCCTCTAGTACGGACATATTGGTTCCTCCTCGGGTGTACCATTTTCTTACTGATCCCACTCATTATATAAGAGCTTGTCATGATCGTATAGGTATCCATCAACGGGAATGAATCGCCAAATGTGCTTGGTGTTCATCTTCTTTCGCCACGTAGATGTCATACTGCTTATGGTCTTGTTCTTGGGGCAACATCCCCATGACTCCCCCTAAATGACGAACTGCTTGAGGGTGACTGCGTGTCCGAAAACGAATGCCATGAGCACTTAGCTTGTTTACCACGCGGATGTATTCTTCATGACCAAACGCGGTGTGTATCAAGCACTTGTACTTGGAAAAAAGGGTGAAAAAAAAGTCTATCATCCGCTCCACTCGCCTTCCTTTTTGTAGTATATTCCAATTATTGCGGAAAAGAGAGGGGCTTTCTACTATGCATCGAAAGAAAGTATTCACAGGTTCACCTTGGGAACCGGTTGTAGGCTATTGTCGCGCAATCCGAATCGGCGACCGGATTGAAGTGGCTGGCACAACCGCCATGAAGGACGGGGAAGTCGTTGGTGTGGGCGATGCCTATGAACAAACGCGGTTCATCCTGGAGACGATTGAGAAAGCATTGCGAGAATTAGATGCCGATTTGTCTCATGTGGTCAGAACGCGGATGTTTGTAACGGATATCAGCAAGTGGGAAGAGATCGGAAAAGCACACGGGGAGTTTTTCCGCGAGATTCAGCCTGTCGCTACGATGGTTGAGGTCAAGGCATTGATTGACCCGCGTCTGCTCGTTGAAATTGAAGTGGAAGCCATTATTTAGCATGCTGGTTAGTTGGAAGCGGACCGACGACTTTTCCTGTCGATCCGCTTTTTGCTTTTTCTACGATTGTGCAAGCTCCTCAGGAATATCAAGACCTGCCTTTTCCGCTTCTTCGATGTGCTTTTTCACCAGGAGCTCGTCCGTAAATTGTTCTTCATTCCGGTAAATCCTTGCCAGTTCGAGATGCGCATGCGGGTAGTTTCTTTCCAAAGCAGCGTGAAAATAAGTGATAGCGGCGTCGATATTTTTGGCTGTACCGTAGCCATTATAGTAGAAGATCCCCAAATTATAGGCACTGATATCGCCGCCTACTTCGTAATCTTGGTGATAATAATGCAGCGCCTTTTCGTAGTTTGCTTTTGAATCGTGAAGATAGCCAAGCCAACCATAAACCGGCGAGCCCAATAACTCCCCCTGCTCATAATGCCAGAGGGCCTTGTCCAAATCTTGCGGCACCAGTTCTCCGTCATAATAGATGGCGCCCAAATTGTTGTGAGCCAGCGCATGACCGTGTTCTGCCGCCTTGCCCATCCAGTACATTGCCTGATCGGCATCAGCTTCCGTGCCTACCCCGTGTCGATAGCAACAGCCTAATCCATTCATAGCATGGTGGTTGCCTGCCGCAGCCCCTAATTCATACCAGTAAAAAGCTTTATCAGCATCCTCGAAGCCTTCTCGACTGTAATACATATGCGCAAGGTTGTTCATGGATGGGGCATAGCCCTTTTTAGCAGCAAGCGTATCGTACAGAATGGCTTTCTCATAATCACCTGCTTCATACGCTTCCATGCCCAGATTGTACAACGTTTCTACTGGCGTGTACTGATCTACACTGTCAACATCGGATTGCTCCCCTTTGGCATAGGCCAGCAGTCGCTTGCGAACCTCAGCATCAAAATAATAGCTGGAATAACGATCTTCTACATCCTCCAGAACGAGCGTTTTCTCTGCCCTCGACAGCCCATACTCGCTTACTACATAAACGTCGTGACCCTTGAGGGCATAAGCAAAACCCCCGACAAATGCCTTTTTCACCACCAAATCGAATTCAAAATCACTCCATCGCTTTTCCGGCGATAAGGCAATGCTCCATAATCCATTTTTCTTCAAAGCATACGCATCCTGATGCAGCCGAAAAATATTCTCATAATCGTCTAAGGGGAATAACCATGCTGGCTGAACGGCATCTCCATAAAAAACGCCTAGCTTTCCATCTTTTTTGGCCAGCACCTGATTGCCCTGCCTTGTCTCCGTATAAACCTGCAAATCAATCAGTTCATCGTATTCATACGGCAACAGAAGGCTCTCCTGCTGCTTGCCATAAGCGGCGTACCTCTTTCCCTTGCGTAGAACAAGTAGATTCGGAAAATGGGTTTGCCGATTCAATTTATCGAAGCCGGATGCGCCGACAGCGCCGTCTCTTTTGTACAAGGTGCTATGACTTGCATCCTTATGTGGTTTGACGAGGATAAGCCCTTCGTCGATCTGTTCCACCGCCGCCAGAGGGAATTCCCCGATGTATTTCCAATATTCGTTAAAGATTTTCTGATTTTTCCTACCTTTAACCGCTGTATGGTAAAATCCGTCCCCACACTTGAAAGCTTCTTCATGCTCAAAATCTATCGTTACAAAACCAGCTTCCCCCAGCACGCCCCATTTTCCGTCTTTCTTTGCCGTATAAAATCGTTGGTAATCGAGCGGTTCCAATTCTTCATAGTCGGTAGGGACAATTGTTTTGCCTTCCAGATTGATCAGACCATATCGATCGTTTCGTTTGACGATGGCACCAGCAGAGCCGTATTCAAAATCGTAGGCATCCTCCCACTCCAATGGAATGACAATTCTCCCGGATTTATGTACATAGCCGTATTTACCATCTCGGGCGACCACAGCGAGATCTTCGGAAGCGAAATCGTAAAAGGCATCGAACTGAGGAGCGAGCAATACGTTTCCCTCTGCGTCTTTTAGACCAAGCAAGCCAGCTTCCTCAAAAATCTCCACGTCGGAATGCTCTTCATAAGGCTGCCAGATGTGTCCCCAGCCGTATTGGTAGTCCTCATAATTGAGCACCTCGGCAAAAGAACGAAAGCCTGGGTTCACGTCCATCAATTCGGAGTAGTTCAGCAATGAGATGTCATCGTTGTCCATTGCCTTTGTCATGATCTCGTTGTTATGGGCAATATTGGCGCGCAAAGTTTCCGCCTGCTCGTCATGAGGGATGTCATCCATATTGAATACATCCCAGGCATCGATGTGAAAATACGGAAGCGTTCGTTTTTCCAGATAGCTCAGAAGCTGATTTCTCGCATATAAAAATGCTTCTTTGTTACGGATTAGCCCTTCCTGTCTCTCCAGAAAATCGTAGAATCGCTTCACGTTTTCGATGCCTGTCTGCGCGTCGTAATAGAGTCCAGAATTGTCCGGCTCGGTATGGTTGTTATAATTGTTTCCGGCGATTGAACCACCTTCTATGAAGAGCGGCTGCAAGAGTAGTGGGACCTCATAGCCCCATTCCACCATCATCGTGTCGTTGTCTTGCGCTTGAGAGGGCTCACTGACGTTATATACATAGACTCTGTGTGACATGTCTTCTCTCCCTTTGATTTCCACTTGCACTTGATCACATTGTAAGCAAATCTAGCAGGGCAAAACAATCCGACTGATGTTCTATCCAACGAAAAAGGCTGACAAGCAAAAATCATGCTGGTCAGCCCTTTCTACTTTTTAGATTACAGGTCAATGAGAGGAATACTTCCACCCACACTAACCGGCTCGATCGCCTTGCCCGCTGACCGCACCAAAGTAAAGTACTCATAGCAGCCAATGACACCAAAGTCCCCATCGATCACACCCGGATAAGCGCGATTCACGGAATACTCCTGACTCAAGTGAGCCTTCAGCGCCTCTCCTTTTTGTTTCCGATAGCTCGAAATATCGACCTTGCCTGTAATCGGAACTGCTGGCTTTGGACCATGATCCGGGCAATGATCGTAGTAGTGCGGGATCGAAACATAGTACAGATCAGGATATTCTGCGGGAGTCAAGCTCGCCTCCGCTTGTTCGACCGCTCGCGTCGTCGCCTCGCACGTGACGATATGATCGGGATGACCCGTTACCCCGTCCGGCGGAAACGTCACGACGACATGGGGCTTCCATTCCTCTATCGCTTCCCGAATCTTACCCACCAGCTCATCCAGATCGGCATTTTGCAAGGAACCATCCGGGTACCGGAACAAGTCAAGACGACTGATTCCGAGCACTTCCGCCGCTGTTTTCAGCTCTAGCTCTCGATGTTTTGCCAGCTTGACTCGGCAATCGATATCGAATGGACCACTGCGTCCTTTGCAGCCGGAGGTAATGCACAAATAGCACGTTTCATGTCCGGCGTCCTTGCACTTTGCCAACGTTCCCCCGCAGGCAAAAGACTCATCGTCCGGATGTGGAAAGACAACCATTACTTTTTTCATTTCTAGCACCTCACTTGCCGCCCGATTGGCGTTCTAAATAAGCCAATCCTTTTGCTATGACACCGTAAATTGGATCGTTTTGTGCATTTTCGATGACGACCTGCGAAGCGTACTCTCGGACGCGCTCTACGACGATCTCTCGCACGCGATCATCGTTTTGCAAAACGCCCCCCTGCATGATCATCTGAAACGGCTTGGCTTTCATTTGCAACGTATCAATGACAGCCCGAGCAGCATCGAAAAGCTCTTCGCCTGCGACCTGCAAAATAGCTGCTGCCACCTTATCTCCGGCAAGTGCCGCTTGACTGACCAACGGCGACAGCTCTGCTACCTTCTCTACGGAATAATGCTCACTGTACGTCCAGTTAAACAATTCATCTACGCGTCCCAGTCCAACGTGCGGGAGGAGCAGCTCCTTCAATACGGTCGGCTCGCCACGGCCAT
The DNA here is from genome assembly GCF_013332495.1 of Brevibacillus sp. HB1.2. Taxonomy (NCBI): domain Bacteria; kingdom Bacillati; phylum Bacillota; class Bacilli; order Caryophanales; family Paenibacillaceae; genus Brevibacillus; species Brevibacillus sp. HB1.2. The sequence continues at coordinate 62,882 of NZ_JABMIU010000006.1, read as the reverse complement.
CCGCTGCTTTTAATACAGCCATAATCGCTTGTTTGCCGATCCAGTAGCCGCTACCCTCGTCACCGACCCGATGCCCCCAGCCTCCTGCTCGCGCCGTTTCCTGTTCATCGTTTACACCAAAGGCAATCGAACCTGTGCCTGCGATGACCAGAATGCCGGGTTTGCCTCCGGTCGCACCGAGCAATGCCGCAAATCCGTCGTTTTCCACAATCAGGTGCTGGACGCGAATATCGAGCTGGTGCAGTACCTTGCTCACCATCCGCGAGATTACCTGTCGATCATACTCTGTGTCCAGGCCAGCGATCCCGAACACCGCGCACTCGATTTCCCATTCGATTGGTCCATCCAGTGTCGAAGTGCCGCTCATAAAGGGGGCAACTGTTTGACGAGCGATCGCATCGTCCAGAGCTTGGCTGATCGCGGCAACCAACTCACGAGCTGCCGCTTCCTCCCCGATCCCTTGATAATTGCATGAACCGGAGCGTCCTGCACCGATTTCATTTCTGGAGCGGTCCACCAGTACCGCCAGACACTTGGTGCCCCCTCCGTCCACTGCCAGAAGAGGTATTCGCACCACTGCCATTACCCCACACTCCATTCAGCTGTCATCTGATCAAGCCCTTTCATCACATTCGCATTCGCCTGCTTCTTCTGTGCCAGCCATTCTGTTTCCTGCTGGAGAACCGCTTGGCGAACGGCGATCATGCGCTTCATTTCCTCTGGATTTGGTCCACCAGGAAGCTTGCGGATCATTACGAAATGAACGGGGTCAAGCGCCAGTCTGAGCTCTTCTGCTGTGAGCGACAGCTCCCGCCCGATTACTTCCACGGCTGCACGGTTTACCAGCTCCAAGCTGATTTGGTTTGCAGCGAGTTGCTCGCTCATCGCTTCTTTTACCACACGACTCACGATGTGATGAGATTTGCGGAACGAAAGCTGATCCGTGCGCACCAATGTATCCGCCAGCTCTGTGACGGTCGCAAAGCTGCCCTTTGCCCGCTCCAAGAGGACGTCCTTGTTCACTTCCATCGTACCCACAACACTCGCCATCAAGCGATACATCTGCTCGAGTACTCCCATGCTCCGCCACGCGTACGGCTGCATGTCATCCTCGGTGTCCACGATATCGCCAAAAGGCGTATTGTGCATCATCGTAAGCACTGTCGTCGCATTGCCTGCTGCACTGGACAACAGAGAGCGCATATGTTCAAAGGAAACCGGATTTCTCTTTTGCGGCATGATGGAGCTGATCTGCACGTATGGACTCGCGACTTTTAACCCCGCGAATTCCTGTGTGCACCACAGTAGCATATCTTGAACCGTACGCCCCAAATTAATCGCTGCCAATTGTACGGCTGTCGCTACTTCCCCCAAATAATCAGCGCCGCAGACTGCATCATAGGAATTTTCCACCAGCTCATCAAATCCGAGCAATTCGCGCATCCGCTCCCGGCTGATCGCAAAGCCAGAAGTCGTCAAGGCCGCTGCCCCCATCGGTGAGCGATTGACTGTGTGATAGGCTTGGATCAGTCGTTTGATATCACGGCTGAGCATGTCAGTAGCCGCCATGATGTAATGCGCCATGGTCGTCGGCTGTGCCTGCTGTGTGTGCGTGTAGCCAATCATGATCGTATCCACATGCTCATTTGCAAAGAGGAGCAAATGCTCTTTCAGATAGAGGGCAGAAGCCAAGGTCACCAACAATTTTTCACGCAGCACCATACGGTATATGGTAATCCCCATGTCGTTGCGGCTGCGAGCCAGATGCAGATTTCCTGCCACATCAGGAGCCAGTTCCAGCAAACGGCTCTCTACCTGAAAGAACAAATCTTCAAACTGTCCGGTGTAATGCGATTGGCGCAGCTCTTCCATTTCGATCCCACACAGTGCACCAGCAATTCTTTTGGCCTCATCGTCTGTGAGCAATTCTTGTTCACGAAGCATGATCAAATGTGCCTTGTTGATCGCCATCATCGGATGCAGCAAATGGTGCTTCGCTTCATTGAATGCAGGCTCCAAAACCGCCTCCACGTATGTCTTGCCAGGGAAACTGGCTCCCTCCTGTTGAAAAATTCGATCTCTGTAATTCATCTTTCTTGCATCTCCTTCCTACCCATTCGTATGCTGCTTCTATTTTTGCGTCTGATCTTCTTTTAGGAGGGGGGCGACCGCCGAACGATCGCCTTCCCTTCTATTATGATTACTGCTGTGGGCTGATCATGTTGACAAACAATCGGATCGCACCCGGTACGAGTGACGGAATTTCGCGATACCACACGAGCGAGCTGTAGGTATACGTTCCTTTTCCATACTTGGCAGTGAGGTACGTACCCGTAAATTCCTTCTCACCTTCATCTCCATTGGAGATGAGCTCTGTGTATTCCTTGCCCCACTCGGAAGGATTGTAAGCGGAACGATCCTGAATCCAGTTGTCCCAATCTTCCTCCGTGATTTTGTTTGGCGTATGGAATAATGCATGATCAGGCGCCAATACTGTTACCTTGGATTTTTCGTCTGTGACACGCCATTGAATCAGCGGAGCACCGATTTTGATCGGATAAGGAGCCAGCTCTGGCTTCCATTTATCCTCTGGCTTGTGGTATTGCACGACCAGATTTCCGCCGTTTTCCACGTATTTCAACAAGCGTGCATTTGAAGGAATCAACTCAGGTCGGAAACCATAAGCACGTATGCCTAACACGATCGTATCGTATTGATCCAAATCGCCAGACTCGATGTCTTTTGCCGACAAATTGGTCACATTGACTCCCAATTGGGACAAATACTGATCGATATTGTCAAAGCCACTGGATACGTAACCGACCTTCAATCCTTCCGGCACCTTCAGGTCAAATGCCTGGATCGCAAGCGTCGCTGGTTGAACAAAGTAAGTCGTGCCGATATGCGGGTAACGGATGACTTGGGCGCCGTGTCGACTCTCTTTACCATTGCCAGATGCTACTGCTGTCACCGTATACTTATTCGGTTGGACCGAAGCATCTGCTTTGACTGTAAAGGCAACCGACTTCGTTTCTCCCTTGGCCTCAAAGGCGAGCGGTGCTGCTTGTGGTTCTACACTCCAGCCTTTTGGCACATCGAGAGAGATGGTTGTTTTCGCTGCACCTGGATTGTAGTTTTTCACCGTAACCTTGACCGGGATTGGCTCCTCTGGCTTCTGCGTATTCAAAACCGTCGCATTTGGACTCAGCACCATAGAAAAAGATGGAAGAACTGCAATGGCATCTGCTGGTGTCACATGGCTATTCGCCGTCGAGCCTGCGAAGTTGTAGCTGACATCTGCCGTAATGGCTGGAGCGGCATACGGTTGGAACAGAGCGGCATCAGAAGGAACCGTAACATCAAATGTCGTTTTCACCGTCTGATTGTAGCCGAGCGATGCGAAACTGGTGGACGATTGCGGCTTGGCTTGCCAGCCTTTTGGTACATTCAGCGCGAGATTGATCTTCCCGACTTTTGCTTGGCCGCCGTTGTAAGCCGTAACCGTTACTTTTGTCGTTTGGCCTGCTACCAGCTCAGTTGTCTCAGGCTTAACCTTGGCTACGAGCGAGAGCGCTTCGGCACTAGCCTTGTTCAACTGGGATTTCTTCACTCCCAAACGATGGCGCAAGTCTGTTTTCGTGTCAGTTGGCAAGGAGGACGCTTCGACTACTGCCGTCGCTTTTTCCACATCCGCCAGCATTTCATGTGCTTCCTTGGCTACTGAGGCAAAGCTTGGGTACGCAGCAATGACTTCTGCGGCATCCTTTTGCAGCTTTTTCAGTTCACCCGCGACTTTTTCCCCGCCAGACTGTCTGGCAACTTCCTTGGCTAAATCGTCAAACGAATAGGCAATTCCCGTAAAAAAGTCCGCTTCCTTGTCTTTTGTCTCTACGATGGATTGATCGAGCTTGTAATAATTGAAGCTTGGCCCTTCGTCATAGTGACGTCCCATGCCCTGGCTCTTGTGCATAAAACGGGATTCTTCGCCGAGTTGGACGTAAGAGGCACCATAAATTTCGTCATAGTCGCCAACAGGCACTTTGACCGAGTAATCCTGTTCCTTTGCAGGCAGATACAGCTTCTTCACCTGCCAAGGAGCCAAGCCTTCCTTTGCATGCTGCGGAAAAACGTTTGGATCTGCGGCATCCTTGAATGCCCGTACCGTAATGACATTAATCGCGCGATGATGACCGTGAGTCGAAGGTTCGTTCAAAAATGCGGGAATCACGACATCGGGTCTCAGTGTCCGGATACGGCGGATGAGCTTTTCGTACGCGACATCCTCGCCCCATTTTTGAAGAGTTTCATCCGGACTTTTGGAAAAGCCGAAGTCAAAAATAGGGTCATCGATTTTTTCACTGAGGTTCTCCAGATGGATGTTCGTGATTTTGGAAGCTTCCTGCAATTCGCGGGTACGAATGATCCCCAGCGCATTACCCAGCTCGCTGCCTATCTCGTTCTGTCCTCCCTCGCCTCGGTTCGCAATGACACTGGATGTGTCCACCCCTTTGCCAAGCGACAAATACGCGAGCATCGAACTGTGCTCATCGTCCGGATGTGCTCCGGTGTTCATCGCACTGGCAATCGTGGTGAGCGGCTTGATGGCTTTCCACAGGTCGACAACCCCGCGGTCTGCATGGGCGGTCTCGGGTGCTACCGGCATAATCAGACTCGTGGCTAGCACCGCTGCAGTCGTAATCGTGTACAGCTTGGCAAGTTTCCCCTTACTCAATGAACGTTCCTCCATTCCATTTTCAGATTGATGTCTATATCAATCATGGCGGTCTGTACGTTTGTAATTCATTGATGTAGCCATGGATCGACCCACGGTTGGCCCGGAGTGGATGGGGCATTACTGCTTCTGACTGATCATGTTGACGAACAAACGAAAAGCGCCAGGGACTAGCTGTGGAATCTCGCGGAACCAGGCAAGCGAGCTGTAGGTGTACGTCCCTTTTCCATAGTGCGCCGTGAGGAAAATGCCGCGGAACTCCGGTTCTCCCGGATCACTTGTCGCAATCAGCTCGGTATACTCGCTTCCCCAGCGAGAAGGATTGTAGATGGAGCGCTCCTGCACCCATCCATCCCAGTCTGCTTGGGTAATCACATTTGGCTCCTGGAACATCGGATGGTCAGGGGCCAGCATACGGACGTCTGATTGCTCATTGGTCACCCGCCAATCGATCAGCGATTCGCCGATAAAAATAGGGTAAGGTGCCAAGTGCGGCTTCCATTTGTCCTCCGGCTTGTGATATTGAACGACGAGATTTCCGCCGTTTTCTACATAGTGCAAAAGACGCTGGTTGCTCTCGATTAATTCGCGGCGGAATCCGTATGCGCGAATGCCGAGAACAATCGTGTCGTAGCGGGACAAATCGCCCGATTGTATTTCGTTTGCGTCGAGATTGAGGCAATTCACCCCAACCGCGCGCAAGTATTTATCCATATTGTCAAAGCCGCTGGATACATAGCCGATCCGTTGATTTTTCGGGATGGCCAGGTCAAAGGCTTGAACAGTCAGCGTAGCAGGTCGGATGAAATACGTGCGACCGACATGCGGGTATTCAATGACCTGCACATCCTGCGCTATCTCTGTCACACCGTCTGTCCCCGCGACCGTAGCGCTGATCTGATATTTGCCATTCTTCACTTGCGGCGTGGTATGAACAGTAAACGCAATCGTTTTCGTCTCGCTGCGGAAAGAAAACGGGACATCGACAAAGGCTGGCTCCGCCGTCCAGCCTGCCGGAACAACGAGAGCGACCTTGGCTGTAGAGCTTCCCGGACGGTACTGTTTCAGTGTTACCTTAACCGGGATCGCCTCATCCGTATGCAGCGTGTTTCGCACCACATCTGACGGTGTCAGCGTGACGGCATACGGCGGAAGCACAGCTACACGGCTATCCGGCTCCACGCGAATCGTACTGGCTGTATCGAAGGCGAAATAGAGCACCTCGACATCGAGAACGGACGGCTTGTAAGGATGGAACAGCTCCGTCTGTGCAGGAATCGATACCTCAAATACGGTGCACACCGTCTGATTGTAAGCAAGTCGTGGAAACGCAGTTGGCGTGAGTGGTTTCGCCGTCCATCCAGCGGGGACACGCATACGCAGCTGCACATGCTCAACCTCAAGCGAGCCGCCGTTGTAAGCCGTTACGGTGACGGTTGTCGTCTGACCTGCCACCCACTCGCCCGTCTCCGGTTTGATTTTCACGACCAATGACAGAGCCTCGGCACTGGCACGGTTTAGCTGCGCTTCCTTGAGTCCTAGCCGATACATCAAATCAATCTTTGTTTCTTCATCGAGTGGAGCCTTGCCTACTTCTTGTTGTGCAGACGCAAGCAAAGCCTTCATGCGATGAACCCTTTGTGCCACCTCAGCAAAACGTGGGTAGGCATTCAAAATATCTGTAGCCGCATCGTGCATACGGTGAAGCACTTCGGCGAGTTCTTGCCCGCCTTTTGCAGCGATGCTCTGCGCCAGATCAGCAAAACTGAAGGGCAGTCCGAAAAAAAAGTCGCGCTCTTTTTCAGGTGCCGGGGAAACAGATGCATCCAAGCGGTAGTAATTGTAGGTCGGGCCTTCGTCGTAATGAACACCCATGCCCTGTGTCTTATGCATAAACCTCGATCGCTCACCAAGCTGGACATAGGATGAGCCGTAGATTTGGTCGTATTCCCCCACGGGTACAGCCACGTGATAATCATCGTTGTCCATGATAGGCAAATACAGCTTTTTCATTTGCCACGGCAAAAGTCCAGCCTGCCTGTGCTCCGGAAAGATCTGTGGATCGGCCGCTTCGTGGAAAGCACGCTGTGTCAGTAACGTAATCGCCCGGTGATGTCCGTGTGTCGTCGGTTCATTTTCAAAGCAAGCGATGACGACATCGGGGCGCAGCTCCCTGATTTTTCGAATCAATCGCTCGTACACGACCTCTTCGCCCCATTTGCGGAAGGTTTCTTCGGCGCATTTGGAGAACCCGAAATCATGAATGGGATCATCCAGCTCTTCGCTTAAGATGCCAAGCGTCACATTGCCGAGAGATGAGGCTTCTTCCAGTTCGCGCGTGCGGATAATCCCAAGCGCGGTACCTTGCTCGCAGCCGATTTCGTTTTGGCCGCCTTCCCCTCTTGTCGCGATCACACTCGTGGTATACACGCCTCTCCCCAGCGCCAAGTAAGCGAGCATGGCACTGTGCTCATCGTCTGGATGGGCACCTGTGTTCATGGCACTGGCAATGGTAGCGAGCGGCTTAATCGCTTTCCATAGATCGAGCAGTCCGTGTTCCCCCTGCATGGTGCGAAGAGATGCGGGAATGGGCGGGCAGGGCAATTTAGTCGGCTGCACCATCGGTGATTTCTTGTCCATCGATTCACTGACATCCACGTGAAGCTCCCCCTTTTTCACGAAGGCATCCAGCTTTTACACGGCAGTTCCCGCTTTATCTCCGGTCAGTTTTCTGGAGATGAACAATACGATGATGATGACCACGATTTGCAAGACACCATAGGCGCAAGCGGTGCCGAATTCATTACTGTACATGCGTTGGAATACCGCGACAGACAATGGCGTTGTCTTCGGTGTGAAGATCAGAATCGAAGCCACAAACTCCCCGATACACTGGACGAATGCCAAGAGCGTACCTGCGAGAATTCCACCCCAAGCCATCGGGAACACGACACGTCTGAAGCTGTACCACCAGGAAGCACCCAGATTCCGCGCAGCCTCCTCGACGGATGGGTCCATCTGCATCAAAGTCGCATTGGTAGAGCGAAACACAAGTGGTAGATGTCGGACAAAATACGCCAACGGGATAATCCAGAATGTTCCGATCAAAACCTGACCAAAGCTGAATGCATTCGGCTCACTGAACGCTGCAATCAGGTTGATCGCCACAACTGTCCCTGGCAATGCCCATGGCAGCATGATCAACACATCAAGAAGCGTTTTCCCGCGAAACTTGAGGCGAACCATGGCATAAGCCGCAGCTACACCGAAAATGATGATCCCGATTACCGCGATAGCAGACAACTGCAAGCTGTTGAGAATCGGACGCCATGTCTTGCTATCCGTGAACAAATCCATGTAATGCGACAAGGTATACTCCGGAGGTAATATTTGCACCGTCCAGGTACCATCCACCGAGAAGGAGATGAGTACCAATACGAGAATTGGCAGCATCAGAATGACTGTACCGATAAACGACAGCACAATCGTGGTGTAGCGTCCTGCTTTGCTCTTGATCTCGGTACGGTGCACGCTGACCCCTTTGCTCAAATTCTGGTAGTTGCGCGCGCCTTGGTACCAACGCATGATCAAAAGAAAAGCCACGGAAACAATCGAAAGAATCGTAGACTGTGTCGCAGCCATGTCCAAATCTCCATTGGTGCGAGACAGATAGATTTGCATCGTCATTGTCCGGTCAATTCCGAAAATGAGTGGCGCCGTATAAGAAGCCATCGAAATCATGAAAACCAACAGAGAAGACGCGACCATAGCTGGCGTAAGCATCGGCAAAATAATGCGCCGCCAAACGGTAAAGCGATTCGCTCCAAGACTGGCTGCCGCCTCTTCCAAGGACGGGTCGAGTCCCTTGATTGCTGCTGTAGCTGTCATGAAGAAGTAGGTGTACATCGTAAACGTATGAACGACGACCACACCCCAAATTCCTTTTAACGAGAAAGGAACCTGGGCAAGCCCGAACAGCTCTTTGATCGCCCGTGGAATGATTCCACTCTCCCCGTATAAAAAGGTAAACGAGAGAACGCCAATGAGTGGAGGCAGCGCCATCGGAACCAAAGCCAGAACAGAAAGGATTTTTCGTCCAGGAAAATCATAGCGTTCCAATAAAAACGCCATCGCGACGCCAACGATTCCGCATGTAATGACACTCAGAACCGATATGTAGACACTGTTCCACAACGCTTCCAGGTTGGCCGTATGCTCCAGGCTGAAGAAGCGAATATAGTTTTTCCACGTAATTTCTTCATCAATTTTGATACTCGCAACGAACGTTTCGAACAATGGATAAACGACATAAGCCAACAATATTAAAAAGAGTGGCGATACCAGCACGTAGACGAAGGCGGGTGAAGCGGTGATGGACTTTCGTCTGGCTGCTGTCGGCGCTTGCTGCAACTCTGCTCTCAAAAGCTTCTTCCCCCTTATCCGGCAAAATAAATGCTCTCTTTCGGTATATGTAGGCCGATGGCATCGCCGCGCTGTTTAATCGGTCGTCCCAGGTTGATCGACATGCTGCGCAGGCTCTCCGTTCCTACCTCCGTGACGTAATTGACACACGCCCCTGTAAATTCAGACATGACAACAGAGCCTGTCACTACATTTTGTCCCTCGTTGCCTGTACTCTCCAGGACGGATTCAGGACGGATCGACATTGTCACCTTCTCCCCAACTGACAGCTGTGCACGTGGAGAAGCGTTTTTCTTAAATCCGCTGAGCATTTGTCCAGAAGCCGTGCGAACCAGCACTTCGTCGCCATCAAACCCTGTAACTGTCCCTTCCCACAGATTCGTCTCGCCGATAAAAGAAGCGACAAAACGGTTTACAGGACGATGATAAATCTCATGCGGTGTGCCTATTTGCTGCACCTCTCCGCTCTGCATGACCATAATCCGGTCTGACATCGACATCGCTTCCGCCTGATCGTGCGTAACGTAAATCGTCGTAATCCCCAACTCCAGCTGGAGTCTCTTGATCTCAAAACGCGTCTCTTCGCGAAGCTTCGCATCCAGATTGGACAGCGGCTCATCCAACAGCAGAATCTGCGGCTCGATGACCAGCGCCCGTGCCAGTGCTACCCGTTGCTGTTGTCCTCCAGAAAGCTGATCAATGCGGCGTTCGCCATAGCCTTCCAGACGGACCAGCTTCATGATCCGTTCTACGCGCTCTTTTGCATCGGTTTTGTTCACTTTCCGAACCTGCAAGCCAAACCCGATATTTTCAAAAACAGTCATGTGCGGGAACAACGCGTAGTTTTGGAATACCATCCCGGTATTGCGCTTATGCGGAGGAAGAGATGTAACCTCCTCTGATCCAAAGCGGATATGGCCATCCGTTGGATAATAAAAGCCGGCAATCATGCGCAGGGTAGTCGTTTTGCCGCAGCCACTCGGACCGAGAAAAGTAAAAAACTCTCCTGATTCGATATGAATGTGAACATCTTCGACCCCTTTTGCTTGGCCAAACCTTTTGTGAACGTGATCAAGTGTTACGCTGCTCATCGGGTTGTGTTTCCTCCTTCATCGCAAGTCATTTCAAGCTGCGTCCGTTTTCAAACAACTTCTATAAGTGACTAGACGGAAAGGACAACGCCTTCCCGCCTAGCTGCTTGAAAAAAACCTTCCTTACTTCTTGCCTTTGCCCTTGATGTTTTCATCCCAATGCTGCATCCACTCTTTTTCTTTTGCAGCCATGACAGCCCAATCGAGTTCCATTGGCTTCAGCTCGAGATTTTTCATGAAATCTGGCAATTGGTCCTTGCTGATGTCCGTACGAGATGGGAACTGGAAGCGCTCCTTCGCCAATTGGGCAGCCATTTCAGGACTCATCAAGAATTCCATGAACTTTTTCGCTGCGTCCTGGTTTTTCGCGCCTTTTACCAGAGCCACGCCGTCTACGAGAATTGGTGCCCCGCTCTTCGGATAAATGAAGTCATACGGATGGTTGTTCTTTTTGCTTTGGATCAGCACGTCTTGGAGGTTCCACAAGGAGATGACGCCCTCTTGACGATCCAGCTTCAAATACAGGTTTGTCGGGTCTTGCGTGTACTCTTTTGTATTGGCATCGAGCTTGGTCAGCCATTCATAACCTTTTTCAGGAGTATCCGCCCCTTGACGGAAGATCATTGCAGAATAAATGGTACGCATCGTGCCGGACGGCAGTACGTTTCGGATAACGATCTTGTCTTTGAATTTCGGATCGATCAATTCGTCCCAATCTTGAGGCGCTTCTTCTGGCTTCAGCACCTGCGAGTTGTACATGATAACCTCTGGCAAAAGCATTTCGCCGTACCAGCGATCTTGTGGATCTTTGTACAAATCTGGAACCTTGTCTGCAAAAGTCGGCTTGTAAGGCTCCAGCAGATCTTCATTGGCTGCTGTCGCTAGAGCAGATTGGGTACCACCCCACCAGAAGTCAGCCTGCGGGTTCGCCTTCTCTGCACGAACGCGCTCCAAAATTTGTTGGGCACCCATCTCGAGTGTTTCCACTTCAATGTTCGGGTACTTTTCTTTGAATTTTGGCAATACGATTTCAAAAATGTTTTTGTCCCGTCCGGTGTAAATCACCAGTCTTTGTGGGTCACCCGATGAATCAGCAGGTTGAGCAGCCGTGCCTGATTGGCCGCCTGCGTTGTTGTCCGCAGGCTTTGCTTCCTGTCCTCCACTGCCGCACGCAGCCACAGTCAGAGCCAAGGAACTGACAAATACGCCCTTCATCCATGTTTTCAGCTTGCTAGTTGTCTTTTTCAAAACGAACTCCCCCTTTTGTTCTTCTCACTCTTTGTCAAGCAGTCGTGTGAAAGGAAACGCTTCCAAAACACTATGGACAGCACCAATCAAACCAGCTCGCTCCCCCAGACTCGCTTTTTCAAGATTAGGCACCTCGGGCACCCATTCTCTCAGCCATTCGTGAATTTGCTTCACCCCTTCACCATCGACGTGGACCATCTCCCCGCTCAGGATCAATATTTCCGGGTTCAAAATACTGATGATGTTCGCCATTCCGTACGCCCAATGTCGATACACATCTGCAAGAAGCTCTTTTGCTTCTGCATTTTGTTTGGCGTGCCGGATCAGCTCTTCTATGACACTCGACCCTTCCTGAAGGTCAGAGAGAAATCCCTTAGCCTGCTCTTGGATACCCGGAATCGAATAATGCGTCTCAAACACGCCTGACGCGCCATTCGGGCGATTATGTACCGGGCCGATCATCATGAAGCCGATTTCTCCTGCTGCCTCACGACTCCCCCGATAAAACTGTCCATCCAAAATGATCCCTGCCCCAATCCCCGTTCCTACATACATGTAGACGACGTTGGTATGGCCGACCCCTGCTCCACGGACATACTCGCCCAGTGTCATCATATTCACGTCATTGTCGATAATGACGGGCAGTCCGAGTCGCGCTTCGATGGTCTGCTGAATCGGTGAACCCATCCATCCTGTGCTGGGCGAAAAACTGACGGTTCCACTGCCACGCTGTGTGACTCCCTGCAAACCGACGCCCATTCCGAGTAGACGCTCTCGCGGGATGCCGCTTTCACGCAGCAAGCGATCCAGTCCGGCTGCCAAATCTTCGATGACGGTTTCGCCATTCGCTGGTTGTGCCAGCCGTTTGCGATAGCGAGCCAAGAACTCACCTTTCATATCTGCGATGGCCATGTCCAGGGTAGATCCTTCAAAAATCGCGCCTGCAATGGCGTACGCCTGATAGTTGTACTCCAACAAAATCGGCTTGCGACCGCCTTTGGAATCGCCCATTCCTACTTCTTGTAGGAGTCCTTCCTGGATCATTTCATCTACGAGGGCGGAAACACATGGACGGCTAAGATGTGTCTGCTTGGAGATATCTGCGCGGGAAATTTGCCCGTGCAAGACGACCTGTTGCAATACTTCTTCTTTATTCAGTTTTTTCACGAGTTTGCTATTACCTGTTTTTTTGGGAGCTTGCACGCTTCTTCGATCACCGCCACACAGTTAGTTAACATTACTAACAAAGATAACCAAATTATAGACACGACGACTACCAATAGTCAAACAATTTACATTTGTCTTTCAGATATTTTTTGGATTTTCAGTGTATATATCCCTTGTTAAAAAATACTAAAAATCCACTTGTCACTCTGTTGTGGTGGGGAGGAAACAGGAGAAAACGCTCAGCTTCTTGTCCCACCCGCTGGGGGATTCACTGCCCGACTCCATGCAATAAGCGAAACCGCGTCCAAAGTGGTCCATTCAGGATGTGTTTCAGAGGTGGACGCTTAAGGGCGTGTTTCGCTTTTTGCATTCCGTCTCGGTCGGTGTACCAAAGATCTTCGCTTATTTCTCCTGTTTCCTCTACGAGCTGTTAAAGTTATTCGTTTTTTAAAAGCTTGAAAAGAACGAAGAACGTAATCAGATACGCCAGAGAAGAATATTTCCAGACGTAGCGACTTGTGGAGTCCTACCGAGCGGAGAAGGGATTAGCGGGTAAAAGAAACGCAACCGTGCTCATGCGACGTAGCGGCTACCACTTTTGCGTTTCCCCGCTAATTCCTTTGGAGCGGGCAGTCAAAGCTTCCCTGAGGGACGGAGCCTGGAGCCTAGACTGGAAATATTCTTCTCCCCACTGCAGCCACCGTCTTTCAGATGGTTTTTAGATTTTTTACCATGATAACCCTTTTGCGTTGTGGTAATAAAAAAGCACATCACCCTCTACAAGGGGAATGTGCTTGGAACACTACTCTTCTTTTCCTGATAACCAGACGTCCTCTATTAGTCTATATATCCGGCGATTCCTTTTTTAATCAAGTATTCCATCTCTACATCCAGGATCTTCTCGACGGTGATCTCATCTAGCTTCACATCTGACTTACCCATAATGTAATCTACGAGATCATCAAAATCAACGTCGACATCACCTTTTGCATCTGCCTTCGCACTGTTCATGTACGCTTGCTCATGCTTGAGTACGATCATGATTTTTTGCGGATCTACTTTTGTTTTGGTAGCTAAATGCGAAACGAGTTCCTTTTCGTTTACTTGCTTACTCATTTGTTGTCATCTCCTATTTCTCTTACCTTCTTTCATTTTACAATATTATTGCCGTTCCACACAGAAAAAGAAGCTAGGAAAAACGAAACCGTTTTTCCCAGCTTCTTTACTTTTGAGGGACTCCTTAGACTGCCCCTTGTCATGACTACTCTTCTCTTATCGATAACCAAATGTCTTTGACCAGTTCCATGAAGGTCTGGATTGCAGGCTCTTCTCTTCGGCGACCCAGACAGACCAGCGATGTTTCTGCTTTCTTGGAAAAGCGGTACAACTCCATTAGTTCTCCTGTTCGAAGCTCTTTTTCCACTAGAACCTTACTGAGCAGGGCTATGCCTGTTTGATTCAGGACTGACCGTTTGATCGTTTCTTCGCTGCTACATTTAATGACTGAGGGTGGGATGTAGTTTAATTCCAATAGGCATTGGGTAATAAATTCATCGAGATTGCACCCCTCCTGATAAGACAAAAAAGGAAAGGTCACGAGTGCGTCTGCCAGTGTTTTGTCCTTCATCAAATCAGGAGAAGCAATCAAGGTGAATTGTTCCAAGTCCACGACGCTGGAATCAATACCTGGTTGCGAGGTGATGCCCGCAATGATCCCAATATCCGCCTCGTGGGCTTGGATTTTTTTCAAAGTCTCCTGACTGGTGCATGAAATCACCTGCAAATTGACCTGTGGATGTGTCTCTACATATGCTTTCAGAATTTGGGGCATGTATTGGATGCAATAAAACTCCGGGGCCGCCACGACCAGCGGTCCTACAGGCATGTCTAAGTGATTAAGTCCCTCCGCCATGTGCTGGAGAACGTAGAAAAGCTGATCCGTATGTTGTTTCACTATTTTTCCGGCCGGTGTCAAAAACGTGCGCTTGCCTACCCGATTGAGCAAAGGGTGACCCAGCTCCCGCTCCAATGCTTGAATCTGGAGTGTAATCGTAGGCTGGCTGTATCCGAGTTGCTCTGCAGCCTTCGTCAAGTTCAAATGCTCGGCAACGACCTGAAATGTCTTCAGATTGCGTAACTCCATGATTGATTATCCACTCCCTCACCGAACGACACCCATTCTTCGTGTAAGTGCGTGTTCAAAAAGTCGGCTTTTTGAACAACCTCTGTTAGAAAAAGTGTAGCCGAGAGTGGCTCTATGTTCAACCGATACCCTATGCGTGCTCCCCTATCATCTCCGCCAGCTTGCGAGCATAAGAGTGTCTCTTTTCTTCCACCGAAGAGACACTCCCTCTCCTACTTTATCCCTTATTTGCGTGACTCCAAAAACTCCGATACTTTTGATAGACCTACTTGAAGCACTTCAGACGAGCAGGCGTACCCGATTCGTAACCACCCTTCCATGTCGAAGCAGCTGCCTGGTGTCAAAAACGCCCCTGTCGTTTTAAACAGGTCAATGCAAAACGTTTCCGAAGGGATATCCAGCTCGTACTTGAGCATTGCGGTTGTTCCAGCCTGCGGCTTGACGTAAGAGACCAACGGCTCCTTCGCTACCCACTCGTCGAGAATCTGCAGGTTGTCCCGCACGATCTTTAGGCTGCGCTCCATGATCTTGTCGCGGTTTTTCAGTGCATGGACAGCCAGCATATCATCCAGCATCCCGCAGCTGATGGTCGTATAATCGCGGTGCTGGAAGCAGCTTTTGATCACATCCTGAGGTGCTGCAATCCACCCCAGACGCAAGCCCGCCAATGAAAACACTTTGGACATGCTGCTTGTCGCAATCCCTTTTTCGTACAAGTCGACGATAGATGGTACCACAACCTCCGGGTCTTGGTGCAAATTTCGATACACCTCGTCACACAGTAAGTAAGCATCTACGGAGCGGGCAATCTCTACGATTTCTCGCAGCAAACCTTCACCCATCAAAGCTCCAGATGGATTGTTCGGATTGTTGATACAGATCAGCTTGGTCTTGTCTGTAATGAGTGAACGCAGCTCAACCGGATTAGGCAAAAAATCATTTTCCGGCAAAAGTCTGAGCAGCTTGACCTGCGCTCCGAACGACTCCGGTACCGAATAAATTTGCTGATACGTTGGATGCACTGTAATTACTTCGTCACCAGGCGCAACGAGCGAGAACAAGGTGAGAAAATTCGCTCCGATCGCCCCGTTCATCGCCAAAATGTTGTCCGGCTTCATCGTTTGATACATATTCGCGACGAGGCTGCGGAATTCCGGCGAACCCTCGATATGACCGTACGTCAGCTTCTTCTGGGCCATCTCGCGGAAAAAATCTTCCGGCTCATCGGAAAGGCGGATCAACTCTTCTACCGTCAGCGAATCGACGCATGTTTCGGCAATATTGTAAACAGCCTCCATCTCATAGGCGTTCATCCATTCTTCTACTTTAAAAGGTGCAATTCTCATTGTCGTTCCCCTCCTAATCCTATCCTTTCACCCTTACAGATCAACGATCGTTCCTATACCGCGCTTATCCGCCACTTTCAAAATGTGTGCAGCTGTCAGTAAATCTTGGAACGCGATCCCGGTGCTATCAAAAATCGTGATTTCTTCTACATGTTGTCTTCCTTGGGCACGACCGGGGATGACATTGCCAATCTCTGCTGCGATATCGCCCTCTGTTATCAGCCCCTTTTTTACAGCTACCTTTGTCTCTCCCACCCGTACTGACTGTCCGACATCATCAACGAAGACGCGCGCTTTTGCAAAAAGCCGTTCATCGATTTCCTGTTTTCCTTCCATGTCTGCCCCTATGCAGGTAATATGCGTCCCCGGCTTTACCCACTCCGCTTGGATCATCGGTTCACGTGAAGGAGTTGCGGTGATGATCATATCTGCTTGTCTAGTCGCTTCTTCGAGATTGTCCACCGCGATAAACTCCACGTCACAACGGCTGGCATACCGCTCGTACTCTTCTCCCGCATACTTGGAGACGAATCTGGTCAAGAGGTTCTCTTTGATTTTGGCGGCAAAGCTTTGCGCCTTTTCTGGTGATCGCGGATTGCAGATGTACACCCGCTTGATCTCTGTCATCGTCATCAGTGTCGCCATGATTTGAAAAGGAGCCTGATGTCCCGTCCCGACAATCAGCAGGTTCTCCGATTCGGGACGTGCCAAATACTTTGCACCGATTCCTCCGGCAGCTCCCGTACGCATGCAAGTAATGTGCTCTCCACTCAAAATCCCCTGCGGTACGCCAGTTCGGCTGTCTACTACCATCACAGTACCGACTAGTTGTGGCAGACCTTTCTTGTCATTGTCACCGAACCACGAGACGAGCTTGAGTCCAAATATATCGGCTTGCGGCAAATGACCGGATTTGATATCCATGTCGGCTCTGCCCTCTACGAACTCATGAAAAATGAGTGGAAACAACGTCGCCTGCTGACTCGATTTCATTTGATAGGCTTGCTCCACCACTTCGATGACACTAGCCATATCCAGCACATCTTCCGTTGTTTCCTGATTAATAACGCGAAATGGAAACATGTCTCTCTCCCCTCCCCACTGTTTCTTTCACACTAACATAGTTTTTCGAGGCGAAAAAATTGAAAGATCTGATGGTTACTATAAAAAAAAGCAAACCCTCCATCCACAGATGCTGGAATGGAGGGTTAACTTATGCGCCGCCGATTCTTGCCGAAATCGTCGTAGCTTGGCGTTTCACTTTTTCGATGAGTAGGGGCAATCGATCTTCTGTCACCCGAAAGCACGGGGCGTTGATCGAGAGCGCTCCGACGAGTTGATTTCCGTAGCCGATGATTGGAGCAGCGACTGCCATGGTGCCTTCCGTCTTCTCTTCGTAGCTGATCGCATAGCCACTTTTCTTCGCTTCACTCAGCTGGTCCAAAAATGACGGCTGCTTGTCTGGCGAAAGCTGGGCTGAAACGACTTTCGTGATCGCATCCTGCTTCAAATACGCGAGAATGATTTTGCTAGGGGCGCCGATTGTGAGAGGAATCCGCTCCCCCAGGTTCTCGTCTATGCGTATTTTCAGTGGACTTTCTACTTTTTCGATCGGCATCGAATCCGTCCCCGCCAATACGTTGAGAAAGATACTCTCCTCGACTTCATTCGCCAGCTCCTCCATGAAAGGCCTCGCCACAGCCCGCAGGTTTAGCTTTTCATGCAGGATAAAACCGATTTCCATCCACGTATATCCCGGCTTGTAATGCTTGGTGACTGGGTCCTGTTCAACCAATCCGAACTGGATCATGGATTCGAGAAAACGGTGGAGCGTACTGATTGGTAGACCCGTTGCGCTCGCCAGCTCCGAAATCGGCCAAGCATGTTTTTCGTCTGAAATCAGTACCCAAATAATTTTCATCGCCCGTTCGACTGATTGAACCATCTTTCTTTCGTCCTCCATGACTAAGAGTTACGCCGCCACACTCGTGTTGTCTTTCGCTTGTTTATTGGGGGCTTTGCCTCTGGCTAATCGTGCTTCCAGTTTGTTTACGAAATATGAGAAGATCATGATCAATACGAGATAGTACAAGCCTACGACCATATAAGTCTCTAGCTGCTTGTAGTTGGAGGCTGCTTCACCCAGACCGGTTCCCCATAAATCTTGCATCCCTACGTAGGCGACCAGCGATGAGTCTTTGAGCCCGATGATAAACTGATTGCCAAGCGATGGGATCGCCCGACGGAACGCCTGTGGCAAAATGATTCTGCGCATCGCCAACGGGTACGACATTCCGAGTGATCGGGATGCCTCCATCTGCCCACGATCAATGGACTGGATCGCGCCTCGGAAAATTTCTGCAATATACGCGCCGTTATGAACTGCCAGCGCGATGGCTCCTGCCCAAAACTGCGAGAGCGTCACCAAATTTGCCAAGCCGAAGTACAGAATACAAATTTGCACGATCAAAGGCGTCCCGCGAATGACGGTAATGTAGACGTGTGCAATGTAGTTCAATACTTTGTTATCGGATATCCGGAAAAAGGCAATGACAAGACCTACCACACAACCGAGCATCAGGGCAACGGCCGTCAACTGAACTGTGAGCCATGTCGCTTTTAGAAAAAGGGGATAACTGGATAGAAAAATATCAATAATCACGTGCAATCCTCCTCACATGAAGCGTTAAAAAGGGGGGCATCCATCACGGACACCCCGTTGCCCACTTACTGTTTTTGCAGGATATTGCGGCCAAACCATTTTTGGCTGATCTTTTCATAGGTACCGTCTTTAACGATCTCGTCCAACGCCTTGTTGAGGCGATCTACTGCCTCCTGGTCACCCAAGCGCACAGCGATCGCTTGCTCGTCAAAGCTCAGTGGTTCGCCTACGTCAATTACTTTTCCTCCGCCTTCTTTAATGAATCGCAAGCCAACTACCTGGTCGGTAATCACGGCATCGAGGCGTCCTGTCGGCAGGTCGAGCAAAGCGGTGATATCGCTATCATACTGCGTGATTTTATCTTCATCGGTCAGCTTTTTCGCCCAATCCAAGTAGTTGGATGCTTTTACTACGCCGATCTTTTTGCCCTTCAAATCTTCTTTGCTCTTGATGGTGGTATTGCCCTCTTGCACGAAAATTTGCGAACCGGAACGGTAGTACGGATTGGTGAACAGAACAGCTTTTTGACGCTCAGGTGTGACGGTCAAGCTCCCGATGACAGCGTCGTATTTTTTCGCGTCCAGACCGGGGATGATCGTTTCAAATGGATTGGTGATCGGCACTGCGTTCATGCCCATTTTTTCTGCCAGTGCTTGTCCAATTTCTACGTCAAAGCCAGTAAGTTGCCCGTTTTCCTTGAAGCTAAACGGCTTGTACACGCCACTCATGGCGTACGTAAAATCTTTCTTTCCACCGTCTCCAGAAGCTTGTCCACCTGCTGCCGGTGTGCTTGTCTGTGATCCACAAGCTGAGAGTAGCAGCGAGCCCATTAGAACCGTGGACAACAAAATTCCGGACCATTTTGCACGTTTTTTCATTGGTGATTCCCCCTGTTTTTCATCTCTATATTATTTAGATGTAGCGGATTTTAACGGATGCTACCTAAAAACTGCTTGGTACGATCATGCTGCGGATTCTCAAAGAATTCACTCGGTGGTCCCTGCTCCAGAATTTGCCCATCGTGCATGAACACCGCCCGATCTGCTACTTCACGAGCGAACCCCATTTCATGTGTCACGACGATCATTGTCATTCCTTCTTTGGCGAGCTGCTTCATGACTTGTAGCACTTCACCGACGAGCTCGGGATCGAGTGCAGAGGTTGGCTCATCAAAAAGCATGATTTTCGGCTTCATCGCAAGCGCCCTGGCGATGGCAACCCGTTGCTTTTGTCCACCAGAGAGCATGTCCGGGTAGACATCGGCCTTATCCTGCATATTCACTTTTTTCAGGAGCTCGTACGCTAATTGTTTGGCCTCTGCTACATTTATCCCTTTGACGTGAACAGGTGCCTCGATCAAGTTTTCCAAAACTGTCTTGTGCGGAAACAGATTAAAGTGCTGAAAAACCATGCCGACCTCGGCGCGGAACTGATTCAGATTCGTCTTGTGTGGATCAATTTGCTGACCACCGATTCGAATCTCTCCGCCGTCATAAAATTCCAGAAAATTCAAACATCGGAGTAAAGTACTTTTTCCTGAACCACTGGCTCCAAGCAAGACGACAACTTCCTTTTCTTCCACCGTGAGCGTAACGCCCTTCAACACGGTTAACGGGCCAAAAGATTTGACAAGCTGCTTAACCTCAATCATCCTGCTATCCCCCATTTATGTCCCGGATGAATTGCGCATTAATTTTTCCGAATACCGGAAATGATTTCTGATTTAAATTATAATTATATATTTTCTGATATTCAAGAAAAATATGTTTTATTGAATAAATATTCACGATAAGACTATGGAATAGTTTTCCTCCTTGCGTGGAATGAATAAGCGGGAGTGTTTTATACATCAAGGAGGACCGTGATGAAAGTAGCAACGTACTTCTATGTAGGACTCATCCTCATTTTTCTGCTCTCCGCCTGTTCACTGACAGGTCCACAAGCAGCGCCACCGCCACAGCAAGCGGCTCCATCTGACCCTGAGCGGGAAGTCAAAAGACCGACAACCGATGAGATCAAAGGTCGAACCATAAACAATCAGTTCACGGTGCCGATCCCGATCACCGAGACATTTACGTTTGCCATCCCTCCCTCTTGGACCGGAAATTACATCGTGGAAGAGTTCTCATCGACGACTAAGCGCCCCCCTCGCCAACAGCCACTGGAGGGCAAGCTGGATGTGCCGACGAAATACGAAGCGCATTTTATGTTCGCTCCCAATCAACGAAAGGAGGAGCGATCCTCACTCCTCACCATTTTTGTCATGACGGTACCACATTGGAATCACCTGTCCAAATTGGAAGGACCGCCGCTTGGTGATGTACTGGCACAAACGCATGGGCTGGTATACGTCGTTTCCTTGCCTCAGTCCAATCCCTATGATCCAGCAACTCCAGACGGGAAGCTATATGGGCAGATGGTCATGTCTTTGGACCAGGTCAAAGCTGCGTTTTCTGTGCAATAAAGAAAAAAGTGGTTGGGCAGCACGATGTCTGCTCAACCACTTTTTCGTGTAAAGACAAATTTTAATGCAGCACAATGTCAAGCTATTTTAAACATAAGTAATTTGTAAGGAATGCGTAAGAAAAAAGAGATTTTCATTCTGTATGATAAAAAAACAACGCTGCGTGAAAGGCGGAACAGATATGACTTATATATGAAAAACAAACCATTTAACAAGAGTGTTTCAAGGAAAAGAACAAGCAATCACCTATACAATATAAATAGAGGAGAGAAATGCCTTATGAAAAAACGTAGTCAAATTACATTTGCAAGTCTGGCCCTTTTAATAGCTGGAAGTTCCCTGTTATACATAACGCCAACCTCAATTGTAAAAGCAGAGCCCACTCAAAATGTATCCGGTTCGTTACAAACAAGCACTCAACGAGATCGTAATTCCGTCAAGCAAGCAATGCGGGATATATTGCAACTTGGAAACCCGGGGATACTCGCTAAAACTTATGAGAATGGAAAAACATGGGGTTACGCCGCTGGGGTATCGAATCTGAGCACTAAGAAACCAATGGAAACAGATTTTCGCTTTCGCATTGGCAGCGTGACGAAGACGTTCACCGCAACAGTTGTACTTCAATTAGCTGGAGAGAATCGCCTGAATCTAGACGACTCCATCGAAAAATGGTTGCCTGGTGTCATTCAAGGAAACGGATATGATGGTAACCAGATTACTATCCGGCAGATATTGAACCATACAAGTGGTATCGCTGAATACTTAAGATCAAAAGATGCTGATATGATGAATGCCAAAAAATCGTATACCGCTGAAGAATTAGTAAAGATTGGGCTTTCTCTGCCTCCAGACTTTGCCCCAGGAAAGGGCTGGTCATATTCAGACACAGGATACGTATTACTGGGTATCCTTATTGAAAAAATAACCGGAAACAGCTATGCGGAAGAGATTGAAAATCGGATTATTGAACCGCTTGAATTGTCGAATACATTCCTACCTGGCAATTCGAGCGTTATTCCAGGCACCAACCATGCCCGTGGATATTTCCATCCAGACGGAGCAAGTGAGCTAAAAGACGTTACTTATTATAACCCAAGTATAGCTAGCTCGGCTGGAGATATGATTTCTACTGCCGACGACTTAAATAAATTCTTCTCTTACTTACTCAGTGGCAAATTACTGAAGGAGCAGCAATTAAAAGAAATGCTTACTACAGTTCCTACAGGAAGTGCTGAGATCAGCGGATATGGTCTTGGAATCTATGAAACGAAGCTTCCAAACGGTGTTTCAATATGGGGACATACAGGTAGCATTCCAGGGTTTATTACTCTTGTTGGGGGTACACTTGGAGGCAAGCATATGTTGACCGTCAATTTGAACAATTTGGGTAAAGCTAACTTTAAAAATATGTTACTTGCAGAATTTAGCAAGTGGGTAAAAAAGGAAAAAATACGCTATTCTTTCTGAATAAGCATAGGAAAGAATGGCGTATTTGTACGTCTATTTCTGTTTTGCTCCCCCCAAAAAAGATGGGCAACCTGGATCACGAACGTAACTGCTCCCTGACTGCTACCAATGCAAAACCGAGCAGATTTTCTCCCCGCCACTTTTCGGGCTGTTCCGCATGCGGATGATCGTGGGCCATCCCGATTCCCCATATCCGATCATAAGGACTCGCTTCCACAATAATGCGGTCACCTGTGTCTAAGAGGTACGCTTTCAAATCGGCATGCTGGCTGAATTTTAATAGGTTTGCCTGGCGAACGATCGCTGTCTTGTTCGCATTCCACACAGCCTCGTCAAAGGAATGAACCTTTCGTCCCAATTCCTTCGCTTGTTTTGGATGGCTTTTCCTGAGTATTTCATCACGAATGGCAAGATCACCGAACAGCTCAGCCTTTTTCGCCATCATGTAATGCTCAGCGGTCAAGTACGTGATACCGTCCTCTACAAAAGCGGCCGGATACCATTGGCTGAAGCATGATTTATCGATAGTGCCTGACTCCTTCTGTGTATGTCCCCAAAAGAACAAGTATTTCACTCTGTTTTTTTGCGATTCTTTGATTAAGGTTTGGACGTTATACATGTGCTCCATCGTGTTATCCCCATCTTTCTTTTATAGACAATCCCATCCTCGGATATTGAAACATATGGAAAATGGTACATTCATTTTATCTGAACCATCTACCTATCCGCAAATTTCTTACATCACTTGCGAAGCAAGATGCCTGCCTGTGGTAAGGCTAGCCAGAAGCCCGATACAGGCATGGCAATCACCCCGACCACACATATGCCAAGAATCGTCCACCCGAAGGTAGCCGGCGGCTCCATTCCCTTCTTTTTCATCAGCCAATCCGCCATATATCCGAGTAAAATCAACAAAAAGCCAAACATCATAAACCAGAAAGCAGCATCTTCCTCTCGCCCTACCGCATTCCAAAAGCCATTTGCGACGATCTGCTGAAGTGGCTCCGCGTAGAAAAAAAGTCCGACAACCGTATGCAGCAGTCCTGTCAGGATGAGAGTGAAACCCATTTGGCGCTTGATCCCATTTACCATGTCATTTCTCTCCTCTCAATTTGGCCTATTCTATTCCTTGGAAATGTTGATTTTATGAGCTTTCGGACGTTCCTGTTCATCCTGTAACGCATCGATCATGCTGTCGATCACTGACCGCG
Organism: Brevibacillus sp. HB1.2; assembly: GCF_013332495.1. Classification (NCBI taxonomy): domain Bacteria; kingdom Bacillati; phylum Bacillota; class Bacilli; order Caryophanales; family Paenibacillaceae; genus Brevibacillus; species Brevibacillus sp. HB1.2. The sequence continues at coordinate 38,926 of NZ_JABMIU010000006.1, read as the reverse complement.
ATGCGAGTAGCCATTCTTTGCAGGCATTTTTCACATGTCGCTCGGTTCCATGCTGTTCCATGTTCCCGAGAATCGTCAGCACCCTATTCAATCCAGTAGGTCTCAATGTTGGGCAGCCCCTTCCCTTGCGCTAAAACGAATGATCAGCCGATCTTCCGCATATTTCGCTCCCGTAACCTGTCGTCCCATTAATACTCGTGGCAAGATGACTTTTCGTTTGTAGGCACCCGCATTTACAGTCAATTCATCCCCTGTTTGCGTTAAATCCAAGGCTGCTTTATCTACAAAAGGAATCGTCAGCTCCAAATACATCTCGCCGTCCACTTCTCGAATCAGTTCCGTTCTGCCCTGATAAAGCTTGGCGGATGGGTCTTCTGTTCCAAAAACGATGTCAGCCAATTCTTCTAGAATGGGCAACCCAATCACTTCTTTTGGCATCATTGGTGCTTTCAAAATCGGGAGCGGCTGAAAGTTTTCCACGATTTCGTTCTCATACTTTCGTTGCAGCTCTCGCCAGTGGGCAAAAAATCCTTCTCCCGCTTCATCCGGAAGCACCCGATTCACAATGATCGCATCCGTATTGAACCCGAACAGATTCAAGTACGTGAACGAGCGCTTTGCTTCCGCGAGCACCATTTTTTCTGGGTTTACGACGATCCTCACTGATGTAATCTCCGGGTCCAAAACAATTCGTTGCATTTCCTCCAGCCCCCGAGCGAGCTGCTCGACACTGTCTAGCACATCATCAGAAGGAAGTTCTACTTTGTTGACGATCTTGGCCACTGGGCGAACGAGTTTGATCAGCTTGCGCTCCGTCGGAAAAATTTTCTCCAACCACCAATTCAATACGTTCGGATAACTGAGCAGACGCAGTGTTTCTCCGGTTGGGGCACAATCGACTACCAGGACGTCGAACTGCCCGCTCATGGCGTGTTCCTTGATCTGTAGCAAACTGAACAATTCCTCCATACCAGGAAAAACGAGCATCTCCTCCGTTGTAATATCAGTCAGCTGTGCTTTGTCGAGCAGTGTTGTCAGCCATCCCTGAACGGCTCCCCAGTTGCGCTCGGTTTCCCGCAAGCTGTTTACTTCCTGGCCCCATAAATTTTCGCTGATTGGTACGGGATCTGGTCCGATCACAGTCCCCAATGAATCTGCCAAACTGTGTGCGGCATCCGTACTGAGTACGAGCGTCCTCTTTCCCTGCTTTGCCAGCTTAACAGCCGTTGCTGCTGCGACACTCGTCTTCCCAACCCCACCTTTTCCGGTATAAATGACGATTCTCATCTCGACTCTCTCCTTCCGATCCATTTAATACGATTTCGTAGTAATTTGACAAAAAAAGAAGCAGGCTCGAACCGACTATTCCTCAATGTTGATCTTGATGGAACGAACCTTTGTTTCGCGAGGCTTGACAGGTCCTCCCTCCTGAAATACCTTGGCTGCCTTGAGTAAAAGGGTGGTGAATTGCTCCATTTCTTCCGGTGTAAATGCTTCCTGAAGCCTGCCCAGCATCGCCAACATCATTTGCTCCGATTCTTTTGCGAGCTGTTTGCCTGGTTGTGTCAGTGTGACGAGCTTCACCCGTTGATCCTCTACAGAGGTCGCCCTCGCGATGTATCCTTTGCGTTCAAGCCGTTTCGCGATGCTGGTCATCGAACTAAGCGGCGCCCCCATCTCTTGCGCCAGCTCTGACATGGTCAAGTCTCCGCGGAACAGCAATATGAGGAGGGTCGACAAATCGGAGCGAGTCAGTTTTTCTTCAAGCTGCATCGTATCAGACATAAAGGCGAACGGACGCAAACCGGTTTTCAGAAAGAGGTCGTATAGTTGCTGCATACCGGTGACTCCTTTTAGTACGATTTCGTAGTAATTTCCCCTTCAATTTATTACATATTTTAGGGAATGTCAACAGGCGCAAAAAGTATACCTTGCTTGGCTGACGTACATATTAAAGCTGTTACGAATGACAGGAGGAGTCAAAATGAATAAACAGCGCGCGAAAGAAATCGCCGCTTCACCCGTTATGGCGAATGTTACCTGCGATGGAATACCCGTATACATCCAGCACATCGATGATGACAACGACATGGCAAGGATTTACCCGCTCAACCAGCCGGATCAGGAGATGAGTGTTCCTGTAGCCAGCTTGCGGGAGCACGGTGAGTACTGATTTTCGTCACTTTTCATGAATGAAAGAGGGGACCTGTAGCGAATCACAGGTCCCCTTTTGATTTACAGCAGACCTTGGATAAACGGCTGCTCCAAATTCTCCATCATCTTTTTTTGACTGGCTGCTATTTTTGCTGCGATCTGCTCCCTGCGTGCGATTGCATCCCAGGTACAAATGAGAATTCGTTCCGCTAATAGTGGCTCATCTGTTGAGACGAGGAGCTCCGGTAGACCCAAGGAGTAAGCGAAGTCGATGCTTTTGATGCGATACGCTAAGCAGACGAATGGAACTCCAGCAGCGGCACTCAGCACATTGGCATGCAGCTTAAAGTTAATCGTCGCCTGAAACCCTTTCATCAACTCCAGCATTTTTGAATGGTCGTGTAGCTCCAAGTCGAGGATCGTATGCGTTGGATCGCCGATTTTTTTGTGCAGTCTTTTTATGGCTTCCCGATCCGGTCCCCACATCGTCAGCAAATGGATATCGTAGCCTAACTTGATGAGCCTCTTGGCTGCATACACCAGCGCATCCTCTACGGCGTCCTCGTTTTTCCCATAGATGCGATTATAGGATGTCCCCCAGTTGATACCAATGGTTAATCGCTTGCTTTTGTCTACCTCTGCTGCTGGTGATGCAGGAAGGAGCAGCATTCCTGGGTCTCCGCTGATCCATGCTTTGCCGCCTACTCCCGCTTGCTGGAGGTATTGAAGAGTAACCGGTCCTCGTACACCAAAGAACGTAGCGTGTTCCGCGATTTTTTGCAGCGTCTGGCTCATCTTTTCATTGTCTGTCATGAGCTTCGTCGTTAATATGCCAGAGGAATCGAGCTGCACCTTATCCTGTGAATCGAATCCGCTCCCCCAGATCCATAGCCGCTTTTTCTGTTCAACTGCTCGATAGGCTACATCCACATAACCGGGGACAAGAAGCGAGCCTCCCCCCAAAACGACGGTGTCATATTCGCTTAAATCGTTGAGGTCAACCCCTGGCAGCGAAGGAATCACCTTGTATTTAGCTGGGTCGAGATATTTGCGGGACAAATCGTGAAAGGCATGCCACATCAGTTCGTCACCCAAATTTTTGAACCCTAGCCAACCTACGTACAAGACTTTTTTCATATTCGTCTGACCTCCCCCATTCTTCACTTGAGCGTAGATCGTAAGCAAGGAGGCACATTTCTGCGTGATATGAAAATTGGATTGGACCCATGCTCTTCCCAGACCTCCTATTTCCTTCAGCTGACTCCGGTTTCGGCACGCTTGACGCAGAGCGCTATCGATCAGCTGAGGAGATGGCTTCTGCACAGAGGAGTGGTCACCGAAGTAACAGTCCCAAGCTAAATCGTAAGACGAAGGCGCGACCAACCCGACGTAGCCATGATTTCCGATCGCAAGCACTGGCTTTTCGCACGCCATCGCTTCGAGTGCGACCCTGCCTGTTCCAATCACCAAATCACTGATTGCGTAATACGGTCGGACATCGGTTTGCTCCCCCACAATGTGGATATAGGGCTGCCCTGCTGCTTTATTCAACGCTTTTGCCAGCTCGTGTACATGAATGGACTGGGCACCCGAACCCACCACCACGATATGCAGGTTGGGGATTTCACTACGCAATGTTTTGGTTGCTCGCAACACCATGTTGCACACCGTTGCTTTTTGCCAAGCCAGCCTGCTGACATACGTCACCACTGTGGCATCAGAAGGCAAGGAAGGCAGCTTCACCATTTTTGCAGAGTCAGGCCGGAAATCTTCCACATCAATCCCATTGGAAATGAGTGTGGTTTTCACCCCTAGCTTTTCCCAGAATAGTTGGACAGGTTTGCTCACACTGATGACAGCGGAACAGAGCTGTGCCACTTTTATCGCTTCATCCTTTGGATAGTACGTGCCATGCAAGGTAAATACGACGGGTATGCCCAACTGATTAGCGGCAGTAGCGGCGAGTAAGCCTGAAGGAGTCTGATGCACATGGACGATGCTAATGCCATGCTTCTTCATAACCCCCTGGTAACTCTCGATCAAATGCTGCCCGCGTGCCGAGAGGGGGTCCCGTGCGGAGTCGATTCGTTCAACTAAAAAACCTGCATCGACAAACGCTTGATAGAGGGGGCCGTTCCCGCCAGCATAAAACAGTTGGGCGCCCTTTTTTTGCAACGCTTTGCCTATGCTAAGAACATGTGTCTCGGTTCCGCCTGTCCCCAAATTATCCAGCACCATCAAGATGCGATCATTACTGCTATTCAAATTTTCACACCCCCTTTTTCCGATAATAGTGCGCCGAACGCTGCTCAGCGTGGATTCGGTAATAGTACAATGCTTCTGCGATATTGTTGACGTCTGCTCTCGCATTCAAGGCTTTGGCGATAAATTCGTAGTCTTCTGCACCGTCGATCCGACGAGTCGGGCCACCAACCTGATCAAACAAGCGCCCCCGAAACATGCAGGTACCGTGACAGACACAGTGTCCGCCTTTCCCATATACCTTTCGAATGTCATCGCCGTACTTGATCCAAGTAGCAAGCTCCTTTTTTTCCGGGTGATCGGACGAAAACGCGTAATAATTCGTACCGACCAAATCAATCTGGGGATGACTTTTTAAATACTCAACCTGCCGCGAAAGGCGCAGGACATGAGAGAAATCATCCGAGTCCTGATTCGCAATGAACTCACCTCGGCTCATGTAGTGCCCGAAGTTGATGGCACCCGCAAAGCCAACATTGCGAGGGAGCGCATGAATCAGTACCTGATTGTCTCCTGGAAAAAACCTTTCATTTTGTTCCAGCCACTCTCTGGCGACTTCTACCGATTGATCCGTCGAAGCATCATCAATCAGGACAATTTCCCAATTCTCATAGGTTTGCTGAAGTATGCTGTCCAGACACTCTCGTATAAAAGCAGCCCTGTTGAAATTCGTAATAACGACACTTACGAGACCCTCTATTCGCTGTTTTGCCAATTTCATTCCCTCCTTCCAGTCTTCTTGATTTCACAACGCATCCTCGCTACCGTCCTTTCACCAGAAACTGCAAGGCTTCCACGTGGTCACCCGCAATCTGTTCAACGGCTGGGGGCATTCCGGAGCTGGCGAAGTGTTTTTCTGGCCGGAGTCGGTTGGAGGAGAAGCTGTTCACCTGATGAACCAATTCCATCTTTACACCTGCCTGTGCGTATACTGCTTGTGCTTTAGGCGGGCAAAGCAGTATGGGCCACCCGATCGGAGCAACCGCCTCCCTGCGTAAGGCAAAGGGGACGGTCACCATAGACCCGATCCCCAAATCTTTACGATTCAAAGCCAAGTTGAGAGCTTGGCGACAAGCCACAAAAACGTTGTCAGCACAAGGCTGATTCAAAAAACCAGAAACATCATTCAACGCAACATCCACGCCGCACTGGCATGCGAGTACAAATGGATACAAATCATGCGCGGTCATGATCACATCCGCATCGACAAACAGTAGGATGTCTCCTTTTGCCAGACTTGCCCCAATCGCCCGTCCTGTGTCTACTCCCAATGCGTATGGGAACTCTACGGTCGTCGCTCCGCATTCACGGGCAAGCTGTGCTGTTTGATCATCCGAGCCATTGACGACCACTATAATTTCAATTGGCTCCAGCCGAAGAACTTCACGGATCACCTGCTGAATTGTTGCTGCTTCGTTAAGGGCTGGAATGATCACGGATACCGTTTTCCCGCTGTACAGACTTGTTTGTCGTAAGGGACATTTCCCTACCTGCCTAACAGGTATACCACTGTTTGTACCGCTCACATTCTCTGCTAGATCTCTTCGCCTGCCTCCATCGGACAATCCACCACGAAAAGGAAGATGTGAGACAAGATCAAGCTGTTCGGCAATCACCAGCTTTTCATACAAAGAGAGCTCTTTAAGCAACGAACCGTGGAGCTGAGGCAAAAACAACCTTTCTTCCGTCCCCGTTCCTATGATTTGCGCGGTAATAGACAGCCCGCCCACAACTGCCCGCTTGTGGGCTTGTGCAGGCTGTGCCAACTGTTCCACTCCGATTTTGGAAAGTGCCTCTCTGGTCATCGCGTGAGGTGTGTCCAGCAAGGAAGCTTCACGTAGGTCAGAGCGACCGAAGAGGTTATTTACCAGCAAGGAAAAACTGTGGATGGGCTGTGGTTTTATTAACTTTCTGTTCCGAGAATCATGCTGGGGCAAAACGACCTGTGCCTTTCCATATAAAATCGGGAACAAGAAGCGCTGCAATCCAGACAGAGAATCGATTTGCTCTTCGCCGAGAAAAAGCAGGACACTCCCTCTCGCATGCTTCGCAGCCTCTCTCCTCCATGAAAACAGATTCTCAGCATCCTCTGCAGGAACGACGCGAATACCAGAGCCATACTCCAGGGTCCTTTTCGAAATCACAATGATCTCCAGAGGTGCAAGCTGCTTACATACGGCAATCAGCTTTGGCAGATGAGCTGTCCCATGCATGGCAGGAATGAGAATGGAGAGGGGCGTTTGGCCCCTTCTCCCTTGCCGACCCACCATTAGACGACACGCACATACGTGATGCGGTCCAGTTGAAATACGACTGTTTGACCACCGCCATAGCCTGGCTCACTTGCTGCACGCACGGTTAATGTCGAATTGGTCACGCCGAGCAACTCACCGGAAACCACATCGAATCCAGTTACAACTTGTACACTATCGCCTATAAACGTTCTCAATTTCTGTACATAGTTCATTTGTCTTCTCCTCCTTACACCTCTTGAACAGAGTTAATTTGCGCGAAACGAATCAGCACACGAGTACCGCCTGACTCTATGATTTCAGCATAGTCCCGACCAACCTCATCCAGGACGCCTGTGACACTCCCTGCATCTGTTCCCAGCTCAACGGTTTCATGCAAATAACGCAGCAGCACTTTTCGAAAAGAATCACGTCGCAAATCACTGTGGTTTTCTTGCAGAAATGCGGCGAACTCATCTGCATACAGCTCTTTGCGAAGCGAACTGCGAATGGCTTCTTCCTTGTCATTTGCGTGTCCTTCGTCTGTCCGTTCTTTTCCCCAGACGAGACGCCGCAGCCCTTGAAAATACTCTTTCAACTCTTTTTCATTCACAATTAATTTCATCTGGTCACTCTCATCTCCTTGATCCTACTCTTTTGATTTATTTTTCGCCGCTTGTACACGGTATACAAGTAAGTTCAAAAGCGTACTAGGACAACGGTGCAATTTTTTGATTTTAATGAAAAGTTCACGGAATTTTTATCGAAAAACAAAAAAAGACTGCGAACGTATTCGCAGCCCCTCCCTCGATATTCTACAATTCTTTCATAGTTACGCACTCTTGCTTGTCTAACTCTTTGCCGTCTGAGCCTTTTCGTCCCTGTTTTTGCCTAGCTCATGTTTGATGAACAAATAGCTCTCAATCTCTCGAAGAAGATAGAACAGCGAGGCACGCGTCTCAAATTCCTCTCGCGTTCGCGGCAAATCTGCTGCCTTGATCTCCTCTTGCATCACGCGCAGTTGGTCGATAAAGCGGTAAGCGGTATTGCCCGGGTGCACCGAGGCGCTGATTCGCTCGAGAAAATCTGCGATCCGATGGCTCTCTGTTACCTGATGATCCAAGGAAGAGACGATCGGCATCATGCGTTCCAATAACTCGAACTGCTTTTGTCGCATCACAAAATACTCGTAGTACGAATCATTGCGGCGGCCCAATCGATTGCCAACATCTCGCGAGGCTAAACGAATCGCCGTTTCCAATACCCCTGTTGTTTCAATCAATTCTTTCCCGTCCCAATCACTTTCTCCGTGACGCAAGTAATAGCAGAACTCCCGCAAGATTTTGCTGAACAGCTTCTCCACCTTTACTTGCATTCCTTTTAGCTCTTTATCGAGGCTCGGCATGTACAGATTGACCAATAAGGCTACACCCACACCGATGACGAGCAAAGCGACCTCGTTCAGCAGTAGCATCCCGTCAATTCTCTTGGAAGAATACAGATGCATGAGTACAACCATACTGTTGACGAAGCCTTCCTGAATGCCAAATCGCACTGCGAGCGGCAAGAAAAGCAAAATGAAAAGGAGAATGGCAAGCGGCGTATAGCCCATAAGGGAAAACAGGCAAACCCCAATTCCCAGCCCCAATAAACTAGCTAGAATCCGATTCCACGCTGTCTGAAACGATTGCTTGACTGTTACTTGGATACACAAGATCGTAATGATCCCCGCAGAAGAAGCATACATCAAGCCTAGCTGCTGGGCGATCAGAATCGAGACAGCCGTTCCAATGGCTGTTTTTAACGTACGATAACCAATTTTAAACTTGAGAAAGCCCAGTCTTGTTCCCCTCCGCTGTCAAAAATACTTTGCTGTTTCATCTCACTATACTGTATCAAAAAGTACCAGGGAACCAAAGACAAGCTTTCGTTAATTTTCAAAGGCGTCTATTCCTCTTGCGCTCCTCTGCAAAACTGTGCCACTTGCCATCTGCTGTGACGATCCCTTTCTCTCCCACATAACGATAGACGAGGAGTGGTTGTTCGAGCATTTTATCTCTTCCATAGCTCCCATCTACTTTTGGATGAAAGTAAGTGAGCATGAGCTTCTTGTTCTCTTTCACGACTTTTTTCGCCGTATTCAGATCGATACCATCTTTATTTTTGGGAGAAAGAGATGAATCACCCCAAGGTACATCGTTATACTCAGAGTTATACAGATCCACTGCTTCCCCTGACTCAGCGTCAACATCGACTTGAAAGATAGTATTATATACCGGTATGCCGTTTATGAGATAGCCAAATTCGATTTCATACGGTTCATCGTTTTCCCAGATTTCTTTGATCCTTTTCTCTCGCGGAACGTAATCGACCGCATAAATTTTTCCTAACTGATCGGAGTAGAATGTTTGTACGAGTTTTCGCGCACTCTCTTGTGCTTGTTCCCAGGTAATGCCCTTTTCTATTTTCTTGCTCTCTTCGTTGAACCTGATTTTTGCATTCACACTGTAATGGACTAAATTTCCAAGGACGTCAATCGCTATTATTACAGTATCTGACTTTTCACCATCCCCTGGTTGCGAAATAAACTCGAAAAACCAGCTCATTTCATCAGATCCTGAGTTTGATTCAGTGATCCTGCCATTCGAACGGTATGTACCAGGGAGCTTTTTGAGCTGTTGCTCTGCTATTTTTTGCGCCTCTTCTTTCGTAATGAGCTTTCGTTCTATTGGGGTTGGAGGAACGGTTTTCCCTAAAGGCTGTATCTTCCTTTCTTTAGCAACCTGTCCATACGAATCGAGCATCTTTCCTGTGATGGCATCGACAAACTGCGGGTCGATTCTCTGGAATTCATTCACGAGCTGGTATGATTCAGATTCCTTACGAAAGCTGGACGCCATATTCTTGTACAAAAATGTTGGAGTCGCCCCTTCATCCCATTTCTTCTCAGCTTCCGCTATCTCTATGACTTTCGAAGCATCTGGTAGTTTCCCCTCTGTCCAGCGCCGCTCAAAATAGATCACTTCCCCATCATAGCCCACTATCAGTCGAAACCCATTTTCCAGAAAAGGAATCCCGTTTTCGATACGAGTAAAGTTGACATCTATTCCCGGTTTAGCACGCGTATGGAAAATGTCCGAATCAGGATATTCATTGGGCTTGGATAAACGGCTCCGTTCTTCTTCTGTCGCTACTTGCTTAAGAAATTGAGTCGCCACTTGGAACGCCTGATCTTCCGTAAGCTTCTTTTGATTTGTATCCAATTTCCGTTCTTCCCCACGATACTCATATACCCATATTTCCCCTGATATTGCATCCTGTTGAACACCAAAATTTCTACCATTTTCTTTACTCCACTTGGTATACCATATTGAATTTCCCCATAACATTTCAATGCCGTCCACAAATTCGGCACTTAGCAGCTTGTACTCACCAAGATTCTTCAACTGCTTCTGGGCAAGCGCGATTGCCTCTTCCTCCGAAAGTGTCTTCTCGGCTGCATGTACGACTGGAGCCAAACTTCCAGCCGCTCCTGTAGCGAACACAGTCGTCATCAAAATGGACAATGTCACGCCGAGTGAAAGTCCCCACGATGAAGTACGTTTTAACACAAATCAACCTCTCCTCTCCAATTCCAAACAGACTAATTTTACCATTTTTGAAAAACAAAGGCTCACATAAAAAAATCCGCCAATGCGAAGATCTCGCACAGCGGATTTTTTGGGATGTTGATTATACTTCCAGCTTTTTCGCCAATGTTTCTACGTTCAATACGTTTCCTACGAGGAAGTTGCCGAATTCACCGAAGCGCGCACTCACTTCATCAAAGCGCATTTCGTAGACGATATGCTTGAATTCCAGCGGATCGTTGGCAAAGAGGGTAACGCCCCACTCCCAATCGTCGAAACCAACGGAGCCACCGATGATTTGCTTCACGCGACCTGCGTAGGAGCGACCGATCAAGCCGTGTGAGCGCATCATTTCTTGGCGCTCCTGCATGGAGAGCATGTACCAGTTGTCTTGCAGATCACGCTTTTTGTTCATTGGATAGAAGCAGATGTGCTCCCATTTTGGCAGGATCGGATAGAGGCGGTCGCGCACGTGCGGATTCGCTTTTGGATCTTCACCTGGGTTATGTACATAGTTGCTCAGCTCTACTACGGATACATACGAATAAGGAGCTTCTGTATAGGCAGCAAAGCGGGTTTTGTTGAACGCTGTTTTGATCTCATCGAGTTCTTGCATGGTTGGACGCAGGAACATGAACACGAGGTCTGCTTTGTGTCCGAGGATGGAGTAGACAGCCGTGCTGCCTTGGTTCTCTCCCTCATTCGCTTCCCATGTGCGGATCAATGTATTCAGCTCGTCCAACGCTTCTTGGCGTTCTGCTGCGGACGCTGCTTTCCACTTTTCCCAATTGATGGTGCGGAAATTATGATACGTATACCAACCTTCTAATGTAAGCAACGCTTCGTTTGCGCTCATTCTAAATCAGCTCCTTTGAAAAATCTGGTGACCTTCTTGCAACATTCCCAGTATAGCATAAGGAACAAGTGCGTATTCGGAACAGATTGGTGAACAAGAAAAATGAAAACCAAGGGGCGCATTAGCTGCCGCTTGGTTTCGTTCCTGCCAGTACGGAGGTTGTCAGCTTACTCGCTGCCCCGTGATCCACAATGACCGTTACATTCGGATGCAGTTGCAATAAGGAAGCTGGTACATCTGCCGTAGGCTCACCCTCCAGCATCAATCGCACTGCCTCTGCCTTTGCCTCTCCACTTGCGAGAAGTACGACTTTTTTAGTGCCAAGAATCGTCTTGATCCCCATGGAAACTGCCTGAGTCGGAACCTGGTCCACACTATCAAAATAGCGGGCATTTGCTTCAATCGTACTGTCAGTGAGCTGGACCACGCGTGTCAATGATTCCGCAGAGGAGCCAGGCTCGTTGAAGCCAATATGGCCGTTATTGCCGATCCCCAGCACCTGGATGTCGATCCCGCCTGCCAAACGAATTGCTTCCTCATAGCGTGCACATTCTGCCAAATGATCTGTCGTATTCCCAGCTGGCACATGTGTTTTCTCCGCAGGAATATTGATGTGATTGAACAAGTTTTCTTGCATATACGAGCGATAGCTTTGCGGATGAGTCGAGGAAAGTCCGACGTATTCATCCAGATTAAAGCTGCTCGCTTGCGAAAAATCGATGCTCTCTGCTTGCGACAGCTTGATCAGCTCACGGTACATCCCTACTGGTGTGCCTCCGGTTGCAAGGCCAAAGACGGTCTTCGGATTTGCTTTTACTTCGCTTACGAGCATTTCAGCAGCTTTTCTGCTGAGCTCCGCGTAATCTTTCACGATCACGAGCTTCATTTCCAACCACTCCTATCCAATATAAGTTCAGAATGCTTTTAGTATTTTCTCTCCAGTACAGCCTTCGCTGTTCTCTCTTTATATAAAAGGGCCTTTTCCTTGTTGCGCATTGTTATTGTGGTACTAATAACATCCAGTACATGCAGCTGTGCAATTTTTGCTGCGAGAGAGCCTCCCTGCAACGGACCTTCTTGCGCTGCGGTCAGAAGCGTAATGTCCGCTACATTCGTAATCGGTGAACGTCGATAGTGCGTCAGGCAAATGCAAGTTGCGCCTGCCTGCTTGGCGACTTTCAATGAATCAATGGTGTCTTTCGTACTGCCGGATACAGACAAGCCGATCGCGACATCCCCCGGTCCCAGAGTCGCTGCAGCCATCGCTTGCAGATGTGATTCATTAAAAGCGTCCACTCGAAGCCCGATCCGCAAGAACGTGTACTTGGCATCCTGTGCTGTTACCGCTGACGTACCTACTCCGTAAAAATGGATCGTGTTTGCTTTTTGCAAAAGGTCTACACAGCGCTCCAGCTGTTCGATCTGAAACAAAGCTGAGGTATCCCCAATCGCCTGTTGATTGGTTGCGGTTACTTTGTGCGTGATGATATCCAGTGAATCGTCTTCTCCTACTTCGCCATGCAAGTTTTTGACTGGATTAACCAATTCTTGCGCCAATGCCAGCTTGAATTCCTGATAGCCATGGAAGCCTATTTTCCTGCAAAATCGCAAAACGGTCGTCTCACCTACTCCCGCCTTTTCGGCAAGGTCAATCACCGATGAATAAATCACGCTATCTGTCTGCTGTAGGACAATGTGGGCAACCTTTTGCTCCGATTTCGTAAAGGAGGGAAGGAGACTCTGAATATGCAAAAGCGTATTTGTCTTCGTGATGGTAGCTGTCAATGGAGGGGACAGCTCCTCCTGCTGTTTCACCATATGGCTCGCTCCCCCTTGAATAAAAGTCAGGATTTTCTCAGTTGTTTTTACCCAAAACAAAATAGCTGTATTTCTACAGCTATTATATCAAAAAAGGAGTTATCCGCCATATTAATTATTTTTAGTGGAGTAATTCTCCAAAATATCAAAATGGGGTAAACAAAATGGTCGGACATGCTGCGACTCGCAAAGATCCGCTCATTGCTGCTGGAAGCAGCACCAGATCGAGCGTCACGATTTCCCCTGCACCTAGCGTCACTGTCCCTCTCGCTTCTCCACTCCCCATCGCATTGGCAACAACCAAGTAGGTACCAGGATCAAGATCAGTCACCTTATACCTGCCAAAGCTGTCTGTTTGGACCACCACCGTCTTTCTGATTGGTTGATTCACCGTTTGCACATACACGGTCGCTCCAGCAACTGGCAAACCTGTTAAACCGGATCGAACCGTTCCTTGTATCGTACCCGTTTGAGAAAGGCGGATGATGATAAAGGTTGTTTGGTTCGGCAAAACGACCGCTTGTGCCTGACCGGTACCAATGCCCGGGATGGTCCCGATAACGGTATACGTCCCCGGAGCGACATTGACAAAATGGAAGGTTCCATCCGGCTCAGCCAGAATATTTTGCAGGCGAATCTGAGCTGAGTTGAATAGCGATAATTGAATATTGTTTCCGCTAGCTTGGGTTCCGTCCGGCAAGAGAACAATCCCGGATATCGTTCCCACGATTGGCAATAGCTCGACTGTCGCTACGGTCGTCTGTCCACCTGCGACCGTAACTGTACTGTAATGTGTACCGAAGCCATCTGCGCTTGCGATGACATTGTACACGCCAGCTGTCAAGCCATTCACCTGGAATTGCCCACTCTGATTCGTAACGGTGTTGGCAACAAACAAGCCGTTAGAAAATAGCTGAATTGCAACAGCTGCCCCTGTAATCGGGAGTCCCGTCAACTGATTGGTCACCTGTCCGAAGATGCTCCCTGGTAGAGGAGACATCGTCAGAATGACTCCGCCAAGTGTTTGTCCAGCAGTCACGGTGATACTCTGCGTTGCCGCTGCGTAGTTGTCTTCACTTGCGCTTATGAAATACGTTCCTGGCGGCAGATTGCCAACAGCGAAGTTGCCCAGGTTATCCGTAATCGCACTGCCGAACAATGTCCCGTGAGAATCCTTCACTTGTATCAATGCATTCGGAACAACTCCTCCACCAGCACCCTGTACCTGACCTGTTACAGCAGCTGGAAAAGGGGGCAGCCCCACTTCAATCGTAGTGGTCTGTCCGGAAAAGATCGTCGCACCAACAGGCTGGGTGGTGTAGTTTTGAGCGCTAATCGCAAGTGTATAGGTTAAGGGGGCCAAGCCGTCGATTTTAAACTGACCGAGACCGTCCGTAATCGTCCGAGACAACAAGTTGTTTGTGCCAGGGAAAAAGATCAAAACTTCCGCCCCTACCAGTGGCGTACCATCAAATGCATCCCTGACAGTGCCCTGCAAAACACCAGGATTCGGGTCCAGTGGGATATTGACTGTAGCTGTTCCCCCAGGCGCTACATCAAAGGAGACACTCTCCCTCTGATAGCTTTCGTTCCTTGCCAAAATGGTGTAATTTCCAGCCACAAATCCATCAATGAAGTATATCCCCTGAGCGTCTGTCTGGGTAGAAAAGAGGATCGTGTTATTGTTGCCCAGCAAGCGGACGAGCGTATTCGGCAAAGGAGTGCTGAGAATGGCGTCACTAATTTCTCCTGTAACACTTGCAGGCAGATTCGGCAGAGAAAAATCAAGACCGGTAGTCGCTCCCAATCCGACCATAGCTGTTGAAGCCTCAGCAGCGAATCCCGTAGCACTTGCGATCAGTGTATAGCTCCCCGGGGAAAGTCCACTCACCATATACTGACCTTGCGCATTCGTCAGGACAATAGCCAGAATCGTTCCAGACGGACTTCCCTGTCGAACAGTAATGACCGCACCGGCAATCGGCAAGGCCGTACCTTCCTCTCGCACTGTACCAGCTATCCCACCGGGCAACTCGTTTAACGCAAAGCTTAATACAGACGCAACGCCTGCTTGTATCTGTGCGCCAGCCACATCGCTTGCATATCCAGTTGCATTGACATTGACGGTGTACCCTCCAGGAGCCAGCCTATCAAGTGAAAAGTTACCCGTTGCATCAGTCAATACGGAGCCCACAGCGGCACGGGTGCTGTCGAAGACGATTACCGTTGCACCAATGATCGGCAAGCCCGTCTCCAGATCAGTCACAACACCGGATAAACTGCCGGGATTGGGAACTAATTGCTGCTGAAAGTTGGTGGTTATGCCCCCTTGCAAAATAACCGCCTGCGAGACAGATACAAAATTCAGCGCAGAAACGGTTACATTTACGACACCCGGCGGAAGCTTCTCTGCCAAAAAATTGCCTTGATCATCTGTCAATAATTGAGCAAGCACAACGCCATGGCCATCCGTAATGAGCACGGTGCTTCCCGGAATCCCGAATCCCGTCATCTGATTGGTCACCACACCCGAGATAGCCGCAGGCAAGTCAGGTAACGTGACGGTCGTTGAAGTTGCCGTATTGGCCGTCACGATCACGCCGATACTTCCAACGGCATAGCCAGGCGCTGACGCGATAACGGTGTAAACACCGGGAGCGACACTCCCAATGAAAAATACACCTGATTCATTCGCGAGCAAGCTCTGTATGACGGCTTGATTGCTATCCATCAGCTTGACGTTGATTTCGCTTCCCATAACAGGTACACCCAAGCTGTTTATGACACTTCCCACGATGGACCCAGGCATTGGCAAGAGCGCCACACTCGCCCCCGTCGTTTCTCCACTGACTACATTGGCCCCTACTGATTGATCAGCATAGCTAGGCGCGCTTACCGTGACGGTATAAGCACCAGGCAACAGATGTTGAATCAAATAGCTACCCGTCTGGTCGGTACTTGCTGTAGCCACTACATTTCCGTTACTGATGGAACGAATCAGTACAACGGCGCTTGCAATGATTATCGCGGGATTCGTCGCATCCGTCACCTGTCCACTAATCCCGCCTGCATTTGCCTCAAGGGTAAAGTCTACTCCGGTCTTATTTTCACCGGGTCCAAGTGTAACACCAACCGAGCCTGTAACATATGCAGGGGCACTTGCCACCACGACAAATGATCCAGCAGGCAGGTTGCCAATTGTATAGGCCCCGTTTGAATCCGTATAGCCAAAGCCTATTGTCGTCTCATTCAAATCCAGTATACGGACAACGGCATTGACAATCGGCTGCATCCCCGTGTCTAGCACGGTTCCAGAAATACTGGCCGGATTCGGGGTAAGCGCAAATGAAACGTTGGTCGTCTGCCCAGGCTGTACGATCGCCCCAACAGATTGAACAGCGTAGCCAGGAGCGGTAGCTGTAAGGATATAAGAGCCAGGTGCGACCCCTGAAAATGAAAATGCCCCATTTCCATCTGCGACGACAGTACCAATCAACAGGTTATTGATATCAAACAATTGAATGGTAGTTCCCGGAACGACAGGTGCTACTGTCCCGCTAATAAAACCGAAATCCTGATTGAGCTGAAGCTGGACAGGAGTAGTTGTATTCGCGAGCACAACGGCTCCGACATGATTGGTTTGAAAGCCATCCGCTAAAGCCCTGATGACGTATTGACCTGCTGCCAAGCCCGTGATAACAAAGCTTCCTTGACTATCGCTGTATACCGAATGCACGACGGAGCCATTGAAATCGAGTGCATTTACTTGTGCACCGGCAATCGGCTGCAACGTCCCTGCAGCGAGCACCTGTCCTTGGATCTCACCCGGACTCGCAAACAACGACAAGCTGACAGGCGTATTCGTATTCGCAAGTACAGTGGCGGAAGCACTGTTCGTTTCATAATTGGTTGCACGTGCGGTAATCGTGTAAACTCCGGGTGCAAGCCCTGTGATCACGTAATTTCCAGACAGATCGCTATTTGCATGGGCGATGATTGCCCCAGCTTGGTTCAACACACTAACCTCTATCGAAGCACCTGTGATCGGTAGACCCGACGTAGCATCGAAAATCGAACCTGAAATGCTTCCCGGCAAATCTGCCAGCTGTACATTCACCGTTGTTGTCGTCAATGAGGTGACGACTGCCCCTGTGATCACTGTCGTTTTATCTGGAGCAGATACGATGACAACGTACGCCTGCGGTAGCAAATTAGGTACCACATACTGTCCGTTTCCATCAGTCAATACCGTAGCGACAACAGCACCTGCTGCCGTATTTTCCCTAATGATGACAGTGGCACCCTGAATCGGCTGATTGCCGCTGTCGACCACCTGTCCTGCGATTGATCCCGGAGAAGCTTGCAGGATAAAAGCAAGGGACGCTATTTCCTGAGGCAGTACAGTTGCCCCCAACACAACAGTGGAATAACCAGAAGCCGAAGCGGTTACGGTATACGTGCCTGGGGCCAAGTGCGGGAAGGAAAAGGTGCCAGCGCTGTCGGTAATGGCCTGCGCCACAGGAACAATTCCCTTCATAACAATGACAGTGGCATTACCAAGCGGATTGCTCCCTGTGTCCGAGACAGTCCCATTCAATACCCCTGCCAGCTTTTCCAATTGGAGGTCAACCGTTGTAGTAGCTCCAGCAATGATTCCAATCCCAACCGTTTGGCCCGCATACCCCTCTGCAGCAGCCGCAAGGACATAGGTTTCGGGACCTAGTAAAGATAAGGAGTAGTCTCCATTCACGTCGGTTAATGTCTCTCCTACAGCAATTCCCGAACGAGTTACCACCTTGATGCTCGCATTTGGGATTTCCTCACCCGTTTGCGCATCGGAAATGGTTCCACTTACCGTTCCAAATGCAGTCGCCAAAGAAAAATCAAGGACTTTGGCATCGCCCGCTTGCAGACTGATTCCAGCTAATTGTGTGGAAAAGCCTGCGGCACTGACACGGATTTGATAAACACCCTCTGCGAGCTTGGTCAGCAGATACGTGCCAGCTCCATTTGTCGTCGTTTCCGTCAGCGTAATACCTGTCTGGTTCAGCACTTCCACCAATGCCCCGGCAATCGGTATACCACCCGGACCTGTCACCAGACCGGATAGCTGGGCAACGGATGTCTGGAGCACTACATTTTGTGTAGTCGTCTGGGCTCGAATGACATTGATTGCGACTGTTGCTGGCTGGAATGTATCCGCACTGACTGCAAGGGTATAGGCACCCGGCACGACATTGGTAAACGAATAGGTCCCCCCTCCCCCTGTCACTGTCTGGTTTACGGTCACGCCTGTCGTATTAATGAGCTTTACCACTGCCCCTGATATGGGTGCCAATCCGGTATTTGTTATCGTCCCATTCACCTGACCTGGACTCGGAGGAAGCAGAATGTCTGATCTTGTGGTTTGCCCTGCTAAAACGCTCACGAACTGAATTTTGGGGTCATAAGTCGACGCGGTCACCGACACAGAATACAGACCAGGAGCCAATCCAGTAAACGAATAGGCACCATCTGTGTCCGTTGTCGTCGTACCGATTAGTACGGGAATCGAATCATACAGCTCGACATGCGCACCTGCCACAGGCAAGTTCGTGGACTGGTCAAGCACTACGCCAGCAACACTTCCAGCCAAGTTAACCGTGATGACAATATTATCCTGAACAGGAGAAAGCATCGCGCCAGAAAAGCTATCTACGCCCGTGACTGTCGCTGTGTTTAACCGCCGCGTTCCGACTGGAGAGACCGCGAAAACCCCATTGACCGTAAATGACAAGCTGGCAGTAGAACCAGCGGCCAAATTGCCGATCGTCCAGCTGAGCACCTTCGTGAGGGGATTATAGATGACAGAGCCGATACTTGTTGTATTTACTGTAAAAGCCGTTACCTGATCCAGCTCAATCAAATCGTTGACAACGACTGTCGTTGCCTGGCTCTTCCCCGTATTGGTAACACTGATCGATCCCGTCCATTGCGATAGTTGTCCTGTGGTAACGACTGCCGGTCCTGCTGTTAGCTGCTTGTCGATTGCGAGACTGGCCCGTACGTCTCCCGTCGCTATGGTAGTCGTATTGCTCAAGGAATTGACAAAGCTAAAACCTTCACTGGTCCGCAGAGAGTCCTTGTTGTAATTGTTGTCATTGGTAGAGGTAAAGGGCAGGAATTGAAGGGAAGTAAGGGAGGTAACACCGATCGTTGAAAAAAAAGT
Source organism: Brevibacillus sp. HB1.2 (assembly GCF_013332495.1). NCBI lineage: Bacteria > Bacillati > Bacillota > Bacilli > Caryophanales > Paenibacillaceae > Brevibacillus > Brevibacillus sp. HB1.2. The sequence continues at coordinate 19,768 of NZ_JABMIU010000006.1, read as the reverse complement.
AGCAGCTGGCATGACGAGATCAATGAAGTAATCAGGATTGCCGCTGAAATTAGAGCCGTCATTCGTCAGCCGCACACGAGCTGTGTCAAAATTGATAATCGGCGCTTGCCAGTTCGGCGCTCCACTGCCGTTTGTGCCCTCTGCCTGATCCGTCCACGAGTTGAATTCAACAATCGTGTTTTGAATCAACGCAATACGATTACGCAAGCCTTGCACACCCAACATCCACTGGTATGTGCCAGCCACCCCAGTTGTATTAATTAAATATCCCCAGGCAAAATTTTGAAAGCCTGTTTTCTGCGAATTTCTTGGATCTTCGTTGACTCTCATCCGAAAGTAAAGATTCGTTCCATCATACGCCAAAAAGACAACGGGAAACGTAGAGTTTCCTACCATGTCGGCAGAGCCGGGACTTTCATCGTTTGGGACGTCTCCGAATGGACTTCCCCCGAGCATAAACGGGATGAATTGACTGTCAGAAGGATAGGCCATTTTTCCTCACCTCTCCCCTCTAACATATGTACATAGAGTGATATGGCCCCGGCCCTCCCTTTGCTAATTGGCTTGTCCGTGCCCGTCCCAACAAAAAAAGGGCCTTCGCCCGCAAATATTTCTTGCGAGGAAACCCTTTTCCTTCCCGTATTGCCTATCTTACATAAATACGCGATAGCCAAGCAGAATAACCAGCACCAAAACGACAATACAGCCGATGAAGAAGCCGATGCTGCCTTCTTGTCGCTTTGCTTTGCCCAGAGACATTTCCATCAAACCAAAGGCGATAACCGCGATGATGCCCTTCATGTAGAAATAGAAATCTGTTGCGTGACCCACGAAAAGCATCCAAGCTCCCGATACAAGAATGATGACCATCATGAGTCTGAGCAGCATATGTACGATCTTGCCTGCTTTTGCTTTACCCACGCGATACAGGATGTAGGCAACGATCAAGAGCACGAATGCGACTTCCCAGCTACCCACATGCGCTTCAATTAACGCTTTGTACGGCAAAAAATTCAACCCCTTTACTCCTAAATTCAATCTTGTCCATTATACCAGAAGAAGGGGAAAAATGCTGATATCCCAATGCGTGGCAGTATTGTGACCAGGCTTTTAGGGGGATGAAAAAGAGGCTGCCTGTGATCGGCAACCTCTTTTTTCTAGCAAACGATCCTATCGCAGTAAAAATCCGTCTTTTAGCGGGTCCGTAGGGTCAACGACAAATTGATGCAGACCTGTGATGAACGCCGTTCCTTCTATGCTCGGAATGACAGCCGGATAGCTCCCCACTTGTGTGGTGGCTACCACCTTGCCGATAAACTGGCTCCCGACAATTCCTTCATGGACAAACGATTCTCCAGCGGACAGCTTGCCTCGCGCATGCAAAGTGGCTACGCGAGCCGCAGTACCTGTACCGCATGGTGAGCGATCGATCTGTTTGTCGGCGAAAATCGTCACGTTACGTAGGTCTGATCCTTTCACTCTCGGCTTATCCGAGATAATCACCCCGTAAATTCCTTTAAGCTCAGGTTCCAACGGATGAACAACCTCCATTTTCGCCTCGATTTGTTCCTTGATTCGTTTGCCCCACTCTTGCAGCTCGGCCAATTGCTCAATTTCTACCTGAACCCCGATATCCTCCGCCTGTACTACTGCATAGAAGGCTCCGCCAAAAGAAATGTCCACTGAAAAGGTACGTCCTTCCCACTCAACAGGAACGTCTTGTGCCAAAACAAAAGAGGGGACATTTTCAAACGAGACGGAATGGACCAGCGATTCTTCCGCGTTAGCGTGTGCAATGATTCTTCCTGCTGGACTGTCAATCACGATACGCTCTGTTGGATCTTCCAGCCGAAGGATTCCAGTCTCAATGGCAGCCGTCACAACCGCAATGATTCCATGCCCGCACATGGTACTGTAGCCCTCGTTATGCATGAACAGCACTCCAAATGCCGCATCTGGACTGACGGGCTCTGTCATGACACAACCGTACATCCCATGATGCCCGCGCGGCTCATACATAAGGATCCGCCGGATATAGTCCAGCTTCTCCCGAAAATAGCGCCGCTTCTCTAGAATCGTTTTGCCCGCGAGCGGTGGGATGCCGCCTGTTATGATGCGCAGTGGCTCCCCTCCGGTATGGGCCTCGACTGTCGTAAACAACTGATTGATGTGCATAACATCCTCACCTTTTTATGCGATTGGCGAAAAGCTCGATGGATCACCACGCGTATTTGATCGCGCATGTTTTCGTCGTACTGTAGAAATCAAGCGCCGCCTGACCCTGCTCCCGTGTATGTGAGCTGGACAGCTTCATGCCGCCAAATGGAGCCTGGTATTCCACACCTGCCGTCTCCTGATTGACCCGAACCATTCCCGCCTGCGCCACATCCAAGAAGCGATGGGCACTCGCCAAATCTCGGGTGAACAGCGAAGCGCTTAGTCCGTATACAGACTGGTTGCACAGCTCCACTGCCTCGTCAAAACCGTCTGCTGTCAAAAGCACAGCCAATGGTCCGAACACTTCCTCTTGAACGAGGCGATGATTGGCAGCGACACCCTCGACAATTTGGGGACGGATGTAATAGCCTTGCTCCTCTTTTGCATATGATGGGCTTTGGGCAATGACTGTTGCTGCATCATTAGCCAATGCGATGTATTGCCCAACCGTCTCATACTGTGCAGCCGAGGCAACTGGCCCCAAATACGCTTCCAGATCGCTGGCATCTCCCACCCGGCACGTCTCCATAGCCGATTGCAATCGCTCGACCAGTGGCTGATAGATCGCTTTTTCTACAATGATCCTGCTGGTAGCCGTACATTTTTGACCAGCCGATCGAAACGCGCCACTGAGCAAAATCGGAATCGTTTTATCCAGGTCAGCATCAGCCAAAACGACTGCCGCATTTTTTCCGCCCATCTCGGTTTGATACTTGATATTGCGACCCGCGCACGCGATGGCAATCTGTCTGCCTGTTTCAGATGAGCCTGTAAAGCTGACTGCATCGACTTCGGCTTCATTCGTGAGTGTATTGCCGATCTCTCGGCCCTTGCCAATCACCAGATTCAGCACACCCGCAGGCAGCTTTGTTTCCGCAAATATTTCAGCTAATCGTGTCGCTGTGAGCGAACCATTTTCCGCTGGCTTCCAGATGACTGTATTCCCGCAAATGAGTGCAGGGGCGATCTTCCAGATGGGGATCGCAACGGGGAAGTTCCATGGAGTGATGACCGCCACGACTCCGAGCGGGATACGACGGCTGTATTGCAGAACGTTCGTATCTGAAGAGGGAATCAGGTTGCCGTTGGAACGCATCCCTTCTCCGGCATAATAGCGTAACAGACTGACCCCGCGCGCCACTTCTCCGCGCATCTCGCCAAGCTGCTTGCCCATTTCCCGGCTTGCCAGCTGTGCCAAGCTGTCTGCATTTGCCTCCAGTGCGGCAGCCATTTGAAAAAGGATTTCGCCACGAGCCGCCCCCGTTTGTTTTGCCCAGCCGATCTGTGCCGCACGAGCTGCCTGTTCAGCGGCAATAACATGTGACCGATCAGACAGGTGCAGAACGCCGACTTCTTCTGTGATACGCGATGGGTTCTTGACCGTTAGTTCCTTCCCTGACGGCGTCATCCATTCGCCGCCAATCCAGTTTTTGCTGTGCATTCTGCCCGTCCCCCTATCGTCCACTTGCAGCGCCGACAGCGTAGTCAAACGCCTTTTTAATGCCCGCGTAGTATTCTTCAGACAGCGGCAGACGCGGCGGACGAGTCGGTCCTACTGGGAAGTCTGCCAGCTCCATCATGTATTTGATCGACTGTACCAATTGTGGACTCGCGTCGTAGTGGAACAACGGCAACAATCGACGATAAAGCGCCTGTGCCTCGGCGAGCTTGCCTGCCCGTGCCAGACGGAACAGCTCCACGCCTTCTTTTGGCAGTGCATTCGGTACACCTGAGATCCAGCCTGTCGCCCCGATCAAGCCACCCTCCATGACGAGATCGTCTACACCGACCATGACTTCTAAATCCGTCAGGGCAAGAATGTCCTGCATGCGGCGTACGTCTCCGGAGAATTCCTTCACCGCGACGATATTTTCAAACTTCGCCAGTCTTGCCAAAATGTCCGGTGTCAGGTCGATTTTGTAATCGTGAGGATTGTTGTAGGCAATAATCGGCAGCCCGACTGTGTTCAGTGCCTCATAGTGGGCAAACACTTCATTTTCCAATGGCTTGTAGTTAATCGGAGGCAAGGCCATTACGCCTGCTGCTCCCGCATCCTTGGAGAATTGCACCCATTCCACTGCTTGACGGGTAGACGGAGCAGCAGAGCCTACGACCACCGGTACTCGACCTTTTGCGGCAGCAATCACGGTATGAATGACTTTTGCCCGCTCTTCTCCTGTCATCGTCGCGTATTCTCCCAGCGAACCGGATGGTACCAGACCGTCTACGCCCTCTTGAATCAACCAGTCACACAATTCCGTCAAGCGTTTGTAATCCACCTCATAGTCGCTTGTAAACGGTGTGACAATCGCCACGTACACTCCTTCAAATCTTCCCATTTTTCATTCTCCTCTCACGTTTGGGTTTGTGTTTTAATGATCAGTTGCGGCTGGTATGAGCAAAAAGCCATTCGCTAGCTCGTCTTCCGGATTGTAAAAAATCGTATGCTTGCCCATCAGCCAGGCCGAGCCTGCAATTCGGGTGATGACAGCAGGCAGCCCTCCTTCTTCCGTCACCTGCAGCACTCTTCCTGTAAACAGAGAACCGACGATGCTCTCATGCACAAACGGTTCGTCTATCCCGATCTCCCCTTTGGCAAACAGAGTCGCCAGCTTGGCGGAAGTGCCCGTTCCACATGGCGATCGGTCGATTCCGCCCGGCGGTACGACGACGGTATTTTTCACATCCGCTCCCGGATTGTCAGGGGCCGTAAAGAACTCCACATGGGTCAGTCCGCGAATAAACGGCTTCTCTGGATGAACGATCTCCATGGCCTGATTAATCGCTTTTCGAATCGTGACAGCCGTATCGACAATGGTGGATGCATGGGCTGGCGTCAGTTCGAGATTGAGCTTGCGTGCATCTGTGATGGCATAAAAGTTTCCACCGTACGCAATATCGCAGGTCACCGCTCCAATCCCTTCTACATCTACCGTCACATCTTGCTGATAGAGGAAGGCTGGAATGTTCACAAACGATACTTCCTTGGCTTTTCCTCCCTCTACCTGTATGTCTACCTCGACCAGTCCTGCTGGCGTATCGAGCGTAAGCTTTGTCACCGGCTCAGTCACGGGGATCATGCCTGTCTCCACCAGCGCGGTGCATAGACCGATCGTATCGTGGCCGCACATCGGCAAGTATCCGCCTGTCTCGATATAGATCACTCCCACATCCGCATCCGGATGGCATGGGTCAACAATCAAGGCACCCGACATCACATCATGCCCGCGCGGCTCATACATCAAAAACGTGCGAATCCAGTCGTACTCGTCCTTCATCTGCAGCATTTTTTCTCCCATCGTGGCCCCAGTAAGCTTTGGCAGACCACTGATTACCGTCCGGGTAGGGTTTCCCCCGGTATGCGTGTCAATGGTGGTAAACACCCTCGTTGCTTTCATGGATGCAACACTCCTTTTTTCGTAAACCGTTCCAAGCGCAGCGGCTCTGTCGGAATGATGGTGTCTGTCTGATCGACTAGCATCTCGGACACCAGCTTGCCTGTGACGGCAGCCAGACTGATTCCATCTCCTTCATGACCAGCCGCGATAAAGTAACCAGGAACTTTTTCTACGCGAGAAATAATCGGCAAGTGGTCCTCTGTCCACGGGCGCAAACCGCAATACGTGCGGATGATGGCGAAGTCGGCGATCTTCGGATAAAAGCGCAGTGCTCTTCTCGCCATGCACCTGACGACATTCAGATCAATCCGCGAATCGAAGCCTACAAACTGACGACTGGAGCCAATCAAGAAGTTCTGGCTTTCTGTCGGTTCAAATACGAGCGCGACTCCATACTTCTCTGTCTCCTCATCTACTTGTCGCACTCCGCCAAACTTCGAGATGAGGTAGCCGAACTCCATCACCTTTCGCACGCCGACAGGCATCTGTCTCGAGGCGACGATCAAATGCCCTTTGCGCGGAACGATCGGAATATCCACCCCGACCATGTTGCCAATGACTGGCGCCCACACCCCTGCGGCGTTGACGACCTGCTTGGCTGTCATGCTGCCTGTACCAAGCCCGATGTGAAACGTCCCCGTCACCTGATCACGTCTAAGCGACTTGACCTCTGTACGGCGCATGATCCTCGCTCCATGCTTTTTCGCTCCTTCAAACAGGGCAAAGGTCAGCATGTACGGATTGACGGTAGAATCGGTGGCGCATTCCAAGCCTCCCAGCAAGTCGTCGGCAAAGTAAGGCGACTCCTGCCGAATATCCGATCGGTCCAGCATCCGAAATGGCAGTCCGACTTCCTTTTGCCGTCTCACCCATTCATGAGCGGCTTCCATCTCTGCCTCTGATTCGCAGACGAGAATGCTTCCCGGCGCCCGATATTCAAACGTATGGTCCAGCTCTCGGCTCAGCTGATCAACGAGCATCTGGCTTTTCAGGGACATCTGACTGTCAAAGCCGGGGTCCTTGTCGATCGCTAAAATATTCCCGTCACAGCGTGAGGACGTCCCTGATGCCAACTCGCCTTTTTCCAGGACAACGACATCCAATCCAGCCTTCGCAGCGTAATACGCAATCGCCGCACCGATTATGCCACCGCCGATTACCGCAATCTGCGCATGGGTTTGTACTGTCATGCTGATTCTCCTCAAATGCGTATTCTGCTACTCTCTTACTCTTTTTTGCAAAAGCCATGCCAATCGTTCCAAGCGAGATTCCCAAAATATTTCGTCTAAATTCTTTGACAACCGAAAGAGCGAATGTATAATAAATGAGAAAATGTTCAAAATTTTATACACTTGAACTACCTCTTTTAAAAGGGATGATCGAGTTGAATCACAAACTTCCTGCCTTAACCGAGTTGATACAGACAAACATGCGGATTTTTAACGCCCAAGAACTTCTCCCTCCTCAATTGGACGAAACCATTCCTGTATTTGTCCAGCGTCAAGCCACCTGGTATGTGGCCAATTCTTCCCATTTAACCGTCAACTTGACGATCGATTGCACACAAGCCCCTTGGGAACCAGCTGCTGTGACGACACTGGATTCAACATTGGCTGACGCTATCCACCTGCTAGCTACTCACAACTATCTCCTGATCGAAAAACAGCCTGGAGTCCCTGTCGGCTACCTTCATCGAGGTGCTGTCATACAAGCCATTTTTTCCTCGCATGAGATCTTGGAAGCGTATTTCGAGACGATGATCAAGACCATGGACGCTTCTATATCCGTCATCGACGAAAAAGCACGTGTGATGGTTTGGACAGAAGGGGCTGAACGAATCTTTTCCTTGAAAGCAAAAGAAACGATTGGTCGCCCGATCACCGAATTTTTCCCGCTCGAGATGCTCGAAACGCTCAAATCTCTGCAAAGCGGACAGTCTCTCTACCGTCATCAGCATCAGCCGCGGGAGGATCTCGTCGTGCTCATCAATACCAATCCGATCTATTTGCATGACAAAATCATCGGTGCTGTCGCGGCGGAAACCGATATCACGAGCCAGGTCCGACTGAATCAGGAGCTGTTGAACGCCAACAAAAAAGTGAACCACTTACAGCAAGAAATGGCGAAGCTCAGTCCGACCCCTGATCCATTTGCACAGATCAAGGGAACGAGTCTCCCCATTCGCCATATCAAGTCCATGATCCAAAAGCTCAGCGCTACACAAGCAACCGTGTTGATCACAGGGGAAAGTGGCGTCGGCAAGGAGCTTTTCGCCAAAGCCGTGCATGATGTGCGGGAAGGCTCCAATGCGCCCTTTATCGCCATTAACTGCGGTGCGATTTCGCCTACTTTGTTTGAAAGTGAGCTGTTCGGGTACGAGAAAGGTGCCTTTTCTGGTGCGGATCAAAAAGGAAAAAAAGGAATGATAGAGCTGGCACGTGGAGGAACGCTGTTTCTCGACGAGGTAGGAGAAATGCCGCTCGATATGCAAGTGAAGCTGCTTCGCGTGCTTCAAGAGAAAAAATATTATTCGGTCGGAGGGACCAAGCAGATTGAGGCGGACTTCCGCGTGGTTGCCGCCACGAATAAAAATTTGGAGGAGTTAGTAAAGGAAGGAAAGTTTCGCCAAGACCTGTTCTATCGGCTCAATGTCGTGACGCTGAAAATTCCTCCGCTTCGAGAACGCATTGAAGATACGATTGAACTCGCCCACTTTTTTCTCTATGAATTCTCTTTACGTTACAACCGTCCCATTCATGCCATCTCGCAAAATGTGATGCAAAACCTGCTCCAATACGACTGGCCAGGCAACATTCGCGAGCTGCGAAATGCCATTGAACGATTGGTGGTATTTGCGACAGACGGTATTATTAAAGAAGAAGATTTGCCGTATTCCTTGCAAGGTCAGACGAAACAGGTACCGATTGAGCTCCCTCCCGATCTCTTTTCTCTGCAAGAAGAAATCGAAGCGCATGAGCGCCGTGTCATTTTGCGAGCCATCGAGCTGGAAAACGGCAACAAGCAGGCCGCTGCGAAAAGACTTGGCATATCGCGTGCTACTCTTTATAACAAATTGGGTAAGTAAAAAAGAAAATACGTTGCTCGTCAACGGTTGTGTATGGGGAAGCCCTGCCACATGTTTTCCAGTCGCCTGTATCCTCTCTTCGTTCGGGCGGTCTCCTTCCAAACATGTGACAGGGCTTTTCGAGCTGTTTTGTGTACATCCAGCTTTTCAAACCGTTTTTGGGGGTGATCAAGGTAGATTACATGTGCTAACTGATCATCTTGAGTTATCGAATCATGATCGTGAAGCATTTGTGGTTCGTATTGATGACTCAATGCTCGTGAACAGGCGTTTTTCCTTCTTGAATCGACTTACAATTATGTGTTACCAAAGCTGCGTAAGAAGAAGTGGATTTCCAGTCCAAGCGCCTCTGGAGCCCGCCCCAGCGCAGGAATGAATGGCGGGGGTTTTCAGCTTCACTTATGGAATCCTTCCTCGAAACTTCTACGTTTGAAGCGCTCCCGCCATTCATTCCGGAGCGGACAGTCAATCCCCCTTGCGGGGCGTAGGCCGAAGCGCAGACTGGAAATACGCTTCTTCCCTCCACTACAGCCGCTTTTTACACGCCAAAAACGCACGCCACCTCGAACAAAAATCAGGAAACCTTCGCCCCTCTTTGGGCGGCAACACCTCAGACAAAATACGGATCAATTCCATGGTTGATTCCTCCTTTGTCATCGGGCACTTACTTACGCGCCCAAATACGCCTTGACGATTGAATCGTCGGCCCGAAGCACGTCTGCTTTATTTTCCATAACGATGCGCCCTGTCTCCATTACATAGCCGCGATGAGCAAGCTTCAACGCTGCCTTGGCATTTTGTTCGATCAAAAGGATCGTCGTGCCTTGCCTGTTTATTTCTCTGATTATATTCATGATCTCAACCACAATAATCGGGGCGAGCCCCATCGACGGCTCATCTAACATCAAGAGCTTTGGACGTGCCATGAGACCGCGGCAGATTGCGAGCATTTGCTGCTCGCCTCCGCTCAGCGTTCCTCCCATTTGTTCACTCCGCTCCTTCAATCGAGGGAACAGCGCGAAAGCCTGCTCAATCCCCTCTGCGATGGCCGCCTTCTCTTTTCGCTGTGTAAAACCGCCTAGCTCCAAGTTTTCACGCACAGTCAATCCAGCAAAAATCCGCCTGCCTTCTGGTACATGGATGATGCCTGCCTCGACAATTTGGTGAGGAGCCCAGCCTACGAGACTCTGTCCATGAAGCAAGACATCTCCACTGCTTGGTCGAACGATTCCAGAAATCGTTTTGAGTGTCGTGCTCTTGCCTGCACCATTGCTTCCTAGCAGTGCGACAATCTCTCCTTCATGCACCTGTAGGTCAATGCCTTTAAGCGCTTCAATTTTCCCATAAAACGAATGAATGCCGCGGATTGTCAAAAGTGGTGTCATATCGCCTCCTCCTCCTTTCCCAGGTAGGCTTCTACGACACGCGGATTGCTAAGCACATCCTCGGGAGTTCCCTCTGCGATCTTCTGTCCGTAGTCGAGGACGATTACTTTTTCCGAAATTTTTTTGATCAAACCCATATCGTGCTCGATAATCAACACTGTCAACTCGTAATGGGTGCGGATTCGCTTGATCAAAGCAATCAGGTCTTCCTTCTCCTCATAATTCAGCCCCGCAGCAGGCTCATCGAGGAGCAGCACTCGCGGCTTGGTAGCTAAGGCTCGCGCGATTTCCAAATACCGCTGGGCGCCATACGGCAAGTTTTTGGCAATGCGCCAGCAACTGTCTTCCATCCCCACGAAGCGAAGGCAGTCCCTTGCCGTATCCTCGATCAACTGTTCCTCTCGGCGCTGTGCCCTTGTCTGCCAGAGTGCTCCCCAGACGGTTTGGCTCGTGCGGCTGTGCATGCCTGATTTGACATTATCCAAGACCGTCAAATTCGGAAACAGCCGCAAGTTTTGAAACGTTCGCGCCATGCCGAGCCGTGTGATTTGGCTTGGCTTTTTTCCTACGAGCTGGTTGCCTGAAAGGATGATCTGCCCCGCAGTCGGACGGTAAAATCCGGTGATCATGTTGAAGACGGATGTTTTCCCCGCTCCATTCGGGCCAATGATACTGCTGATCGAGCCTGCGCTGATATCAAAAGACAAATCGTTTACCGCAGTCAGACTACCGAATTTAAGCGTTACATTTTTCATTGTCAAGCTTGACGTCATTACCACTGCCCCCTTCCGTAGCCTCCTCGGTCTTGCTACGTCTAGCGCCTCGTTTCATCTCATAGCGGGCAGGCCACAGTCCTTGGGGGCGAAACAGCATCATCGCGACCAGCGCGGCGCCGAAGATCAAATACCGCCAATCTTCCACTGAACGCAGCAGCTCCGGCAAGGCAATGACCAGCACGGCACCCAAGACGACGCCAGGAATGCTGCCCAAGCCTCCCAATACCACTGCCAGGAGTATCATGATGGACTGGGTAAAGCTAAAGCTGAGCGGCGCAATCGCACTCATTTTGACAGCAAAAACAGAACCAGCCAGACTCCCGATGACAGCTCCGATCGAATACGCCAACAGCTTCATATTGATCCGGTTAATGCCCATCGCCTCGGCAGCATCCTCGTCTTCGCGGATATACATCCACGCCCTGCCGATGCGAGATGTGCCCAACCGTTTTACAGCCACGACCGCCAAAACAGCAATGATCAAGATCAAATAGTAAAAGTCGATCTGGCCTCCAAGAACATAGCCCCCAATAGAAGGACGTGGGATTCCGTAAATGCCTGAAGCTGATCCGGTAATAGTAAGATTGATCGCTAAAATACGAATAATTTCCCCAAATCCGAGGGTGACAATTGCCAAGTAGTCACTGCGCAGTCGAAGTGTCGGCGCACCGATGATCACACCCACAATAGCCGCAAATATCATGGCCACAGGCAAGGTCAGCCAAAACGACCATTGATACACCGTCATCAGAATGCCTGTCGTATAAGCTCCTACCGCAAAAAAGGCGGCGTAGCCCAAATCGAGTAATCCAGCAAAGCCGACTACCACATTCAACCCCTGGGCCAAGACAACGTAAAACAAGGCAAGTGTCGCAACATCCAGCCAGTAGTTGTTGGACAGAAACGGCAGTACACACGCGACGGCGAGCAACAGGACAACAGCGATTTTTTTTCGAGATGGATTCATCCGCTACATCCTCTCTGTCACTTTCTCACCCATAATCCCCGTTGGCTTCAATACGAGAATCAAGATCAACAAAGAAAACGCCACGACGTCCTTCCATGAACCGCCGAAAATAAATGTTCCGGCTGTCTCCATCATCCCGAGCAGCAGCCCACCCAACATCGCGCCCGGAATGCTGCCAATTCCCCCCAAAACCGCCGCCGTAAACGCCTTGAGTCCAATGACAAAGCCCATCATGAAATTGACGGTTCCGTAATAAGCACCTGCCATCGTGCCTGCACCTGCTGCGAGCGAAGCACCAATGAAAAAGGTCAAGCCAATGACTTTATGCACATGGATGCCCATTAAATGACAAGCCGTCTGATCGAGCGCAATCGCCCGCATAGCCTTGCCGTACAGGGAGCGATTGATGAAAAGATGCAAGCCCAGCATTAAAAGCGAAGAGATGAAGACAAGACCGATTTGGACATACGTGATTTTGGCCCCTAAGAGGCTAATTCCGTCGTGAGAAAGCTGCAAGGGATACACTTGATACTGCGCACCCCAAACAATCATCGAGCCGTTTTCCAAAAAGAGAGAGACACCAATTGCCGTAATCAGGATAGAAAGTCGTGGAGCCAACAGGAGCGGTCGATAAGCCACCCTCTCGATCCCCATCCCGATGACGCCGACAATCACCATCGTCAGCAATAAGACAATCAATATTCCCATCAAGCCCGCTCCGGAAGAGTCTCCGCCGAGCACGCTGAGCAAGGTATATCCGACAAATGCACCAAGCATGTACAAATCGCCATGCGCGAAATTGAGCAGCTTGATAATGCCAAAAACCATTGTGTAGCCCAATGCAATCAAACTGTAAAAAGCACCGATGACCAGTCCGTCCGCCAGCGTTTGGACGAGAATGTCCATTCCTCCACCATCCTTACTTGAAGCAAGATTGACGTATGCCCTACTTCGCTAACGTGAACTTGCCACCCGTCACCTTCAAGACGGCGAAGTTGGAGGTATCCAGCGTATTTTGGGCATTAAACGAGATTGATTGACCGAGTGCCTTGAAATCTTTTGTTTCTTTGATCGCTTTTTTGATGGCGTCACGATCAGTCGAGTTCGCTCGTCCGATCGCATCTGCCAGTAGATTGACCGCATTGTAGCTCAACGCAGAGAAAGGACCCGGTGCCAAGTTGTTGTACGTCTGCTTGTAATCAGAAGTGAACGCTTCTGCTCCCTCGATGAATTCTGCTGTAGGTGTCGCGGTGATCAAAAGCCCTTCCGCATTGTCTGCGCCTGCAATCTTGATGACGTCCTCACTGAATGAGCCATCGCCTGCGAAGAACAGACCAGATACGCCTTTTTGCTTGAATTGCTTGACCATGAGTCCGCCTGCCGCATAATAGCCGGTAAAATACGTCGCGTCCGGCTGGAGGCCTTTTATTTTGGTTACCAGCGCACTGAAATCTTTTTCTTCTGGATTGATTGCTTCATACGCAATGACAGTACCTCCGGATTTTTCAACGGACGCTTTGGCAAAATCAGCCAAGTCTTTCGCGTAGGCAGAATTATCATGGATGAGCACAACTTTTTTCGCCTGGTTCACTGCCATATAATCTGCTGCGGTTTGTGCCTGGTCTGGGGTTAGGCCATTGATCAAAAAGAGGGTGTCATAGCCTTGAGCGGGTAATTTAGCTGAGTTGGCTGCGGGAACGATCATGGGAATGTTGGCGTTTTTGAATACACCCGATGAGGGTAGTGTCGCGCCTGAGCAGTAGCCACCGACGACAGCCACTACGTTTTGGGAGACCAGCTTATTGGCTGCTGTCGTCGCCATTTGTGGATCGCAGCCATCATCAGCCACTTCGACCTTCAATTTTTTTCCAACAACTCCACCGCTGTCGTTTATTTTTTTGACAGCCATTTCGATGGCGTTTTGCATGTCTTTTCCATCCGTTGCGTTATTACCAGTTACTGGTAAAATCACACCGACGAGTATCTCGCTAGCGTCTGCACCACCAGAAGAAGATCCTTGATTGGCACATCCCGCTACAGCAAGCGTTAGAGTCAACATCGCTGCGACGATCACACTTCCCCATTGTTTCATAGCCCATCCCCCATTCGAATATTATTCGATTGATGCCCATTTCCAGTCGATTGCACCTAGACCATCCTGGAAGATTCCTTTTACCTTGTCATTCTTCACCCATGTATGCGTATAGAAGTAGATCGGCATAATCGGCATTTCGTCCATCATGATTTGTTCGGCTTCACGCAGAATCACCTTGCGCTTTTCCGGATCACTCTCTGTGGCTGACTGGTTCAACAGCTCTTTGAACTTCGGATTCTCCCAACGCGTATCGTTGTTTCCTCCGTCCTTTTCCTTGAACAGCTCCAGGAAGTTGATCGGATCGTTGAAGTCACCCGACCAGCCAAGACGCCCGACCTGATAGTTGCCCTCGTGCATGGTCTCGAGGTACACCTTCCATTCTTGATTTTCCAGCTTCACTTCTGCTCCAAGGTTTTGGCGCCATTGGTCCTGAATCGCTTCTGCGATCTTTTTATGCCCTTCCGACGTGTTGTAGCTGAGCTTGATCGGCGGCAGTTTAGAGATGCCCAACTCTTTCATTCCTTCTTCTAACAGCTGTTTGGCCGTTTCTTGATCATTGTCTTTGAAATAACCGCCTGTATTGAGTCCCATTGTCGGAGGAACTGCTGCCATTGCTGGCTGCTGATTCGCTTGGAGTACGTTGTCGATCAAAATTTGACGGTTAATGCCGTAGGCAAAAGCTTTACGAATCTTCACGTTATTGAACGGAGGTTTCTCAGTATTGAACTTGTACCAGTAAGTAGCACCGACAGGCTTCACTTGCAGCTTTCCGCTGTCTTTAAGCGCTGGCATCGCATCTGTTGGCAGCGAGCTTAACGGACTGCCTGCCCAGTCAATCTCGCCATTTTCGAACATGGACAGCTCTGTGTTTTCATCCTCCACCATCGAGAACTCGATCTTGTCCAGCTTGACGCTATCTTTGTCCCAGTAGTTGTCGCTTTTCACGAGTACCATTTTGCTTTTGTGTTCCCAAGACTCCATTTTGAATGGACCATTTCCTACGTGTGTTTTGGCTTCTCCAGACCATTTTTCATCTGTCTCGACTACCTTTTTATTTACCGGGAAATAAGTTTGGAAGGCGGTTAGCTCCAGAAAAAACGGGGTTGGATTCGTCAACTCTACTTGGAGGGTCTTGTCATCCAATGCTTTTACGCCGACATCCTCCAAGCTGCCAGTCCCTTTGTTGGCCTTCTCCGCATTCTTGATGTAATAGAGCTGGTAGGCATAATTAGACGCTGTCTTCGGATCGAGAGCTCGCTTCCACGCGTATTCGAAGTCGTGGGCTGTGACCGGTTCTCCGTTGCTCCACTTGGAGTCTCTCAGCTTGAAGGTGTATGTTTTCATATCACTCGATACTTCAATCTTCTCAGCTACTGCTTCCTCCGGCTTGCCCGAAGGCCCGATGCGTGTCAGTCCATCAAAAACTGCTTTGACGATGGCAGCAGAAGTCGTGTCTTCCGCAAGTCCAGGATCACCTGTAGGTGGTTCGGAGTGAAGATTCCAGCGTAAAACTTGTGCTTTTGCTGGTTCTTTAGACGTGGTGACAGGTGCTGGCTGCGTGCTCGACTGTCCAGTCTGTGATGCTTGCTCGGCTGGCTTCGCTGCTGGCTGTCCTCCTCCACATCCTGCTAACGCTAATCCCATGACTGCTAGGCTACTCATTACTGCGAACATACTTTTTTTCATTCGATCAACCCCCATTGTTCAGTCGTTATGTGTTGGTTTTCAGAATTATCAGAATGCAAGAGGTATGCCAAAATGGAAGGCGGCAGTCTCTTTATTCTAGAGTGAGTTGTTGTAAATTTTTTTGTACACTGTATGCCTTGTTGTGTTTCAAATCTTAGACACCGCTATTAGACAAAATAAGCCTCAGCCCACTTACTCGGCCAAGGCTTTTGTCTCTCGATTTACAAAATGATCAATTCGCGCGGTGAATGTGTAAGGACCTCATTGCCACTCTCTGTAACAACCAGATCGTCTTCGATACGGACCCCACCAAGCTCTGGGATATAAATCCCCGGCTCCACGGTCAAAATCATGCCTTCTTGAAGAACAGCGGTACAACGTGTGGACATAAATGGCTCTTCATGAATATCGAGACCCACTCCATGGCCCATCCCATGCCCAAATCGTTCGCCATAGCCGTGCTCCGTAATGTAGTCCCTTGAGAAAGCGTCTGCCTCTTTCCCGGTAATACCAGGACGAATGCCTGCAACAGTCCGATTGCGTGCTTCTAAAACGATCTCGTAGATGGCTTTGAGCTGTTCATCAGGAGTGCCAATAGCAACCGTTCGGGTAATATCAGAGCGATACCCTTGGTACAATGCACCAAAGTCCAACGTGACCATATTTCCGGCTTCAATCATTTTTTCACTCGCTACGCCATGCGGAAGTGCGGAACGATAACCAGAAGCAATAATGATGTCAAAAGCAGAACCCGACGCCCCTTCTTTTCGCATGAACATTTCCAATTCGTTAGACACCGCAAGCTCTGTGATCCCGGGGCGCAAGAAGGACGTAATATGAGAGAATGCCGCATCGGCGATTTGCGCAGCCGTTCTGATGATCGCCAGTTCTTCCTTTGTCTTAATCATCCGCAATCCCTCAATGACACCTGACGTCGGAATGAATGCTGTTTGGACGGCCTCGCTGTATTTGCGATGCAAGGCAAACGAGACATTCTCCTCCTCAAAGCCGAGATGGTTGATCCCCATCGCTTCCGCCTGGCGCGCTACTTCACTGTATACGGATTCTTTTGTCGGCAAATAAACGATCTCAAAGCTTGTTGCTTGTGCTTGCGCTTGGGCTGTGTAACGGAAATCTGTGAAGAGCTTGGCCTGGTCCCTTGAAATGAGGACAACTCCGTATGTACCTGTAAAGTTTGTGAGGTATCGGCGGTTTTGTCCATTGGTGATCAAAATCCCGTCAATCCCAAGTGAATCGAATTGCTCACGCAGTCTTGTTACTTTTTCCATCTCTGTCATCCCTCTTTTGTTTGTCGTGATTAGGCTCGTTCTTTGAGAATATTCAGCAAGTATTGTGCCAGTCAGGACGATCTCACTCGGTTCTCCATGGCACGACACTTGCATTTTCATCAAGCAAGAATGAAAGGAGGCATCATCATGGAATCGCATCCATTGATTATCTGCCGTTGTGAAGAAGTAACTCTCGCTGAATTGGTAGAGACCGCCCAAACCTATCCATGTACCGCACGCGAGCTGAAACTACGGACCAGAGCCGGAATGGGCTGCTGCGGTGGGAGAACCTGCCGTACATTGATCGATCAGGTCATTCAGCAAGTAACTGGCCAAGCGCCTTCTCATACTGTACCTCTTGGATACCAACCGCCTATCCGTCCTGTCTCATTTCAAACGATTGGGGGGCAACGGACATGAGCCAACGAATTGATCACCATCCGGTCCTCGGTTCACTTGGTGACAGAAAGCAGCTTCCTTTTTATTATAACGGCTCTGTCTATACGGCTTACGAAGGCGAGACGATTGCGGGAGCCCTATTGGCCGCAGGGGTCCGTACGCTTCGGGTGCATGAGGAAAAGGGAACACCTCGAGGAATTTACTGCAATATCGGTCACTGCTATGAATGTCGCGTCCATGTAGATGGTGTTCCCACCGTGCGTGCTTGTATGACGCTTGTGCAGGAAGGCATGCAAGTGAATGCGGGTTCAATCCTTCCTACCCCTTTGAAAAAAGGAGGGCATGGTGCATGATCGACCTTCTCATCATCGGGGCTGGTCCTGCAGGCTTATCTGCAGCAATTGCAAGTGCCAGGCAGGGATTGGCTGTTCGTGTAGTCGATGAGTTTTATCGCCCTGGGGGCCGCTTGCTTGGACAGCTTCACGAAGAACCGGACGGTGTGTGGTGGAATGGACTGGATGAGGCAGCCCGGCTCACGGAGGAAGCGAAACATCTCGGTGTAGAGCTCTGTTGCGGCGTCTCCGTATTCCATTTGACGCAATCCCAGAGTGGCTGGGTCGTCTCTACGACACAGGGGGAAATGATAGTCCCATTGCTCCTGATCGCAACGGGGGCTTCTGAAGCAGCCGTACCCGTGCCAGGGTGGACGTTACCTGGCGTGATGTCCATCGGAGCTGCTCAAGTCATGACAAATGTGCAGCGCGTGCGAGTAGGACAACGCGGGGTAGTCATTGGAATTAATATCTTATCGGTGGCGATATCCCGGGAATTGCAGTTGGCTGGAATTGCGTTGGATCGAATGATTCTCCCATCTAGTACGACTGTCAGTGGCACTGCGGGACAACCACAAGCAGTGATGCAATCTTTATTGCGCGTCGCCCATCTTGCCCCTTCTCTGATGATTCGGATGGGGAGCAAAGTAATGGGAAGTTCATGGATGCAAAAGCTGGCAGTGTCCCTCTACCCCTCAAACGGGTTTTCTATGTGGGACATCCCGATTCAACTGCGAACAGCAGCACTGGAGATCGTCGGTACCTCTCAAGTCGAGGGTGTCCGTATCGCCCGAGTTGCCGCCGATGGTTCACCCATAGCTGGAACTGAACAAGTCATTCCAGCTGATTTCGTCTGTATCGCAGGTGGATTAAGCCCACTCGCCGAATTGGCAGCGATTGCCGGGTGCCCTTTTGCCTATGTTCCCTCCTTGGGCGGGCATGTCCCCTTACACAATGAAAGCATGCGAACGCCAGTCTCTGGACTCTATGTTGCCGGCAATATCACGGGAATTGAAAGTGCTAAAGTGGCAATGGCTCAAGGCACTGTCGCTGGACTTTCTATCGCAAAAGCTCGGGGGAAGCTGAAGAATGAACAGCCGTTATCGGATGCCATTCAACAGGTGAAATTCGTCCGCCAAAACGCAACGATTCAGTTCCATCCAGACATTGTGGCTGGGCGTGCACTGGTGGGGCAAATGACAGCAGAATGGATCGCGAACTAATTCATCCCTTCAATAGGAAAAGGCAGCCTGTCATTCTTTCACAGCAGGCTGCCTTTGTTTTTTCTTTCTGGTTTGTCCCTCGGTAGTTGATGAAGACGGCAACTCTGAATCCACAGTAAGCGTATCGTGTATTTCCTCTGCCTGTTCACGATAGTGAGCAATAAGCTCAGGATATTCCGCGATTTCTCTCTCTCCTGTCGGAGTGATCGCATACAGCCCTCGTTGCACTCGAGCAAACCATCCATAATGATTTTGAATAAGAATCGACGAGGTTTTCTCCCCCGCCCCTTTACTCTTGAGTACTTTAGGCGATAACGGCCCATACTGCTGAAGCAACGTCGCGATTTGAATGCAGCTCTGCTTGTATGCCGTCATGAGCTTGGTTTGATAGCTGCCGCCAACATTGTAATCGCCGTATCTTCCCCGCATCTCTTCAATGATGCGGTTTCGCTTTTTTTGATTGAATTGCTTGCTTTTTACCCGATCAAACGGTCCCGGTGAAATATTTACTTCCATGACTGCCGGCCCTCTTTTTGGAAAGGACACGAGAATGAGACCAAGCTCGAGGCGTCTAACCAAGTAGCATATATCTTGCCATTTTTTCGAAAACAATTTGTATTTGGGCTTAGGGATTGCCATATAAACAAAATCGGTATAGCGTTGTCGCTTGGTTGCCTGTATGAGCAACTCCACACTTAGGTTGCGCTTAAACTCAACAATAATCAGTTCCTCGCCTTTGATGGCCGTTAAATCGCAATGCTTGACCTCACCAAAAACGTCATATCCTTGTGTGACAAAATAATTCCGAATCGGTTCGTACATGTCAGCTTCATATTTCTTCTCTGCTTTTGGTTCCATGTGCTCCCCTTCTCTTATAGGAAAAAGAGCCAATCCAGTGGATTGACTCCTCTCTTCG
>NZ_JABMIU010000055.1:0-204 GCF_013332495.1 Brevibacillus sp. HB1.2 | reverse complement strand
AAGAAATTTCTTGGTGCGGTCGAGAGGACTTGAACCTCCACGGTGTTGCCACCACTGGCACCTGAAGCCAGCGCGTCTGCCATTCCGCCACGACCGCATATAAAATTCAATCTCTCGTTTTAAAAAACTGGTGAGCCATGAAGGACTCGAACCTTCGACCCTCTGATTAAAAGTCAGATGCTCTACCAACTGAGCTAATGGCTC
>NZ_JABMIU010000054.1:0-234 GCF_013332495.1 Brevibacillus sp. HB1.2 | reverse complement strand
TAGAGCTTCGGTTTTCAAATGAGAAAAGAAGCTTTCCATCGAGGAGTTGTCTAGGCAATTACCTCGTCGTGACATGCTGATCTGGGCGCCAACCGTAGGCAGCATGTCGTGGTATGCATGGGACGTGTACTGGTGACCCTGATCGCTGTGAACGATCACACCAGTCACGTCTTTTTGTGTTTTAAATGCTTTCTTGAAAGTCTCAAGAACTAGCGCATTGTCGTTTCGAGAGCT
>NZ_JABMIU010000053.1:0-249 GCF_013332495.1 Brevibacillus sp. HB1.2 | reverse complement strand
TATGAAAATGGCCCGTTGGTGAAGCGGTTTAACACAGCAGCCTTTCACGCTGTCATACAGGGGTTCGAATCCCCTACGGGTCACCTAGAAAAATCCCTACATCTTCGTAGGTGATTTGGAGGCTTAGCTCAGCTGGGAGAGCATCTGCCTTACAAGCAGAGGGTCGGCGGTTCGATCCCGTCAGCCTCCACCACTCATATTTAACGGACAAGGAAGGTCAGTTAAAAGCGCCACGTCTTGTGGCAACAT
>NZ_JABMIU010000052.1:0-251 GCF_013332495.1 Brevibacillus sp. HB1.2 | reverse complement strand
GATTTGACTATTTCTCAAAAGTGACGAGGAATAATGTAGCACATCTTCTTATTCACTTTCAAGTACTTTTTTAAAACTTTTTTGGTGGAGCTGAACGGGATCGAACCGATGACCTCCTGCTTGCAAGGCAGGCGCTCTCCCAACTGAGCTACAGCCCCATACTGGGGAATTATATGGTGGGCCTAGGCTGACTCGAACAGCCGACCTCACGCTTATCAGGCGTGCGCTCTAACCAACTGAGCTATAGGCCC
>NZ_JABMIU010000051.1:0-259 GCF_013332495.1 Brevibacillus sp. HB1.2 | reverse complement strand
TGGAGTACCAATCACAGATTATTTTCTTTCCGGTTTTGAGGGAGTATAACCCTCGCTTATATAGTGATGGGGCTGTAGCTCAGTTGGGAGAGCGCCTGCCTTGCAAGCAGGAGGTCATCGGTTCGATCCCGTTCAGCTCCACCAAAAGAATAAATATGCTCCTTGAAAACTGGATATTGCATGAAATTGCTAAGATATTAACTGTAAGTACTTTTAGTAATTACGGAAATGCAAGGATGGCCTGCTAAGTTCGTCTCAC
>NZ_JABMIU010000050.1:0-263 GCF_013332495.1 Brevibacillus sp. HB1.2 | reverse complement strand
TTCAAACTGCTGTGTATATAAAAATTCCGATTTTAAAATGCCAAAAAAACTCTCCATCACAGCATTGTCATAACAGTTCCCTTTTCGTGACATACTCTGTGTGATTTTCTTTTCCTTTAATGCCTGTTGGTACTTGCCCATTTGGTAATGCCATCCTTGATCCGTATGGATCAAGAGATTATCTTTGTCGGTTAGGCGCTTAAAGGCATCTTCCAACATGTTAGAAACAAGGGAGTATCTTGGTCTCGAATCAATTGTATAAG